>JBCDBH010000510.1:0-3448 GCA_039184055.1 Acidobacteriota bacterium
CTCTAGACGGCGAGATAGTCAAGGGTCAGCGAGTGGGTGTGTCTTCCGATTCATCCTCTTCAGCTTCCGCCGCAGGCGCCACCAAGCCACCCAAACCCGCCGCGACCAATTGCTCGTTGAGCGTGCTCACCTTGCCGCGTGTCTCGTCGAAGCGGCGCTCGACGTCGACCAGCTCGTCGGTCAACAGCGCCGCGACCTGGAGCTGTGAATCGGTCGGACCGAAATCACTGCCGCTGCTATAGCCGGCGAGATAGCTGATCCGCGCGTAGAGCCGACGCTCCCAGCGCAGGGTGTCTTGCCACGCCCCGGTGAGACGAAGATCGAAGAAGAGCGACTCGATTTCCTTGAGCTCCTCGTCGAGCGTGGTCACCGCTTCGAGCACCTCCGTCGCCGACTCACGATCACCGAGCCGTGCCTCGAGCTGGTCGATCTGTAGGCGGTACACCTCGATCTCATTGATGATCGTGGCTGCACGATCGGAGAGATCCCACAGCCGCTTCATCAGGTCACGCTGGGCCGCGATATCGGCGAGCGTGCCCGCCGAATGCGGATCCTTCACCACGTCGAGCTTTTGCTCGATCACCGTCTCGCCGTCGTCCTCGTTCTTCACGGTGACGCGCACGGTGTAGGACCCGGGCGGCTCGAGCAAACGGAACCCACCACCATCGCTCAGATCCCGTTCCTCACCCTTGCCGATAAACGGATGCAACTCCGGTGGCACGCGCAGCACCACTTCGGTGGGCGCCTCACCGTAGAGATTCCAGTTCAAACGGTGTAGACCCGCGGTCGACGGCACGTTGTCGAGCGTCCGCGCCACCTCACCCGTCGGGTCGAGAATCTCCACCGTCGGCGCCTCGTCGAGATCGGTGGCGATGTGCACGTGAAGCGTCGCGCCGTACTCGGGGTTCTGCCCCGCCGCTGGATCACCGGGCTGCTGCACCGCCGCTTCGACGGTGCGGAAACGATACGCCGGTCGCGGCGCGAAGAGATGCACCGGGGTGTCGAGCACCGCCTGATCGAGCTGTTGCAGCGGTGTGATGTCGTCGAGAATCCAAAAGCCACGACCGTAGGTTCCGACCACCAAGTCGTTGAAATGCGGCTGGATCTCGAGCCAATGTACCGGCGCCGGTGGAATCACGTCGAGCTCACGCCAGCTCGCGCCATCGTCGAACGACACGTGAATCGCGTTCTCCGTACCGACGTACAGCAGCCCCGGACGCACCGGATCTTCGCGTACGACATGGGTGTAGGAGAACGTATCCCGTGGAATCCCCGCGTCGATCCGCGTCCAGCTCGCCCCACCGTCGGCGGTCTTGAAGACCCACGGTTGGGTATCGCCGAGCTGGTGACGATCGATCGTGAGGTACACGACATTGTCGGTATGACGGGACGGCTCGATATTCGACACCGTGCCCCACGGCTCGGCGGGTGGCGACACGTCCGTCCACGTCTCACCGTTATCCCGCGTCACGTGCACCCGCCCGTCCTGCGTACCGGCCCAGATCTCCCCCATCGTGCGTGGCGACTCGGCGATCGCGAACACCGTCGGATAAATCGTCGGCCCGGCGTCATCGAGCGTCAAACCACCCGTGCGTCGTTGCTTGTCCGGATCGTTCGAAGTCAGATCCGGGCTGATCACCTCCCACGACTGCCCACCGGTGGTCGAGCGATGCACGTACTGACTTCCCACATAGACCGTGCCCGAGCTATGCGGTGAAATCGCCAGTGGAAACGTCCACTGGAACCGATACTTCAGCTTCTCCGCCGCGATCGACTCGATCGCATCCGGCCACACCATCACATTGCGCGCCTGCCGGGTGCGATGGTCGTAGCGCTCCAAAATCCCGTCGTAGCAGCCGCTCCACACGATGTGCGACGCCCCCGGAGTCGGCACCGTAAAGCCCACCTCGCAACCCCCGACCGAGCTCCACGCGCCAATCGGAATCGGTCCCCAGCTCCGGGTATTGCTCGGCCCACGATAGGTCATGCCATCCTGGCGATTGCCGTACACAAAATACGGCACCTCATCGTCCACCGCGACGTGGTACATCTGTGCGATCGGCAGCTGCGGTCGAAAAAACGACTCGCCGCGATCGTGCGAAATCTGAAGCCCCTGATCGTGCGCGGCGAGAATCCGGTCGCCGTTGAGCGGATCGATCCAGATATCGTGAAAATCGCCGCCGAACACCACGCCTTCCTTCGTCGCGCCACCATCGATCGACTTCCACAACGCCACCGCCGCGAAATAGAGCTCGTGCGGATTGTCCGGCGCCACCACCGCGCGGGTGTAATAAAGCGGACGCTGGGTGAGATTGTTGTCCCAGCTCACCATCCGCCACGAGCCCCCGGCGTCGTCCGAGCGCCACAGCACGCCCTGAAACGTCTCCACCGGCTCGAAATCCGGATTCGAGCTCGTCTCGATCAGCGCATAGATCCGTGACGGCTCCGACGGCGCGATGGCCAAACCGATCTTGCCCAACAACCCAGACGGCAAGCCGCTGCCTTCCAGCCGAGTAAACGTCTCACCGCCGTCCGTCGACTTCCAAATTCCACTCCCCGGACCACCCGACTTCCGACTCCACGGCGTCACCTCGATCGTCCACATCGCCGCATAAACATTGCGTGGATTCGACGGATCGATCACCACATCGATCGCCCCCGTCTCCTCATCGACAAAGAGCACCTGCCGCCAATTCGCGCCGCCATCCGTCGTCTTCCACAGGCCTCGCACCTTCTGTGGCCCATACACATGCCCCAACGCCGCCGCGAACGCCGTATCCGCATCATGCGGATCCACCGCGATCCGGCCGATCCGCCCCGACTCCTCGAGCCCGAGATGCGTCCACGACTCGCCGCCATCCGTCGACCGGTAGATGCCATTGCCGATCGAAATATTCGATCGGATCCACGTCTCCCCGGTGCCCACCCACACCACATTGCGATCCGAAGGCGCCACCGTAATCGACCCGATCGAGCTCACATCCTGATCATCGAACACCGGCTTCCACGACACCCCGCCATTCGTGCTCTTCCACACCCCGCCCGAAGCCGCGCCAAGAAAAATCGTCAGCGGATCACCCGCAATCCCCGACACCGCCGACACCCGATTGCCCACCGGGCCGATATGACGAGCCTCCAGAACATCCAAATACCCGTCGGGAAGTTCCGGCGCCGCCCACAACGCCCCCGAAACCAACAGAAAAACAGCGACAACTCCAACCAGCACACGACTTCGCGACATCAGCATCTCCTTTGGCGGCTAACGTATCACCGGATGCGGCTTGAGAGATTCGTTGCTTCTCGGCTCCGGCGTTGTTCCTGAGGTGGCCTTCGCTGGGCCTGCCATCGGCGCTTTTCGGCTCGGCACGCACGAGCCGCCGGGGCGCGGTGTACTCGCTTCGCTCAGACAGTTGCCGCGTCCCGTCGCCACGTGCGTGACGAGCCGATC
>JBCDBH010000511.1:0-3429 GCA_039184055.1 Acidobacteriota bacterium
GAGGCGCAGACGTACATGGGTTGCTACGAATGTAAACAACAACTCGACATCCCGTTCCTCGTGCTCCAATACTGCAGCTTCGTGGGACATGAAGAACACGGATCGACCTACTGCACGGTCTTCACGCCCAACCCACTCTCGTCGCACTGCCACCTTTACGGTACGCCCTGCTTCAATGTCGATGCTGGCGGTGGTGGCGGAAGCGGCGGAAGTGGTGGAAGCACAAGCTGCACCATCCCAAACGGTACCCTGTGCCCGGCGATGTGTTTCTCCTGCGAGACCATCCTCTATTAACGTGCGGTTCCTTCTACTTCTTGTCGTCGCAAGCTCGCTCTCGGCTGTCCAACAGCCGGAAGCCGGGCTGCAGCTCACTGTCTATACCAACGGCGAAGCCGAGCTTTCCTCGGGTCACGTGATCCTGGAACCGGTTCTCCGTCGTGATCTCGAGCCGCTCATTGTCGAGATTCCGGCCACCGGCGTGCTCGAGTTGAAGCTGCCCGCGCCATCTTCCTGGACTCTCACCGCCCGACTCGATGGCTGGTGGTCACCCACGCAGCGCGTGACGTTGCGTAGCGAAGACAGCAAACTCGCACGAAAGATCCAGCTCGAGCCGGCCGGTACCGTCACCGGCAAGCTGACCGTCGGCCGAGACGCGACCCTTCCCGAGCACATCAGCATACGGGTCATCGCGCCACCGGGAAGCGATCGTGAGATCGTCACCGAAGCCGCCGACTGCCCCGTCGACGAACACGGCCACTTCGCATGCTCAGTACCGGCTGGCTCCATGGATCTCGCCCTGCGAGCCGGTGATTTCGTACCTCACTACAAGTGGCAGGTGCCCGTGGCTCCCAGGAAAAAGCTCGATCTCGGCACCTTCGCCTTGGTGAAGGGAGCCTCCCTCGCCGGCTGGGTCGAGGTCGACGGCCCAGAGAGCTCGGCTCCGATCTCCGTATCCCTCGCGCCCTGGCTCGCGCCGGGTCAGCTGTACGGCGACTTGGCGCAACGTCTGCGCTACACGGCGACCCGCGTGCGAGTCGACGAGGATGGTTTCTTTCAACTCGCCGGTGTCACCGCCGGGACCTATGTCGTGACCGCTGAGCGCGACGGTCTTGCCCCGAGCACCGTGTCTCCGATCGAGGTCTGGCCCGATGGCGAGACGCTGATGCGGGCGTCAATCGTGATGCGCCCCCCGATCACCATCGAATTGATCCTCGAACCCGCGCGAGACTGGCGAGGCGAACCATGGCGCCTCAGAGTCCAGCGACTCAACGAATCGGGTGGGTACGAAGGTGATCCAGTCTTTGATCGACCAGCCTCCACGGACGGGATCGCCACGATCGAGAACCAAGCGCCGGGACGCTTTCTGCTCGTGGTCGACGATTCGGTCGGCAACCCCTTTGTTTTCGAAAGCGAGGTAGCGATTCTCAGCGAGACCGATGCGTCACGACGGATCGAGCTGGATTTGATTCAGATCACCGGCGAGGTGATGCTCGGCGAAGAGCCGATCGAAGGCACGGTGACCTTCGGTGGCCGATTCGGACCGACTCATGTTTCGTTCGAGAGTAACGAGGATGGTGAATTCGCGGGCTGGCTGCCCCGAGACGGAGAATGGCGCGTGCTGGTGGACGCGCCTCGCCAGGATATCTACGCCCACGTCATCACAGACGTGCGCGCCAACCGTAAAGACGAAGCCGAGGTCGAGATCGAGCTTCCGGATACCTACGTATTCGGTCATGTCGTGGACGAAAACGGTGTGCGTGCGACGATCGCCGAGGTCATGGCCTTCGACGACCACGGCGCGACGATGGTCTTTCTCGACGACGATGGCTCCTTCTCGGTACGCGCGCTACCCGTGGGCATCAACCTCTTCTGGGCCACCGGACCCGGAGATCGAGCGAGCGACCACACCGCGGTACAGGTGATCGAGAACACCCCGATCGGCCCGATCGAGATCGAGCTTCGCGACGCCGTACCGATAAGCGGTCGTGTCCAGTCCTATCGAGGCCCCGTGGCCGGCGCGACCATCGCGTTGTCACCTCTAGGCGGCGGCACGGGCGACCAGGCCAAGACCGCGCCCGACGGCACCTTTCGCGCCCGTGTCGGCACGTCATCATCGACGATCAAAGCCATCGTGAGCCCTCCAGGCTTTCCCCTCAAGGCCTTTACCTTCGCCGTCGACCAATCGCCCGTTACGTTCTACGTGTCCGATGAAGGCGGCACGCTCGAAATCGAGCTGCCGGAAGCCACCGACCGGATCATCGGTGTCGTATGGCAAGACGGTGTCGAGCTCTCTTCTGCATCACTTACCCAATGGGCCCGGGCACACGGTGTCGTCTCATGGGAAAAGGGACAGCGCCTGGTCTATCCACGCTTGGCTCAGGGTGAGTACCGCGTTTGTCTCGGCCCACGAGATATCAGCCTGGCCCTCGAATCCAGAAGCTGGCTCGAGAGCGAGAACACACGCTGCGATCGCGGCTTTCTCTCAGCGGGCGGGACGCTCATCCTGGCGCCCTGACGCTGGAATCATGGACTCGACGGAGCCCGGCGATGAGTTTGACCCATCGCCCGTTCACTCATAGGCTCCTCTCATGACCACCGAGCTCCGCTACCCGATCGGCGGCTACGAGCCTCCCGCCGACATCTCGACCGACCATACCGACGTGTGGATCGACGAGATCGAAGATCTCCCCAACGCTCTGCGCGCGGCCGTGACCCCGCTCACCGACGCCCAGCTCGACACGCCGTACCGACCCGATGGCTGGACGGTGCGGCAATTGGTGCACCATCTCCCCGACAGTCACATCAACAGCTATATTCGTTTCAAATGGGCACTCACCGAAGAACGCCCCACGATCAAGGCCTATTTCGAAGATCGCTGGGCGGAGCTTCCCGATTCGCACGAGCTCCCGGTGCGCTATTCGCTCGATCTGCTCGACGCCCTTCATCAGCGGTGGTGCTTTCTGCTCCGCAACCTCACCGAAGACGATCTCGACCGGGAAATGGTCCATCCCGAAAGCGGTCCGATCCGACTCGGCGCCAACATCGGTCTCTACGCCTGGCACGGCCGACACCATCTGGCCCATATCGAACGACTGATCGAACGTGAGGGTTGGTAGGCCGATCCAGGCCAAGTCGCGCTCAATCGTCAAACCGCTCTTACGCGCGATCTAAGGCGACCGCCGCGCGAGGAAAGAGCCCCGGATGCACATGCTCGATGACGGCGTCGCGAAGTTGTAGGGCGCGAGCGTAGGCACGAGTCTCGAGATAGATCGCCGCCGCGACTTTCACTTCATCGGCAAACGTCTGGTCGGCCTGGATCGCCGTGAGCATGCGTCGCGCGAGATCGGCCGCGGATCCACGAGCACGATTCTGATAGCCGAGGGTGAGCAGGTCCACGAGAGCCATGGCCGCTTCGGCCCGCGGCCCGAC
>JBCDBH010000512.1:0-3424 GCA_039184055.1 Acidobacteriota bacterium
CCGGGAGCGTCAGCCGTCGGCTGACGCTACTCGTCTTGGCGGCGGCGGCCGCCGCGTGGTCGGCTTATTTGTGGCTCGAGCTCATCGACGCACGCCAGGGTGGGGAAGCCTTCTGTGCCTTCGGGGGCGGTTGTGACGCCTTGTGGGACGGTGCGTTCGCCAGTTGGATCCAGCGCGTGACCGGCTTGCCGGTGGCCGCCTGGGGTGTGGTGTGGGGTGGCGCGGCCTTGCTCGTTACCGCCTTGCGGAGCTTCCGCGATCGTGACGACAAGGTGTCGATGGCGTTGCGCACCGCGTCGTTGGTCATCGCTTCGGCCGGTATCGCCAGTCTCGGTGTCCTGGTCGCCGCCAGCGTCGCCGCCAACGCACTCTGTGGCAGCTGCATCGTCACCTATATCTTCGTGCTCGCCTGGGTGGTGGTGGCGCTCTTCGATTTCGTGCGTGATCGTCGGAAGACACCCGGGTCGAGCTATGTTCATGGCACCGCGCTCGCCGCCGGCGCCACCGCAGCGGTCTTCTTGATGCTGCTGATTCCCGGTCGCAACACCCCGATGTCGACGTCGGCGCTCGCCGACGCGAGCTTTACGGCAGTTTCGGGAGACGTGTTGGGTGAGGCCTCCGACGCAACCTCGAACGATCCGGAGCGTGATCAACAGCTGATCCAATTTCTCGCCAGTCTCGAGCTCGAAGCGGCACAGCTCGTGTCCCGTAGCCTCGAGGTGATGCGTACCGCGACACCGGTGCCCGTCGAGCCACCACGCGCCTTGCTCTATGAAGACGATGCGCCGGTGCGGATCACCACCTTCACCGACGCACGCTGCTCGCATTGCGCGGGTTTGCATCGTGATCTCGACGTCATCCGAGGGCTTCCTGGTGGCGCCAACTTCAGTCTCGAGGCGCGGCACTATCCTCTCGACGGTAACTGCAATGCGAATCTCCAAGCGCACGGTTCGGAAGAAAGTGCCAGCTGCACCGCGGCCCGCGCCGAGATCTGCGCCGAGAGTCTCGACGACGCCACCCGTGGCCAGCTCGTCGGAGCGATTTACGCCAAACAACAGGGTCTCGTGCCCGCCGACGTCATGCAGATCGCCTCGCCGGTCGTGACGAATCTCGAAAGCTGCCTCGCCGCGCCGGCGACCGCGGCCATCCTGCTCGACGACATCGCCTGGGCGACCCGTCACGACATTCGTGGCACGCCCATGGTGTTGATCAACGGTCGCAAGGGGACGGCCTTCGGTCCGTTTCTCTATGCCATGGTGCTGGCCGGTGGCGACCTCGATCATCGGGCGTTCGCGATGCTGCCCGACCCGCCGCCAGCCGAGGGCTGATTTCAGATTTGAGAAATGGAGATTCTCAAGTTGGAGAATTCAGCCCTCCAACGATGAGTTTGATTGCCGCGAGCTCATCGAGCTGGCGCCTCATCGACAGACTCAAAGATTCTCGATCACAAACGATCGCTCGAAGCTCAGCCACCTCCCCGACGCATCCCGACCGGTAAGGGTCATGGTGTGGGGTCCGTTTGTGAAAGTCGTCGTGTCGAGGGTGCCCGACCAGCCGACGAGTGGGCAGTCGGGATCGGGCATGTCGGGGTTGGCGGCGCAGGCGCCGGCCCAGGCGAGGTGGAAGGTGACGGCGATCAGGGTGCCGTCGATGCTGACGCTGAGGTTGTCGAGACCCCCGGCGCCGAGGGCCCAGCCGTAGACGATGACGCCGGTTCCGGCGAGGGTCTGGTTGTGGCCCGGTACGTGGACCCAGCCGCGTGGCGCGGGGTTGTCGACCCGGAAAGTGCGGGTGAAGACGTTCGATAAGCCGTTGTTGGCGGTCATCGACATCCGCAAGGTGTGCACGCCATTGGTGAGACGCGTGGTGTCGAAGCTGCCGGTGATCCCGACCTGAGGGCAG
The DNA here is from genome assembly GCA_039184055.1 of Acidobacteriota bacterium. GTDB lineage: Bacteria > Acidobacteriota > Thermoanaerobaculia > Multivoradales > J023 > JBCDBH01. The sequence goes on from JBCDBH010000512.1 coordinate 1,903, forward strand.
TCCGGATCGACGATGTAGGGATAGGTGGTGCAGGCGCCCGGGCGATGCGCTCCCCTGCTGAAGCTACCGATGTGAGTGAGCGGGAGCTGACCGTCGATCGACATCCATAGCGAGTCGAGGCCGCCGTCACCGAGCGCCCAGCCAGCGATCGGCGCGGCCAGTCCCGATAGCACCTGGTTGTGCCGCGGCGTGTCGAGCCAGCCGATCGGTGAAGGAGCCACGGAGACGGTCACGAACCGACTCGTGGTGTTGCCACAGGTATCGGTGGCGCGCGCTTCGAGCACGTAGCTACCCGATGGGGAGGTCGAAGGATCCCAGGTCGTGGTGTACGGCACGCTCGTGTCGCTCTGTAGCAGCACGCCATCGACGTGGAAATCGACCCGTGCCACGCCGTTGGCGTCCGATGCGGTCGCGGCGAGTGCAACCGGACCGCTGGTCGAAGTACCCGGGCTCGGCGAGGTGAAGGTCAGCGAGGGTGGCGTGGCGTCCGAGGTACAGGGATCCGGTGGTGGCTCTTGGTGAATCTCGACCGTCCAACGAAGCGGCTCGACGTTGTTGCAGCCATCGAGCGCCCGCACCAGAATCTCGTTTGTGCTACCCGGAGCCGCGCCGGAGGCATCCCAGGTCGTTCTCCACGGCGGCTGATGGAGCAGCGCGAGCATCTGGCCATCGACAAAGATCCGCATCCGGTCGACGTCGCTGTCTTCATCCACCGCCACTTCGATCGGCACCTGCCCGGCAACCAACGAGCCGGGAGCAGGCGTGATGGGCGTCACGATCGGCGCGGTCGTATCCGTACAGCCGTTGTCGACCGAGAAGGTTCGCTTCATCGCGGTCAGGAGCGGATAATTCCGCTCATCCGTCGCGACCAACACCAGCTCATGCGTGCCATTGGCAAGCTGGGTCGTATCGATCGACGCTCGAAAACCGATATACGGACAGCCCGGGTCATTTCCCTGTGGATGCGTACAGCCAGACGACGACGCCGGCAGCTGCGTCACGAACGAATCCACCACCTGCCCATCCACCCACGCCACCACGTTGTACACCCCGTTCGGCGACGCCGTCGAACCCTCGACCGTCAACGTGCCGCTCACCACCTCACCGTCCAAAGGCGACATGAGATCGACCCGAGGTCCGAGCCCCGAGAGCACCGGTGGTGGATTGTCCGGATCGATGATGCGTATCGGATCCGCCGAGATCGTCGTACAGCTGATGTCCGTTATCGTGAAATCCGGTCCCGTCAACGTACGGGTGACACAGATCTCCCGTGTCCACAACACCTGACCCACACATGCTTCGGGAATGAAATCGCAGACGTCGATGTCGCCGATGATGTCGTCGACACAGATCTCGCCTGCGTCGGGGTCGCAGGGTGGGGGAGGCTCATTGGGAGTTTCGGAATCTGACTTATATGATAAATCAGATATTCTGGTTAGTCAGTTTTGTCTAGTGTGTGAATGTCAATCGGAGAGACGTCTCGCGGCCGAGCAGTTGTGCAGATACATGAGTTGGGCTCCGC
>JBCDBH010000513.1:0-3416 GCA_039184055.1 Acidobacteriota bacterium
CCGGCATCGGCCAGCGCCGAAGCCGCGACGGCATCGAATATCCGCACCGCCTTCCGTCCCTATCTCGACGCGATGCGCGCCGAGGGTGAACGTCAAGACGTGTTTCGACGGGTCGTCGAGATTTACAAAGAAAAAGAACGCGGCGGCTTCTTCCGGCGTAAGCAGAGTCTCGAGGTGATTCGAACCGAGCTGCGGATCGAATCGTTCGAGTGGGAGAGCACGTGATGGCGCCTCTCTTCGTCACCCTCTCTCTTCTTTTCGGTTGGGGCTCGCCGCCACCGATCCCGGCGCCGGTGGCGGTGTCGTCTCCGGTGAAAGCCCCGTCGCCGGTGAAAGCCCTGTCGCCGGTGAAAGCCCTGTCGCCGGTGAAAGCCCTGTCGCCGGTGGCGTTCACCTCCCTGGCCAGTTTGCCATCTACGACCATCGCTTTCCCACCACGCAATCGCTGTGTCGACCGACCGGGACACGTCGACTGTTTGGTCCAGCGAGACGGCTTGATCCATGGCGCTACCATCACGACGCCGAGCTTCACCGTGACCTGCCGTGCCTTTCGCCAGCTGTGGCTGAAACGCTACAAAGGACGTCGATCGCGCGCCGAGACCCGGGAAGTCGTGGTCGCGGGTGTGTGCGAGCAGCGGACGTTGGAAGGGCGTTTGATCGAACGGTGGAGCTCGCTCGGTGACCTCGAGCTACGTGAGCTCGATGCCGATTTGTGGACGTCGCTGCGGCCACGGCTCGGCAATCGGCTCGTCGAGTTGATCGCGCGTAACGGCGGCAAGCGGAGCTTCAAGATCTTCACGGGCTACTACCTGCCCGAAGGCTGGGACGAGACGACGACCCGGGGGTTTTCGCATCCGGCCGGATTCGAGCCGTGGCCACCGCTCGGGGCGACGCAGGCCTGGAACGAAGAGCCAGCCGAGGGTGAGTCCGTCGAAAGCCCGCGTTTCGCGCACGAGCCACAGTGCAGCGACGGATTCGTCGTATGTAGCTCCTACCTCAAGATCTTGCATCCCGACGCCCAGCAAGACGAGGTGCATGTCGAGATGGTCCGCGCCTACCGTCTCTTCGCGTACCGTACGGGAAAGAGCAAGACGTTCGAGCATCGTGCCACCTTCGAACGTCGCGTCTTCGCGGCGCCCTGAACGAAACGCCGACCGTCGATTGCTACCTCGACGGTCGGCGTTTCGTCGAAATTCTCTGCACCGGAGGGCGGTTGTTCGCCCTGCCTTGACTTCGCTGGGGCGAGCCGGCACACTGAGCCGAATTTGGCGGAGGCACAGAATTTTGTTCATTTATAGCCTGGAAGTCGGCGCCGCGACCGATGTCGGGAGACGACGGCGACGCAACGAAGATTCGTATGCGGTGTTCGTTGCCGACCCACAGGAAAACCACCCGTCGCGCCTCTCGGCGTTGATGGTGGTCGCCGATGGCATGGGTGGTGAACGGGCGGGTGATCGCGCTTCGCAGATCACCGCCAAGCGACTTCATCAATGGCTTGCCGGTGGCGCCTATCGCCGCTGGCCCGAGCTTGCCGAAGGTGGTTTGGCGGCGGCGCTGCAGCGGGCGATCACCGAGGTCGGGCGGGAGATCGTCGAGCTCGGTGAGCGCGAGCCCGAGGTGCGTGGTCTGGGTAGCACGGTGGTCGCGGTGGCGATGGCGGGCAACCAGGCGGTGGTGGCGCACGTCGGTGACAGCCGGTGCTATCGAGTGCGAGGCGGGCAGCTCGAACGGCTGACCGAGGATCACTCATGGGTCGAGCAACAGGTCGCGCAGGGTTTGCTGACCCCGGAAAAAGCACGTGTCCACCCAGGACGCAATGTGCTCACCCGCTCACTCGGTGATCGGGAACCACCCGTTGCCGACGTGCGGATCGAGCTACTCCGCGACGGCGATTGCTATCTCTTGTGCTCCGATGGTCTCACCGGTGGTCTCGACGACGACGCCTTGCTCGCCTTGATCCAGTCCGAGACCGATCCGCAACGACTCGCCGATCGCCTGGTGCGACGCGCCAACGAGCTCGACGGTAGCGACAACATCACCGCCGTGGTCGGTCGCTGCCGCAAACACGAGCTCGAAGACGACGACCAGCCCACGCAACCTCTTCCCAAGATCGGATGACGCGCACCGACCCGTTGCTCGGTACCCGACTCGGCCGAGTCGAGATCGTCGAGCGGATCGGCCAGGGCGGTATGGGGGTGGTCTACCGTGGCCGTCAGCTGTCGCTCGGTCGCGACGTCGCGGTCAAAGTGCTCCCTCAGCAGCTGGCGGGCGACGACGACTTCGTGGCGCGTTTTCTTCAAGAAGCGCGTCTGGTCGCGGCGCTCCAACACGAGAACATCGTCACCGTTTTCGATGTCGATCAGGACCAGGGCCATTCGTTCATCGTCATGGAGCTGGTCGATGGCGTGACCCTGCGCGCGGCGCGGACCGGCAAACCCTTTCCAGCCGATCAGGTACGTGCGATCGGCGTGCCGATCGCCCGCGCGCTGGCCTACGCGCACGCCCGCAACATCATCCATCGCGACGTCAAGAGCGCCAATGTGATGGTGACCCGTGACGGCAAGATCAAGCTGATGGACTTCGGGATCGCCAAAGCGGTCGGATCGGGTGTGCGTACGATGACCGGCTCGTTGGTGGGCACGCCCGAATACATGTCGCCCGAACAGGTGCGGGGCGAGCCCGTCACCGCACGCTCCGATCTCTACTCCTTCGGTGTCTTGCTCTACGAGCTGGCCACCGGGCGCCTGCCGTTCATCGCCGGAGACGCCTTCGCGCTCGCCTTCAAGCACATCCAAGAAGCGCCACCGACCCCGTCGACCCTGGTGGCCGAGCTGCCGACGTGGCTCGAAACGCTGGTTCTTCGCGCCATGGCCAAAGATCCCGCCGGACGCCACGCCAGCGCCGAGGCGCTCGAGGCCGACTTGCTGCGCGCCGGTGGGCTCGATCAGCAAGCACCGGCCCTGCTCGAGCCCACTCTGGTGCCGACCCGGGTGCTCGAGGCCATGGCGGGCCAGGATACGGGCACGCCGATCCACGTCGCGCCGGTGCGCGAGACGCCACCGGTGACGCCACCCACCGGGATGGGCACGACCCAGCCTTGGGGACGAAACGAGCCCACTGGCGCTGCGCCTGTGCCCCCGCCGCCTCCCGATGCGCCGGGCGCCGTCGCGCCGGGCGCCGCCGCGCCGTCGCCTGTAGCCTCCGAGCCCGGTACCGCCGCGGCTCCCGACGTCACCTATCTGGCGTCACCGGCGCCGCCGTCCGCGACAGCCCCACCAGCCACCAAACGCCCGATTCCGCCCTGGCTCGCCGCCGCCGCCGGAGCAGGCGCGGTAGTCGTCCTGGCGTTGGTGCTCTTCATGCTTTTCCGACCCGGCTCGCCCGAGCCACCGACCGCCTTGCTCGGTGAGCGCGCG
>JBCDBH010000514.1:0-3379 GCA_039184055.1 Acidobacteriota bacterium
CACACGGCTGCTGGTCGTTCTCCGATCGTCACCTCGCCTGACAATCACCGTAATCTCGCGGCGATTCAACAGCGTCATCAAACGCTGTCCGATCCCACGGTCGAGGCCCCGAACACCACCGATATGCCCGTGGTGGTGCAGCTCGGCTACGGCGTCCACGGCAACGAAGCGAGCGCCACCAACTCGGCGGTCTTGGTGGCCTATCACCTCGCCGCCGCGCGCGATATCGAGCCCATGCTCGAACGCATGGTGATCCTGCTCCAACCGGCGCTCAACCCGGACGGTCTCGATCGCTTCGCGCACTGGGTCAATAGCCACCGTGGCGCCGTGACGATCGCCGACCCGATGCACCGCGAGCACCGTGAGCCGTGGCCGAGTGGACGCACCAACCATTATTGGTACGACCTCAACCGTGACTGGCTCTTGTTGCAGCATCCAGAGAGTCGCGGGCGAGTCGAGGCGTTTCAAACATGGCGCCCCAATCTGCTCACCGACGTGCACGAGATGGGCACCAACTCGACCTATTTCTTTCAGCCTGGTGTACCCAGCCGGACGAATCCGTTGACCCCCGAAGACAACGTCACGCTCACCCAGGACATCGCGCAGTATCACGCCCGCGCACTCGACCAGGCGGGCCGGCTGTACTACACCGAGCAGAGTTTCGACGACTTCTACTACGGCAAGGGATCGACCTATCCGGACGTCCAGGGCTCGGTCGGTATCCTCTTCGAACAAGCCAGCCCGCGTGGTCACGAGCAGATGGGCGTGTATGGCCGGGTCACGTTTCCCCGTGCGATCCACAGTCAATTCCTGACTTCGTTGTCGAGCCTGCAAGCCGCCGATGATCTTCGCCAACGGCTGCTCGACCACATGGCGAACTTCTATCGCGATGCGTGGCGTGAGGCGGGCGACGGTGGCTGGGTCTTCTCCGAGCCGACCGATCCATGGCGTGAGGCGCGTATGCTGCAGGTCTTGCGTCTTCACGACATCGAAGTACGTCGTGCCCAGAGCACGATCGAAGTCGACGGCACCCGTTACGAGGGTGGTCGAGCGTGGGTCGTGCCCGAGCGCCAACGTCAATCCAAGCTGGCGCGCGCGCTCTTCGAAACCCGCACGCGCTTCAACGACAACACCTTCTACGACGTTTCGGCGTGGACACTGCCCCTCAGCTTCGGCATTCCCTATGCCGAAGTGAGCGGTGCTCAACTCAGCGAATTGGATGCTCCTCTCGGTGCACCGCCGAGCCCCTCGATGGTTTTCTCACCGAGCCCCACCGCGGTCGCGTACGCCTTCTCGTGGAACGGCTATTACGCGCCACGCGCGGTGCAGTCGCTGCTCGAAGCCGACATCATGCCGCTCGTCGCCACCGAGCCGTTCGGCGATGAAAGCACCGACTACGGTCGCGGCACGATCATCGTTCCGGTGGGTGGTCAGGCCATCGGTCGAGCCGAGATCGAGAGACGCCTCACCCGTGTCGCGCAACGTGACGGGCTCGAGATCCGAGCCCTCGAAACCGGACTGACCGCGAGCGGTATCGACCTCGGTAGCCCGAGCTCCCGTCCACTCCACGCGATCCGTCCCGCTCTGGTGGTCGGTCGCGGCGTCGGGGCGTACGAAGCGGGTGAGGTGTGGCACTACGTCGATCATCGACTCCGCGTTCCCGTGACGCTGGTCGAGCAGTCATGGCTGGACACGCTCGACCTCGACGAATACACCCATTTGATCCTCGTCCAGGGACGCTGGCGGCTCGACGATCAAACCGTCGAGAAGATCGCGCGCTTCGTTCGCGAGGGAGGCGTGGTGGTCGCGATGCAGGGAGCGGCGCAGTGGGCGGATGAGCATCTGCTCGGCGCCGCGGCCGATACCAAGGCACAGGACACGACAACCGAAACGGGACGGCAGGCTCCAGAAGTGCCTCGCCCCTACGCCGCCTATCGTGCCGATCGCGCGGTCGACTTCATCGGTGGCGCGATCTTCGAGGTCGAGCTCGATCTCACCCACCCGCTCGCTTACGGCGTGCCCCGCGCCCGGCTGCCGGTGTTTCGTGACACGACGATCGTGCTGCGCGCCGAGACCAATCCCTATACCGCCGCGGCGTGGTACACCGATGCACCGAAGCTCGCCGGCTACGCCAGCGATGCCAACGTCGAGCGCATCACCGGCACCCCCGCGGTGGTCGGCACCAAGATGGGACGTGGCCTGGTGGTTCGGATGGCCGACAATCCGAGCTTTCGTGGCGTCTGGCACGGCACGCAGAAACTGCTCGCCAACGCCCTCTTCTTCGGTCAGATCGTCGACAACACGTTCGTTCCCGATCGTTACGAGGAGTGAGCGTCCTCCTTCCATGAACTTCCTTCTGCACCGCGAGCTGGCGTGGCGGGACCTCGCCACGCCAGGCGGCGCGATCGGCGCGATGTTGCCCGATCTGTGGCGTATGCTCGACCGCCGCGCCCGACCACGACACGTCGACCGGGCCATCCAAGACGCCACGCGGCACGTGCGGGTTGTGTTGACCGGTGTCGCGCATCATCTTCAGGCCGATGATTGGTTTCACCGTCATCCAGTCTTCCGTGAGGGCGAACGCGCCACGGCCGACCGGCTGGCGGCAGTCGATACCACGGCGCGGCACGTGCGCCTTCTCGGACACGTCGCGTGGGAACTGGCGCTCGATGGCGCGTTGCTCCGCCACCGAGGAATCGATGAGGTATGCACCGGGTTGGCGACGGACATCGAGTCGGTGACGGGCGCACTGCCCGAAGCTCGTCGAGCGCTCGGCATCTACCCGACCACTGGCGACGAAGCCACCTTCGACCACCGGCTCGAATCACTCCTGACGGATCTCGTCGTCAGCGATTGGCTGCCGGGCTATATGACGGGAATCGGTCTGGCCGCGCGTCTCTCCAGAATTCGCCAACGCGTCGGGCTCGAGCGCTTTCCCAAAGCGGATGCCGAACGCATCGGAGCCGCCCTCGACACGACGATCGACACGGCCGAGGTTGCACTACCAACGCTTCTTTCCACATCCCTCGACCGATAGACTGAGCCGCGAGGAGGTACCCATGGCACGCCCCCACCCCGATTTGATCGAAGCGCTACGCTCGACCGCACGGCGCCTCGAAAACGGCGCGGAATACCGCTGGACCCATATGGGAAGCTGCAATTGTGGACACTTGGCGCAGACCGTCACCAAGCTCTCACGCGCCGAGATCCACCGGATGGCATTGGAGAAAGCCGGTGATTGGCAACGACAGGTGATCGACCATTGTCCGACTTCGGGCTATCCGATGGACCATGTCATCGCGGCGCTGCTCGATCTCGGACTGAATCGTGAAGATCTCGCGCGTCTCGAACGCTTGTCGTCGACGGAAGTCCTGCGGCG
>JBCDBH010000515.1:0-3373 GCA_039184055.1 Acidobacteriota bacterium
CCCCGTGAAGGTAGGTGGGTCCGAGGGCGGAATCTCGAAGAGCAGATCGGCGACCCGCTGGCTGGAGAGAAAGGCGAGGCCGAGACCGATCAGCAAGCCACCGCTCACCAGGCTCAACCCCTGACGCAGGATCATCAGTACGACCGTGCTGCGGCGCGCGCCGAGGGCCATCCGGATGCCGATTTCGTTACGCCGCTGACCGACCGCGAAGGCGATGACACCCGATAGTCCCGTGGCGGTGATGGCGAGGGCGAGGAGAGCGAAGAGCCCGAGCAAGGTCGAGGTGAGACGTGGCGCGTCGGTGACGGTACGCTGCGCGGCTTCGAGCGTTTGCAGCTCGATCACCGGCTGTTGCGGATCGAGACCGTAGACGACGTCTTTGATCATTACCGCGCTCGCCGCCAGATCGCGGTCGGTGCGTAGGACGAGGTATTGCACCGAGCCGTCCTGCCGAAAGGGAACGTAGAGCTGTTCGGTGGCGGGGAGGTCCGGGCCATAGTCGTGAACGTCGCCCACGACACCGACGATGGTGTGCCACTGTGGATCTTCGTTGTCGAGATCACCGATCGCCACCCGCTGACCGATCGGATCACGATCGGCGAAATAGCGTTTCGCCATGGTCTGGTTGATCACCGCGACGTACGGCGCCGCCTCGTGATCGTTGTGACCAAAGTTTCGTCCCTTGATGAGTGGAATGCCGACCGCCTGGAAGTAATCCGGTGTCGCCGAGCGAAAATCGAAGACGGGCCTCAGCTCGTCGCTATCGACCTGTTGACCTTCGATCATGAATTGATTCGGCCGACGCGAGCCTCGAATGGGTAGATCCGAGGCCGCGGCGACGGTGCTGACCCCGGGCTGTCGAGCGAGCTCGTCGAGTGCGGTTTCGAAGAACCTCACTTGGTCCTGGTGCTCGTTGTATATCGACCAATTGAGCAAGACCCGAGCCGTGACCACCTTGGACGAGTCGAAGCCGGGGTCGACGCTTTGCATTCGCAACAGGCTGCGCAGCGTCAGACCGGCGATGACCAAGAGCACTACCGATACGGCGACCTGAGCGGTGACCAGGAGCGCGCGCAGCCGAAGTCGACCAGGATTCGCGGTCGTCGTGCGTGAGCCTCGCAGCGCCGAGGCGATCCTGCCACGGGTGCCAAAACCCGCCATGCCACTGGTCAGCACGCCGGTGAGCACCGCGGCGATCAGGGTGAAGAGAAGCACCCACATATCGATCTCGATATTGTCGCCACGCGGGGTGAAGCGACCCGCGAAGCTCTTCAGAATCCCCAGGCCGCTATAGGCGAGAGCAAGCCCGAGCAGCGCACCCAATCCCGCCAAAACGAGACTCTGGGTGAGCTGTTGACGGATCAAGTGACCTCGCCCGGCACCCAGAGCGACCCGCACCGCCAACTCACGATCGCGGCGCAGACGCTGCGCCACGGTGAGGTTGGCGACATTCGCGCACGCGATGATCAGCACCAGCAGGGCCGTGGCGAGGAGGAGCAAAAGGGTAGGGCGTGCCTCGCGCACCAGCTCTTCCTTGAGCAAAACCACACCCATGTCGTATCCGGCGTCTTCGTAGATGTCTGGATGGAGCTGGCGAAACCGATCGGCGAGCACAGCGGTCTCGGTCTCGGCATCGGTCAGAGTCTTGCCCGGGGCGAGCCGTCCGATCACCACCAGGCTGCTGAACGAACGCCGGTTCTCGACCATGTTCTCTTCGCCCGCGGCACGGAACGGACAGGCGAGCGTCGGCATGTAGACATCGTTGTCACGGGGAAACTGTGGAATCGGTGGCAAGACGCCGACCACCGTATGCGGCTTGTCGTTCATCTCGAAGACCTGGCCGACGATATCGGGATCACCACCGAAGCTGCGTTGCCAGAAGCCGTGGCTGAGCATAAGAACCGCCTCGGCGCCATGGTGTTCGTCGGTAGGGCGGAAATCGCGACCGAGCACCGGTTTGACGCCGAGCAGCGGGAAATAGCTCGCCGACACCACACCCGTACGGACCCGCATCGGCTCTTCGCGACCGAGCAGGGTAAAGCTCATGCTGTGGTACTCGGCGATCGCGCTCAGAGCGCTCGACTGCTCTTGCACGTCGTAGAGCTCACGGATCGAGAAGGCGAGGTTGTCGACACCCAGATGGATGGCTTGTTGACGCAGCAGAACCAGGCTGTCGTCGTCGGCGTAGGGGAGCGGCTGTAAAAGGATGCCGTTCACCACGCTGAAAATCGCCGTGTTGGCACCCATTCCGAGCGCCAGGGTGAGAATCACCGCGAGGGCATAGCCAGGCGCGCGGCGGATCGACCGCAAGGCCCAACGAACGTCATGGACGAGCATCTCGAACGTCCGGCCACGACGAACATCGCGACACGCTTCTTTCCACACCTCGACACCACCGAAAGCGACCCGGGCGCGGCGACGCGCTTCAGCGGGTGGTACACCTCGAGCGATCAGCTTTTCGGTTTCCATGTCGAGATGGAAACGCATCTCTTCGTCGAGCTCGCGTTCGGCCTTGTTCCGTGACCACCTCCCCAACATCACATCGTCTCCTCAGGTCGCGGTCTGCAAGACTCGAGTCACGGCGGTGCTCAGGCGATGCCACTTTTCCTGTTCGGTGTCGAGCTGGCGACGCCCCGTCTCGCTCAAGAGATAGAATTTGGCGCGACGGTTGTTCTCGGACGTTCCCCATTCGTGGGTGATCCATCCTCGTCGCTCGAGACGATGCAGCGCCGGGTAGAGCGATCCTTGATTGACCTGCAGCACACCACGAGAGATCTGATCGAGACGCTGGGCGATGCCCCAGCCGTGCATCCGGCCCAGGGACAGAACCTTGAGAATGAGCATGTCCAAGGAGCCTTGCAGCAAATCGACTTGGCCCTTGGAAGCCTTTTTGTCGGTCGGTTGGGTCATGGCGAGCTTCCTCGTGGTGGTCTGAGTCCGTCGTCGATCGACCGTCATTGGGGGGCTCGTATGAAGGCGGCCCTCTTTCCCTCGACGTTCGACAAGAACAATGATGCGACTGCTGTTGTCGATTGTCAAGGGGAAGGGGCGCACCAAATTCGCCCCCGAAGCCGTGCTTTTCTTGACAGTCGAACTCGGGTAGTTGATCATGAGCACATAGCCATGACCGACGTTATCCTCGGCACCGTCCTGTCGCTACTCGCCATGTCCCTAGGGGTCTGGTGCGTCGCCATTGGCATGGGAATCATCCCCACCAGCGACGATTTCGACAAAAACGACAGCTTTCGTTTACGTTTCGGAAAGCCGTTGATGGTTGCTGGAAGTGTGTTGCTGGTCGGTGGTGGGCTATGGTTGATTTTTATCTGAGCGGTACACGAATCGAATAGACGGGGCCGTCGACCGTTCTTTGTCG
>JBCDBH010000516.1:0-3367 GCA_039184055.1 Acidobacteriota bacterium
CCGGTGCCGACATAGATGACGTCTTGCCCCATGACCGGGGCGGCGATCAGGGCCAAGAGGCCGATGAGCACGAAAAGTTTGCGCATTCTCTCCATCTCCAGTCGAATGAAGGCGAAGCCGGAACGGGCCGATGACCATCATGGGACACGTTTCGCTGGCTGTCTGTCAGCAACTTCGCCGTCTTTGGGTATCTAGATGTCTAGATTTCCAAAGGCGACTGGAAATGTCAAACGCTCATGTTGGCTGGCGCGCGTGGACCAAATAGGGAGACTTATTCGCCGCTCCACAGCTCGGTCTGGGGAAAGAAGGCGTACCAGCCGAACCAAAACGCAACGTGTCCAGGGACGCGTTCGAGTCGTTCACCGCCTTCGGTCGACAGCGCGTCTTCCGCGATCCGCCAGGTGACCCCAGAGCCGTCCACCAGGCTGGTCTCCTGGCGTTCGAAGGTCTGCTCGGCGGCGCGTTGGTACGCCCGCACCGCCTGGCCCTCTGCGTCGGCGACCAGCACCAGCGGCGTGACGCCGACCGTGTCGTGGAGCAGCCCTTCTTTGTAAAGAGGTTCGAGGGCCCAGGCCTTCAACGCGCCGTCGGCGGTTTCGAGCGCATAGACCTCGTCGTTGCGTTCGAGGGCGTCGTTTTGCACCGGGACCGGGAATTTCACTCCGCGGCGCGCCCGATCGGCGGCACCGGGACGGTAGTCGAAACGATATTGACCGTCTTCGGGGAGGGTGAGCACGGTGGTGTCGGGATGGGTGGCGAGCCAGGATTCCCAGGTCGTCAGGGTGGCGGGCAGCATCGGTAGCCGGCGCTCGCCGGTGGCGGCGCGCCCGATCACCGCCCGGCCGGTGAGATTCGACCACAGGCTGTACGTCTGACGGTCGACCATCAACTTGTTCGAGCGGTAGAGCAAACCCGAAGTGCCGAAGGTGTAGGCGCCGCCATTCGGCGTGCGGGTGTCGTAGACGATCCCCGAGCCACACAGGGTGCAATACGACAAGGTCACCGGCTGCTCACCGACGACATCATTGAGCATCTCGTGCCAGCTGAGGATGCGCACCGGATAGGCGCGCGCCACGCCGTCGACCGCGACACCGAACACCAGCTCGTTATCGCGCATGTAGCGCGCGTCTTTATGGTCGGCCGGAACGTGAGGCGGGTTCTCCAGCGTCGGAATGCCTTCCAGCCCGACACCACCCGAGACCACTTCCTCGAAGCGGATTTTCATCGGCGCGCCATCGTAGAAAATGGCACCGAATCGACGATCGATCCGTTGCAGCAAGGTGCGCTTGAACGCCATATAGCCTTCCGCCGGTTCGATGTCGCTCTTGCCGACCCACTCGATCCAGTCGTAGTACTTGTCGTCCACCTCGGCACCGGTCAGCTTCGCCAATGCATCGAACGCTTCGTCCCGGCTGTGTCGGGGAATGAAGAAGAGCGAGTCGACGATTCCAGGCACCGCGCCTTTCGCCTCCGCGGCGACGAGACTGTCGATCGCGGCGCGTCGGGTCGAGCGACTATCGGCCATCAAATCGGCGGCATCGTCCCACGGCGCGCCGAGCTCGGCGACCGACGGCGAGGTGACGGTGAGGGCGAGGGCGGTGAGGATCAGAGCGAAGCGATAAGCAGTCATGAGAGATCTCCGGTCAATTCAAGTGGAGATACGTCGCGTCGGTGGATTTTGGATCGGATTGGTGTCGATCAAGGCGAAGGGTCGGAGCGTTCGGGGGGCGATACCGGGTCGCCAGGCGTCGCGCTCACGACCCGCGCGAAGCCGAAATAGGTCTCGACCGAGCCCCAGGCTCCCGCCAAACCGGCGATCACCGGCAGGATCCACCACAGACTGCCGATCGCCAGCAGTCGATGCGCCGCAAAGACCGTCAGACCGATGAACCATGCCGCTTCGACCAAGAACAGCTGGCGATGGGGCCGCCAACGAACGACCAGGGCGAGCCCGATGAGCACCGTGCCCAATACCGCCGCCCAGGGATCGAAGGCTTCCGCCTGGACCTTGGTCGACGCATCGCCGGCCACTGGTAAGGCCGACACCAAAATCAACAGCCCGATCGGGATCCCCCAACGCAGTCGACGTTGCTGCGCGACCCGCAGATCGTCCGTCGTCGGGGGACCGATCCATGTGGACACCTGTTCGACCTGTCGGGCGTCACCGAGCTCGAAGACCGCGCGCCCCTGATCGAGCTCGACCGCCAGCAACGAGCCGCGCAGCATCAGCCGCTGCGCGACTTCGGCCCGGGTCACGACCACCGACTCGTCGGTATCGCGGGCGATCAATCGCAGCCACTCGGGCGCCAGATGCAGATACCAACCGCCCTGGCGGCCGATCCGTGCTTCGACTTCGAGATGGAGAGTGGGCTGGGCGTCGTGGGTGGTCATGGTCATGAGCTCGACCTCGCCGGGGCCACCGGTCGGTGTTCGACACTCGGGCTCAGGGATGGTTTCCGTGGCCGCGTGCGGGCGCCCACCAGCATCGCGCTCACCGTGCGGAGGAGAGTGAGCAGATAGAGACGCATCGAGCGTTCACGGATGAAATAGAGATCGAATTCGAGCTTGCGGCGATGGTCTTCGAGATTGGCGGCGTAGGGGTGGTTGACCTGCGCCCAGCCCGAGAGACCCGGGGGCACGGCGAGCCGAAACGAGTAGAAGGGGAGGGCTTCGCTCAGCTCGGCGACGAAGGTGGGACGTTCGGGACGTGGGCCGACCAGGGACATTTCACCTTTGAGGATGTTCCACAGCTGAGGCATTTCGTCGATCCGAAAGCGGCGTAGGAAGGCGCCTACCGGCGTGACGCGTCGATCGGCGCGCGCCGCGAAGGTCGGACCGCTGTCGCGTTCAGCGTCACGACGCATGGTGCGGAGCTTGTAGAGCGTAAAGGTGCGGCCATACTGCCCGACCCGCTCCTGACGATAGAACACCGGCGCGCCCTGGAAGAGGCGGATCGCCACCAAGGCGAGAAGAAAGACCGGGGACAGGATCACCATCAAGCCGAGTGATGCGACGACGTCGACGATCCGCGTGACCCGATTGAAGAGCGTCCAATGCACCGCGCCAAAACCGGGCTGATGGAGAAAGAGCCCAGGGGTCAACGCTTCGAGCGGCAGACGCTCTTCGAGCCACGCCCAAACCTCCGCCGCCGCCACCACCGGTACGCCTGAGAAGTGGAGTCGGGCGAGCGCCGGGGCCATCGCTTCTTGGTGCTCGTGACCGCCGGCGAGGATGACGATGCTGGCCCCGGCGTCTTCGATCGCGCGCGGAATGTCGTCGAGGGCCACCGACGCGCCCTCGACGGGTTTCCCGGGTGCCGCGGGGGGCGCCGCGAGCCCGCGGCAAAACGGCTCGACGGTGTCGGGCG
>JBCDBH010000517.1:0-3364 GCA_039184055.1 Acidobacteriota bacterium
ATCGTCTGCGTCAACGTCACCAACCTCTTGCTCTCACGCGGCCCGCGACGGAGCGGTGAGATGGCGGTGCGGAGCGCGCTCGGCGCGCCGCGTGGACGCCTGGTGCGTCAGCTGCTGATCGAGAGCCTGGCGATTTCCTTGATCGGTGCGCTCGGCGGCTGTCTGCTCGCCTTTGCCGCGACGCAATTCGTCGCCAACGCCACGGGTTTGGGCATTCCGCTGCTCGAGTCGGTGACGGTCAATGGCCAGGTGCTGCTCTTCGCGACTGCGTTGGCGGTGCTGGTGGCGCTGGTGGTAGGGATGGTACCGGCGCTCCAGATCACTCAGAAAGGTCACGCCACGGCGCTTCAGGATCTGCGTCGGGGCTCGAGCGCTGGGGCGGCGAGCGTACGTTGGCGTGAAGTGCTGGTGGTTGCCGAAGTCGCGCTAGCCTGTATTTTGGTAGTGGCCGGCGGTCTTCTCCTGCGCAGCTTTCAAAACGTGCTCGATACCGACCTTGGTTTTCAGACCGACGAGGTGGCGGTGTGGCGTCTCAATACCGCGCGATCGTTCGAGACGATCACCGAAGAGGCGACCTTCTTCCAGCGGATCGCGTCGGAAGTCGCGGCGTTGCCCGGAGTCGACTCGGTGGGCTTGATCGACGCCGTGCCCTTGGGGCGCAATCGCAGCTGGTCGGTGGGCGCTCCCGGTTTGACCTACGGTGAAGAGGGCTTCGACAATTTCGAAGTTTTCCCCCATATTGTCGATACCGGCTATTTCGACACCATGGAGATCGACCTGCTCGCCGGTCGTACCTTCACCACGGCCGATCGAGAAGACGCGCCCGATCGCGTCATCCTCAATCAAACCGCGGCGCGGATGGTCTACCACGGTGAAGAAGCGCTCGGTCGGATGATGAGCTGTGGCCGACCCGAGTGCGAAATCATCGGTATCGTTGCCGACATCCGTCACGTCGATCTCGAAACCGACGCCGGGCCACAGATGTATATCGCGATGGGCCAGCGTACCGATTTCCGCAGCCTCGATCTGGCGGTGCGTTCGTCGCTTCCCGCGGATACCTTGGCCGGTGCCGTCGCCAGCGCGATCCACAAGGTCGAGCCGTCCATGCCGGCGACCGAATACGAAACCGTCAGCAGCATCGTCGATCGTTCGATGTCGGCGCGTCGTTTCACTCTCCAAGTGCTTGTCGGCTTCGCCCTCGTCGCCCTCATCCTCGCCGGGCTCGGGATCTACAGCGTGCTGTCGTATTCCGTGACCGAGCGCATGCGTGAAATCGGTATCCGCCTCGCTCTAGGCGAAACCGGTGCCGGGCTCATCCGACGGGTGCTCGGCAAGACGTTGACCTTGGCGGTGATCGGTCTCGTGGTCGGCACGGTCGGTTCGATCTTCGTCTCGCGTTGGCTCGGCTCCATGCTCTACGACATCCAGCCCACCGACCCTCGCACGTTGGCGATCATGGTCGTCGTGCTGCTCGTGGTGGCTGGGCTCGCGGGATTGCTCCCGGCACTGCGCGCCGCCCGCACCCAGGCGGCGTCGGTGTTGTGGACGACGTGAGGAGAGGTGGATCATGATTCGCAAAGGAAGCCGTGACGACGAGGATTTCGCCGCCGAAATCGAGAGCCATCTCGAGATCGAAGCCGATGAGATCGTGGAGCGTGAGGGGATCTCACGCAAAGCGGCGATGCTCAAGGCGCGACGCAACTTCGGCAACGTCGGTCGCGTGCAGGAGCGCTTCTACGAGTCGAATCGGCGGATGTGGCTCGACCACCTGGTGCGTGACATCCGCTTTTCCATTCGGCAGATGCGTCGCGCGCCGTTGTCGACGGCCACCATCATGCTTTCGTTGATCTGGTGTTCGCCACGGGTATGGCCGTGATCGTCACGCTTTTGGTCGGCACCGTGCCGGCGTTTCAGATCACCCGTCGCAGCCACGTGAGCGCGCTCGAACGACGCGGCTCGAGCGCCGGGGTGACCAGCATCCGCTGGCGTGAAGGCCTGGTGATCGCCGAGGTGGCCTTGGCGTGTGTGCTGGTGGTGGCGGGCGGGCTGCTGCTGCGTAGCTTTCAGAACGTGCTCGACGTCGAGCTCGGTTTCGAGCCCGATCAGCTCGCCGTGTGGCGTCTTAGCACGACGAGCGACTTCGAGACTCCCGCCGAAGTCGATACCTATTTCAAGCAGATCACCTCCGAGGTCGCGGCGCTTCCGGGGGTGACCTCGGTGGGGCTCGTCGACGCCGTGCCGCTCGGTCGCAATCGCACCTGGTCGGTCAGCGCGCCGGGGATGACCTACGAGGAAGGGGCAAGCAACTTCGCGATCTTCCCGCACCTCATCGACCTGGACTATCTCGAGACCATGGAGATCCCGCTTATCGCCGGTCGCTTGTTTACCGCGTCCGACAACGAGGAACGGGGTCACGTGGTGATTCTCAACGAGACCGCGGCGCGGGTCGTCTACGGTGGGGAAGACCCGCTCGGACGCGTCATCACGCTGGCGGGTGAAGACGCCGAGATCATCGGCATCGTCGGTGATATTCGGCACGTCAGTCTCGAGGCGGGCGCGGGTGCGCAAGCGTATTTCCACATCGCGCAACGCCCCAACTTCCTATCGCTCGACATGGCGATCCGCTCGTCCATGGCCATCGAGAGCCTGGCGGGTGGCGTCGCGAGCGCCATTCACAGCGTCGAACCCGGCATGCCGGCGACCGAATACGAAACCCTGACCCACGTCGTCGATCGCTCGGTGTCGCCTCGTCGTTTTACCCTGCAAGTGCTCGTCGGTTTCGCCTTGGTCGCCGTCGTGCTCGCCGGCCTGGGGATCTACAGCGTCTTTTCCTACTCGGTCACCGAGCGCATGCGTGAAATCGGCATCCGCATGGCCCTGGGCGAGACGGGCGCGGGCGTGCTCCGACGCGTGCTCGGTCGCACCGTATCGCTCGCCGCGATCGGCTTGGTGTTCGGCCTCATCGGATCCTTGACCGTGTCGCGCTGGCTCGGTTCCATGCTTTACGACGTCCAGCCCACCGACCCTCGAACCCTGGCGATCATGGCCGGCGTGCTGCTCGTCGTCGCGGTGCTGGCCGGTCTCTTTCCGGCCCTGCGCGCCGCGCGGACCCGAGCGGCGTCGGTGTTGTGGACGACGTGAGCTACTCGGGCTCTGGATAGAACCGGAGCGAGAACTCACTTTCCGGTGCACCCTCGGGATGGAGCTCGATCGAGGTGAGGAGGAGCTCGCGCGCCACGAGACGGACTCGGTCGCCGAGCTTGTCGCGGGCGCTGAAGGAGAGGTGGATGGCTTCGCTGGTAAATGAGCCGTCGCTGAGGCTCGGGTGATCGGGTGCGATCTCTTTGGCGGCGCGGAGCAAGGG
>JBCDBH010000518.1:0-3359 GCA_039184055.1 Acidobacteriota bacterium
CGACGAAACCGACGAGCTCGAGGTCGAACGGCTGTTGATTACCGAGTCCGAGCGCGTGACCTTTGCATCGGTCGGAGGTCTCGAGGCGATCAAAAAGCAGATCCATCGCCGGATCATCCTGCCGTTTCAGAAACCCTCGCTCTTTCAGCGGTTCAAGAAACGCGTCGGAGGTGGCATTCTGCTCTATGGTCCACCGGGCTGTGGCAAGACCCTCCTGGCGCGCGCCACCGCTGGCGAGTGCGAGGCGAGCTTCTTCAACGTCGCGATCAGCGACGTGCTCGACATGTATATCGGTGAGTCGGAACGCAAGCTCCACGAGCTCTTCGAGCAGGCGCGCGAGGCGGCGCCCGCGGTGCTCTTCTTCGACGAGCTCGAGGGCTTGGGTGGCAAACGCCAGCACACCCGCGAGGCGACCTCGTCGAAGCTGGTCAGCCAATTTCTTTCCGAGATGGACGGCTTCGCGCAAAACAACCATGGCGTTTTGGTGATCGGTGCCACCAACGTCCCGTGGGCGATCGACGCGGCGTTTCGACGACCGGGTCGTTTCGATCGCATGCTCTTCGTACCGCCACCCGATCGCGCGGCGCGCAAAGCGATTCTCGAGCTCCTGCTCGACGAACGGCCGGTCGAGGGTGACCTCGAGCTCGACAGCCTCGCGCAAAAGACGCGTGGTTTCTCGGGCGCCGATCTTCGGCATCTGGTCGAAAGCGGTGCCGACGAGGCGATCGAAGCATCGATTGCCCAGGGTCGCGAGATACCGATGACCGCTGACCACCTCCGCCTGGCGCTCGACGAAGTACGACCCACGACTCTCGAATGGTTGACCACGGCACGCAACTACGCCCGGTACGCCAACGAGGGTGGCCAGTACGACGAAGTCATCCGCTTTATCGAGCGTCACGGCAAGCAACCAACCGGTTTCTTCTCATGACCTACACCATCCTCGACGAGCCCAGCACCGGGGGCAAGCTCGGCGACTTCGCGGTGCGACCGCTATGGCCCTTGCTGGCGGTGATGTTCGGTGGCGCCTGGCTGTCGTGGCCCTGGTTCGCCTTCAACGCCTGGGCGGTGGGGAGCCCGACTCGGCGTCGTGAGACCGCGCTCGCCGCTGCTGGCTTCGTCGGTGCGGCGACTCTCTTTCTGGTGCTCGCCGTCATGAACGGCAACGGCCTGATCCCGGAGGGTCTGTTGCCGTACCTCGGCTTGGTCCTCACGGTGTGGAAGCTCTTCATCAGCTACCGGCTCTACCTGCTTCAGGCGCGGAGCTTCTATCTCTACGAGTACTTCGGTGGCGCGGTGCGTAGCGGGCTGTTCGTGGTCTTGATCGGTGGCTTTGCCCGTATCCAGGTGCTCAGCGCGGTGCCGGTGTTTTGGCAGGCGGTGCTGTCGTGATCCAAGACGGCGGCGACCGCAACATCCTTCACGCCCGTCAGCTGATGTCCCAGGGCATGAGCGACAAGGCGATCGACGTGCTGCGTGGCGTGCTCGCCAACGACCCGGATCACGCCTTGGCGCACGCTCTGCTCGCCGCGTGTCTGCTCGAGCAGCGGCGGCTCGAAGCGGCGGCCTACGAATCGCGACTGGCCCTGACCCTCGATGCCGAGCATCCCACCGCGCGCTATGTTCTGGCGCGAGTGCTTTTGGCGCAACGCAAGCTCAGCGAAGCCCGAGTCGAAGTGGACGCTTTGCTCGCCGCCTCGCCCTACGATGTCGGCGCTCGTCTCACCCGCGCCGAGCTCAGCGAGCTCCAGGGCGATCGCGACGGTGCCGGACGTGATCTCGAAGACGCGCTCACCATCGCTCCCGAAGACACCGACGTCCTCACCGCCGTGGCCCAGCATCACTTCGACGGTGGCGATACCGACACCGCCGAACGCTATGTCCGCGAAGCCTTGGCGATTCAAGCCGGCGACAGCCGAGCGTTGCTGCTCATGGGATGGATCCTGCTGCGTCGTGGCGACGTCGATCAGGCACGAGAGCACGCGCGTTGGGTGCTCCGTCACCACGCCAGCGATCCGTCGGCCTTGCGGCTCATGGCGGCGATCAAATCCCGCTCCAACCCTTTGCTCGGTCTGTGGTGGCGATGGTCCTTGTGGATGGGCGGGCTCGGTGAAGGACGGATGATCCTAGTCTTGGTCGGCAGCTACGTGCTCTACCGGATCGGCGCTATCGCCGCGATGGAAGCCGGTCAAGACACCGTCGCTGATTGGCTCAACCTCGTGTGGCTGCTCGTCGTCGCCTACACCTGGGTGGCGCCGATGTGGTTCCACCACGCGGTGAAAAAGGAGCTCGCCGGGGTCGAGCTCGACGACGATTTCTGAGCCAGCCGTCAGCGACCCGGCCGCTTGCGACACCCTTGTCCGCTGATTCCGTGTCCAAGCTCGAGGTCGCGCTCAAACCTGAACGACGCCGTCGGAGTGATGTTCAGACCGCTACGTAGGCGCGAAGAAGGGTGTGATTCCGAATCATTCTCCATTAGGAGGAGGAAATCTTTCTCTAGGGGAGGGGCGGTTGGAGTCGCGACACGGTGCCCGATCCGGTCGATTTCTCGACCGTGGGGCTTGACAAAAGCCATAACTCCTTTTTCACGTGAAACTTTCGCGGCGTGCGCTTGTCTCCGTGGAGGGCGAATCGGCTTCGACGATCGATTCGGCGGCTCGTTGAATGCCCTGCAGCATGCCTCGGAACACAAAGCCGTGAAACGGGTAGACGGCCCACCAATAGAGCAATCCGAAGAGGCCACGTGGCAAGAAGCTGGCGGTTTGGGTGAGACGACTGACCCCGTTGGCGATCGGTTCGATCTCGAAAGCGAGAAGTGCCTCCCCGGGTAGCTTCATCTCGGCGCGAAGTTGGAGCAGCTGATCCTGCACCACTCCGGTGACCCGCCAAAAGTCGAGCGCGTCACCGAAGTTGATCGTATCGGGATCGCGACGTCCTCGGCGTAGACCCGGCCCACCCACCAACTTGTCGAGCGCGCCGCGAATCCGCCATAGATAATCGGCCGCATACCAGCCATGACCGCCACCGATCCTCCGCACGGCGTGAAACACCTCCGCCGGTCCCGCTTGGATCTCGACCACCCGTCGATCGACAAACGACGTACCGCCTGACCAGTCCGGATCACCCGGAATCGGTCCGGCATCGCTCCACGACGTCGCCACCGCGTGCTCCCGCGACCGTCGAATTGCCAGCTCGATCGCTTCCCGCGTCGACAAAAGCGTCTGCGGCATCAGCTCGGCGGCTCGGTTGTCACGCACCACCACCCGATTGCGCAGCCCCTCGGTAAGCGGCCGTGCAATCCGGCTGCTGAGAGGCGTCACAAGATGAATCCACAGCGAGCTCAAACGCGGCGTCAACAC
>JBCDBH010000519.1:0-3357 GCA_039184055.1 Acidobacteriota bacterium
ACGATGCCGGCGACCAGGGCCAAGACCGCCGTGGCCGCCACCAGAGCCGAGGTGATGCCACGACGCGTCGCGCCGGTTGCACCGAGTAGACCGATCTCGATTTGTCGTCGTCGTAGGCTGATTGCGAAGGCGGCACAGATCACCAGAGCCGCTTCTACCAAACCGGCGCCCCCGAGCAGAAAGACCAACGCCGCGAGGGTGCCATCGCGCACCTCGGCGGCACTGCGGGTTTGCACACCGAACCCTGCTTCACGAAGCGTTTTCGCGATGGAGTCATGGCCGTCGTTCGTGGGCAGCGAGACGAGCATGATCGTGACGCTCGGATATTCCACCCGTGCCGGTGTCCGCACGACCAGCGGCAAGTCGAGATCTTCGGGATCGTCGATCTGACCGACGATCGTGCGAGAGGTGCCATAGGTCAGCGCCACGGTGTCACCAATCTCGGCTTCGAGAGCGTTGAGCAACGAACCCGACAAAGCGACCTCGGCTGGATTCCTTGGTGGTCTACCGTCGTTGACCCGCACCATGTCGAGCGCCACACCACCCGATTCGAGAGCCGAGGCTGGCACGGCGTAGAGACGCGCCGGCAGGCTACGACCCGGCGTCGTCACCCGTTCGAGACCCGCGAACACCGGTTGTCGTACCGCGTCGGGTGGCAGCAAGCTGGCGACCTTCTGCCGATCTGCCCACTCCTCGATGCCGTCGATCCGTAGATCGGCCGCACCCATGGCGCTTTGCGCACGCTCTTGCGGGGTCGGCTCGCTGACCCGCGCCAGCGTGGCTCCCGCGACGATCGCCGCGACGGGCACACCGATCAGCAAGAGAATGAGCAAGGACCGCTTCGGGTGTTTCACCAGCTGACGAAGCTCGACTCGAAGCAGCGCCCGCAGGGCTCGACCACCGATCACGACGGTTCTCCACCCGTGGCCCGAGTCTCGTCGACCACCATGCCATCGCGTAGATAGAGCACCCGATCGGCCCACGCGGCATGGGCGGCATCGTGCGTCACCAGCACCACCGAACGACCGCGGGCGCATTGCTTTCGAAGCAGACGCATCACCGTCTCGCCAGTGAGTGAATCGAGCGCGCCGGTCGGCTCGTCGGCGAGCAGGAGCGTTCGTGGCCCGACAAAGGCACGGGCGATCGCCACCCGTTGCTGCTCACCACCCGAAAGATCATCGGGAAAGCGTGCCGCGAGATGCCCCATGTCGACCTGCTCGAGCGCTTCCTGAGCCTCGGCGCGCGCCGCGCGCAGCGGTTGACCGTCGAGCTCGAGCGGCAAGGCGACATTCTCCAGCGCGGTCAAGCCCGGCAGGAGATTCAAATCTTGAAAGAAAAAGCCGATCACCCTTCGTCGCAGGGAAGCCAGATTCGACGCCGACAGCCGCGCCAGATCCTGTCCGCCGATCACGACGCGACCGGTGCTGGGTCGGTCGAGCGCGCCCGCCAGCAACAACAAAGTCGATTTGCCCGAGCCCGATGGCCCCATCACGGCAACGAGCTCGCCGGGCTCGACCCGCAGACTCACCGGACCGAGCGCCCGGACGGTGTTGGCGCCCGCGCCGTGGGTGCGGCTGACCTCGTCGAGAGACAACACGGGCATCGGCACCGGTGTCGTGGAGGAAGCGAGCACGTCCGTCATGCCGAGGCTCCGGCCACCTGATCGAGACGCTTCTGGCAGAGATCGAGCCAGCGGACTTCGGCCTCCGCCCGCAGGATCAGAGCATCGAGCATCAAGACCCAGGGCATCTCACGCTCGGGATCGGCGTCGACCTTGTGACGCGTGTACTCCTGGAGACGCTTCATGGTCGCGGCGCGCTGCGTCTGGAGCACCGGCGCCATCTCGACCTCACCGGTCGCCACGGCGATCAAGACCTTGATCACCAGCTCGTCACGGGTCGAGCGGTCATCGACCGGAGCTTCGTACCATTCAGCGAGCTCACGACGGCCGCGATCGGTGATCCGCCACGAGCGATTCTCCTTGGCCTCGCCTTCACCCTGGACCAAGCCGTCGCGTTCGAGACGCGACAAGGTCGAATACACCTGACCGACGTTGAGAGGCCAGACGCCCCCGGTTCCCTGCTCGAAACTCGATTTCAGACCGTAGCCATGGCTCGGATGATTCGCGAGGATGGCGAGAATGCTGTTGCGGACAATCATGACGGCTCCTTTCGCCAAAATGCATACGCGGTATGCATACTCAGTATGCATACCGCCAAAGAGCCTGTCAAGACGCCCAAATTTTGGAAGCTACATCTTGTCCGTCAGCATCGTCTCGATAACGCGGACGATCTCGTCGCTTTTGCGCGGATCGAGACCGTCGGGATGAGGAGGAGCAAAGCGGCCCGAATCGTTGTCGAAATACTGCCCCGTCGCCGAAGCGAATTCCGGAGCGAGCGCGGCACGACGCAAGATATCGGCGCCGATGCGAATATCGCTACCCGGCACCCCGAAGGCTTGTTTGACCATCTTGGTGGCGAGCAAGGAGCCGGGATTGACCGCGACGATCATCGGTCCACGATCGCCGAGCTCGAGCGCCAGACTGCGCGACCACATCGTCAACGCGAGCTTGCTTTGCGAGTAGGCGGCATGGTCGGACAGTCGCGCCTCACCACGCAACGCCTTCAGGTTGACCGGCGCCTGCGCCGCCGAGGACAGATTGACCACCCGCCCGGAGGATCCGAGCAACGGCAAGAGCCGCTTGGTCAGCAGATACGGCGCGATCGTATTGACCATGAACCGGATGTCGAAACCGTCGTCGGTGCTCGTGGTCGTCGCGTTATAGACGCCGGCGTTGTTGATCAGCACGTCGAGCGCGCTGTGCTCCGCGGTGATCCTGGTCGCGAGAGCATCGACCTCCGACAGACGCGACAGATCGGCTCGGTAGGAGGTGACCGCGCCGTCGCCCGGAAGCGCCAGAAGCTCGCTTTCGGTGATCCGTAGCTTCTCTTCGCTCCGGCCATGGATCAGCACGTTGTGATTGAGTGATCGCAAGATGCGAGCGGTTTCGCGACCGATGCCGTCGGTCGCACCGGTGATCAAAATCGTCTTCATGTTCTTCTCCTCATCCCGGTGTTCTCCTCATCCCGAAAAATCGGGCAAGAGCCCGTCGGCGAGACGTTTCATCGTCGTCTCGATGTCGGCCCGGTTGAAGCGTAGGTTGAGCGCCACGTGATTGATCCCGGCTTCTTCGAGCTCCCGCAGGTAGGTGCGGAGCCAGTGCAAGCCGAGCCGCAAGCCCAAGTGGATCGGTTGGGGTGGAGCATCGGGGTCGTCGGTCAGATCGACGTAGAGCGGCTGCATCGCCGGTTTGGCGTGGCCGCCCAGGGCCTCGACACGCTCGCGCCAGCTCGAAAC
>JBCDBH010000520.1:0-3352 GCA_039184055.1 Acidobacteriota bacterium
GGTGCTCGCCGCGCAGGCCTTCCGACCGGGTGAGTTCGAGGTCGGCGTGAACATCTTCGGCGTGTCGAATTGGGTGCGCACCCTCGAGAGCATTCCGCCCTGGTGGGAGTCGTTCCGCAAGGCTCTGGAAGCCGAAATGGGTACCGATCCCGAATACCTGCGCAGCATCTCGCCGCTCTTCCACGCCGAGAACATCACCGATCCGCTCATGGTGCTCCAGGGCGCCAACGACCCGCGTGTTCTCCAGGTGGAATCGGATGAGATCGTCGAGGCGGTGAAGGCCAACGGCGTCCCGGTGGAATACATCATCTTCCCCGATGAAGGTCACGGTTTCCGTAAGAAGGAAAACCAGGCCAAGGGCTATTCCGCCATCGTGGAGTTCCTCGACACCTACCTGGTCGGCGATGCCGCCAACGACGCCGAAGAGCCCGAGGAGCTAGAAGAAGCGGCCTGATTTCCAAGGCCGCAAACGCTCGAGCAAAGCTCTTCCGACCCGGATCGTCACTCGACGGTTCGGGTTTTTTCTTGTCTCGCGACGGTCATGGTCGTGGGCGGGTCATCGGTCGGACGACCGAGCAGCACGCCGATCCAGCGGAGGTCGGGAGAATTCTCGAGCAGAATCTTGACCACCATGGTGAGCGGTACGGACAACAACATCCCCACGGGCCCCCACAACCAGCCCCAGAACACCAACGAGAGGAACACCACCAGCGTCGACAACCCGAACTGTCGACCCATCAGGTGGGGCTCGACGAAGTTACCCAAGATGACATTGATCACCACGTAACCCAAGGCGACACCCGCGGCGGAAGCGGGTCCGATATCGACCAGGGTCAGCAACACCGGTGCAATACCGGCGATGATCGAGCCGAGAGTGGGGATGTAGTTGAACAAAAACGCGATCAATCCCCACAGAAGCGGGTAGTCGACCCCGAGAAGAGCGACCCAGGTTCCAGCGGCGACACCGGTCACCAGGCTGACCAGGGTCTTGATGCCTAGGTAGAGCTGAACCTCGCGTTTTGCTTTGAACACTCGCGCCATGCCTGATTCACCGATCGGGAACGCGGCGCGCATTTTGGCCGGCAGACCTCCGGCTTCGAACAACAAGAACACCAGAATGAGCATCACCAACATGGTGTTCGAGACGAGATAGGTGATGCCGCGTAGAGTGTTGGCCACCAGGTCGATGACGCGCCCGAGCTCGAAACCCGATGTGGACGATGTCGCGTCGGTCGAGTCGTCGACCTCTTCCATCAGCTCGGTCGGTGGCTCGCGATGTTCGAGCCAAGCCAGCTCGGACGTGTCGATACCCTGAGCTTCGAGCCAGTCGACGGTCACTTGGGCCTGGGCTTCGAGCTTGGCGCGATACTCGGGAAGGTTGGCGGTAAACGTATTGACCGACCCTCCCACCAAGAAGAGAATCGCCACCAGCACCGCGACATTGGTCAACACGGTCACGAGCACGGCGAGCGAACGGGGGAGCCCACGTCGCATCAACCAGCCGAGCAGGGGCGCGCTGAGAATCGCCAGGAATACGGCTGACAGCGTCGGGAGCAAGATGGCGCGCGCGGCCTGCAAACCCGCCACCACCACGACCAGGCTGGCAGCGGCGAGCAAGAAGCGGGCGCCACGCGTACGCGCCCCTTCATCATTACGAGATCGAGCGTTCATCTCGATGGTCGTCCCATCACGTCATGATCAAGGTAACACGTACCGTTCCATCCGTCGCGTCGTGACGAAATCAAGCGCGATTTCGGTCTGGATGGTTGCACATTTACCGAGGTACGTGGTCGAATCAATGGAGTTTCTACTGCCAACATCGTAGCCAGGAGGGACCTCCATGTCGGTGGAGATCAGTTTCTTCGAACAGGTAAACCGTAGTTTCGATCGCGCCGCCGATCTGACCGACTACGATCCGGTGCTGCTGTCGTTGATACGACGCTGCAACGCGGTGTACTACATCAGCTTTCCCCTCAAGCGAGACGATGGCTCGATCGAAGTCGTCGAAGCGTGGCGCGCCGAGCACAGTCACCACAAGCTACCCACCAAAGGCGGCTTCCGCTACAGCCTCGGTGTGTCCGAGGACGAGGTGATGGCGCTCGCCGCGCTGATGACCTACAAATGCGCGATCGTCAACGTGCCTTTCGGTGGTGGCAAGGGCGGCGTCAAGATTCGCCGACGCAACTATTCGGACGACGAGATCGAACGCATCACCCGTCGCTATACCTACGAGCTGCAGAAGAAAAACTTCATTGGCCCTGGTGTCGATGTACCGGCGCCAGACTACGGCACCACATCGCGCGAGATGGCGATCATGTGCGACACCTACACCGCGCTGACGCCCGACAAGCTCGACGCGCACGCGTGTGTCACCGGTAAGCCGGTCGCGCAAGGCGGTGTGCGGGGTCGCACCGAAGCGACCGGTCGCGGTGTGTTTCACGGCATCTCCGAAGCCTGCGCGATCGAGGGCGATATGCGTGCGCTCGGTCTCCAGCCGGGAGTCGGTGGCAAAACCGTCGTCATCCAGGGGTTTGGCAACGTCGGCTACCATGCCGCGCTCTATCTGCACGAAGCGGGCGCGAAAGTGATTGCGATCGCCGAGTACGATGGCGCGATCCATGACGAGAACGGTCTCGACCCGGTAGCGGTCCAAGCGCACCGGAATGATCACGGCACGATTCTCGGGATTCCGGGCAGCACGACCCTCGACAACAGTCTCGACGCGCTCGAGCTCGAATGCGACATCCTGGTTCCCGCGGCGCTCGAGAACCAGATCGGGGCCGACAACGTCGACCGTATCCGGGCCAAAATCATCGCCGAGGCCGCGAATGGCCCGGTCACTGCCGATGCCAGTGAACAACTGGCCGAACGTGGTGTCATGGTGATTCCCGACAGCTATCTCAATGCTGGCGGTGTCGTGGTGTCGTATTTCGAGTGGGTCAAGAATCTCGCCCACGTGCGCTACGGTCGCTTGCAGAAACGCTGGCAAGGTCAGGCCTATCGCGATCTCTTGAGCGAAGTGCAAAAAGCCACCGGGCATGAATTCCCGCCGGATGTGATGCGCACTTTCCTCAATGGACCCGACGAGCAAGACCTCGTCTTTTCGGGTCTCGAGGAAACGATGGTGGCCGCTTATCAAGAGATCCGAGAACGCAAGGCACGTCTCGCCGATGCTTGCGACTTGCGTACCGCGGCCTTCGTGGTGGCGATCGACAAAATCGTCGCTAGCTACTCGGATCTGGGGATCTTTCCTTAGGCTCCGTTTGCTACACGAGTGTTAGCAGGCTGTCGTGCTGAAAACCCAAACTAGGGAAAATACCAAACCAAAAACAAAACCACAAAATAAAAAAAC
>JBCDBH010000521.1:0-3351 GCA_039184055.1 Acidobacteriota bacterium
CGAGAATCTTGATAGTGATCGCACCACGATCATGACCCTCGGCCTCAGCCTGGGCTTCGAGACCTGGATGCTCACGTGAGCCGACTCTTCCCTTGTCGAGATAGGTCAGATACCAAGCGGGATCATCACGATAGGGATCGAGGAGAAGACCACGGTCACGATTCAACTCCAGCCACGCGTCGCTCGGAATCCCCGTCTCGGGCGGAGCCGGTGAACGCTGCGTCGCGACGGGAAAGCTCGTTCCTTTGGCGAGCTGGATCGATCGACTCGCCAGAACCCAATTCGACCAGTCGCACACGCCCCACCAATAGTGGTCGGGAGACACCTTCGAGCGCAGGTCGATGGCGTCGGCCTCCGGGCGATGAAAGGTGACGACGCCGCTTTTGCGATCGACTCGTTGCTCCGAATAGACACACTTGCCGTGGTTGGCTTCGAGCAAAAACGAGAATGCGAGATCGCGATGGTATTCGAGTTGTTTTCGATTCGGCGCGCGACGCTGGGTGCGCCGCATGCCACCTTCGACGCCATGGAAATACACCCACTCGTCGAGAAACTTCCGAAACGCGTTTGTTTCCCAGAACAGGGGCCGAGGCGTCTTGGTTCGGTCGAGGCGGAGCATGCGTTCCCCTTTTTACCCGTTTCGATTCCCATCTCCAAACGCGAGATCGAAAATCGAAACGGCCCGCCGCTTCCGAACCGAGACGCTCCGGAGCGTTCACTCCGGAGCGCGAAGCAAGATCACTCGTAGCGCAAGACGTGAATCGGATCGACCCGTGACGCGCGCCACGCCGGGATGGCGCAGGCCAAGGCGGCAACGGATGCGAGCAGGAGAGAAAGGGTGGCGAGGAGCACCGGGTCGCGGGGCTCGACGCGGAAGAGCTGATCGGCGATCAAGGGCGCGCCCGCGAAGGCGGCGAGCAGGCCGAGGCCGAGACCGGTGCCGGTGAGCCTGAGGCCATCGGTGACGACGCGGGAAAGCACGTTGCCACGACTGGCGCCGAGGGCCAAACGCACGCCGATTTCGCGACGTTGGGAGGCGACGGTGTAGGCCATGACGCCGTAGATGCCGAGCGCGGCGAGGGCGACGGCGAGCACGGCGAAGACGGCGAGCAGGTTGGTGGCCATTTTCTGCGGCGCGACGAAGGAGCGGTAGTCCTCGGTCATGGTGCGGGTGGCGGAGAGCGGCAGGTCGCGGTCGATCTCACGCACGACGGCACCGATCGGGTCGGCGAGCAGCATGGGATCGCCAGAGGTGCGCACGGCCAGGGTGGCGAAGGGCAGCGGCTGCTGGCTCGACGGTAGCCAGGCCTGCATCCGGGAGATCTCGCCAACGCCGTCGGGCTCGATGTGGCTCACCACGCCGACGACTTCGATCCACGCTTCTTCGATCTCTTCTTCGGTGTCTTCTTCATCGGGGCGACCGAAACGGAAGCGCTGACCGATCGCACTCTGGTCGGGCCAGGCGAAGCTGGCGAATTGCTCGTCGACCACCGCGACGTTGCGCGTATCGGCGCGATCATCGTCGGTGATGAACCGTCCCTGCAGGATGTTGAGCTCCAGCACGTCGGCCATGCCGGCGGTCACGCGGAGAACTTCGGAAAGTCGCGCTTCACCGGCGTCGGGCCACGGCTGACCTTCGATCGCCACGGACGATTGCCAGCCGCTCAACATCGGCAGAGCGGTGCCCACCGATTCGACGCCGGGAAGCGCCGCGACGCGCTCGATGAGCTCGTCGAAAACCGCGACCCGAGCTTCGGGCTCAGCGTACGTCTCGTCGGGCAAGTTGACGTTGGTCAGCAAGACGTTGTCGTAGTTGAAACCCGGGTCGGCGTCGATCCGCTGCGTCAGGCTGCGGAAGAAGAGCGTCGCCGCGACCAGCAGCACCAGGGCGAGCGCGGTTTCGCCGATCACCAGCCAGGAGCGCAGGCTGGATCCACGGGTGGTGCGTCGGCCGTCACGGAGCAGCGGTGAGAGCGCGCCCCGCGCCAGGCGAATCGCCGGCGCGAGCCCGAAGATCACCCCGGTGAGCACGGCGGCGGCGAGCGAGAACGAGAGCACGCGTGGATCGAGACCGACCTGCACCCACGACGGCAGGAAGGTGTCGAATTGCGCCCGTAAGAGACGGAGCGACACCCACGCCACCGCCAGGCCATTGACCGCGCCGAGCCCAGCGAGCACCAGGCTTTCAGTGAGCAATTGACGAACCAATCGACCTTTGCCGGCACCCAATGCGGCGCGTACCGCCACTTCCTGACCGCGCCGTTCAGAACGCGCCAGGAGCAGGTTGGC
The DNA here is from genome assembly GCA_039184055.1 of Acidobacteriota bacterium. Taxonomy (GTDB): domain Bacteria; phylum Acidobacteriota; class Thermoanaerobaculia; order Multivoradales; family J023; genus JBCDBH01. The sequence goes on from JBCDBH010000521.1 coordinate 2,290, forward strand.
GACGTTGACACAGGCAATGAGCAAGACCATGGTGACCGCGCCCCACAGCACCAGGAGCGCCGGCTTCATACGTCGCACCATCCGCGCCTGCAGATCGGTGACGGTGACCGAGTTACCGGTGTTGGTATCGGGATAGGCCTCGGCGAGCTGGGCGGCGAGCTGTTTCATCCCGACTTCGGCGGCCTCGACGCTGATTCCGGGTTTACGACGCGCGGTGACGAAGATACCCGGATGGTTGCCCCGGGTTTCGAGCCAATCTTCAGCAAAATGACCGAGTGGCTGGTACATGTCGATCTGATCGAAATAGACCGGATAGAAAAAGCCTCGAGGCATCACGCCGATGACTTCCCACGGCTCGCCGTCGAGCAGCAAACGCTTGCCGAGCACATCGGGATCGCCACCGAAACGACGCTGCCAAAAGCTGTGTGACAACACCGCCACCTTGGGCCCGTTGGGCACGTCTTCCTGGGCGGTGAACACCCGTCCGAGCTCGGGCGTCACCCGCATCATCGGAAAGAGACTCGCCGTGGCCTGTACCGCGCCGATTTGCTCCGCCGCACCTTCACCGGTGAGATTGAAATCCTGCCCGCGATGCCCGGCGAGATGGGTGTAGACCTCGTTCTTTTCCTGGTAGTCGATCAGATTCGGATACGAGAACGACATGGTGTCGATGTTCTTCGACCACTCGGTCATCCACACCAGCTCATCGGCATCGTCGAACGGCAGCGGCCGGAGCAATGCCACGTCGACCAGGCTGAACACCGCCGTGCTCAAACCGATGCCGAGCGCCAGCGTGATCACGGCGACGATCGCGAAACCCGGGTTCGAACGTAGGGCGCGAAGGGCGTATTTGAGATCTTGAAAAAACGTGTCCATGGCTACCTCGTATCGGCTGGATCCGCAAACGACGATGTCGTCTCTTTCCTCTTCGACGCCCGCACGGGGGCGAGGGTTTGCATAGGAGTACCGACCGAACGCGTCGAGGTTTCACGGTGCCTCGCTCAAAAGCAAAGCGCCCCGGAATCCGGGGCGCTTTCTCGTATCTCGATCGACTGCCTGATC
>JBCDBH010000522.1:0-3323 GCA_039184055.1 Acidobacteriota bacterium
ACGAAGGGATCGCGGCGGTCGTCGAGGCACGTAACCTCGACGACCAGCTCCGCGAACGCGAAGCGGCTTGACCGATTAGTCGCGGTACTCGAGCTCGGGAGCACCGGCGACAGGCGCCTGCAGGCTATCTTCCGGGTACATCAGCTCGACGTTACCTAGATCGTCCTTGATCAGGCCCCACGGGCTGAGGACGAAGAGGTTGCCGGCGCCATTGCCACCCCACAAGATGCCGACGAAGGTGGCGTCGAAACCCTGACGCGTGAAGACCGGTGAGCCGCTATCACCGCCCGCCACCTTACCGTTCGCCAAGTCTTGGCAGAGCAGAACGAGGTCGGTGTTGGTGACGTTGATATCGGCACACGTTTGGGTGACCCGACCACCCGACCAGCCGGTCGACCGACCGACCTTGAACACGCGTTCACCGAGCGCCGGAAAGTCCTTCTCATCGACCAGGGTCAGTCGGGCGCCATCGAAAGGCATGTCGAGCGCGCCCTTGATGTTGCGGGGCCGCGCGATCTTGCCCGGCTCGGGGTCGATCCGACCGTCGTATTGCGCCAACGCGGCGTCGCTGAACCGGCAGCGGAAACCAGCTGGACACTGTCCGCCCGTGAACAGGGCCGGGTCACGCACCTCGCGACCGATCCGACCACCGTTGTTCGGGGAGCTTTGAAAGAAAACGGTCTTTTGGTTGCCGCCCTGAGCTCGCGTGCAATGCGAGTTGGTCAGGAACATCTTTTTGTTCCCGAGGGTGACGTTGGCACCGATCGTACAGACGAACGAATCGGTGGGCGAAGCGTTGAAGAAGATCTGTACGCCAGCGGGCACGGGGCGGAACTCGGTTTCATCGAGGGTTTCGGCCGCCCAATAGATCGGGTCGGCGGGCACCACCTCGACCGCGTCCGCGGGCACGCCGGCGAGCTCGGCGATACGGGCGAAGCGGTCGACAGCCGTAATAGCCTGTCGCTCGACGACTCCGATCGTCACCCGGTTGGTCGACTCGTCGATGTCGAGCGACACCACGCCCGGCTGATCGAAGACCGAGCCACGCATCTGGGCACGGAAGTCGTGGAGCTCACGAAAATCGTAATCGGCCTCGAGCACGCGCACGTTCGCGGGGATACCGAAACGAGACGCCATCGACGTGTCTTTCAAATAGACGTTCGGGGTTCCGTCCTCGTCGTAGAAAAGGCCACCAAAGCCGGGAAGAAAGCGCGAGTACGTGAGCTGTTCGTCGTCCATCGAACGCCACGGCTGCTGCGCGAATGCAGGAGCGGCGAGCAGGGTCAAAACGAGTAGCAAGACCGACCATTTGATTCTCATGGGGAGTTCTCCTCGTACGCAAGGTCGCTACGCGGTGAAGACGTGATGGCATGTCATCACCACATGAATCGAAATTCTGCGATGAGTGTCCCCCGCGCGCACGATCGCGTCAAGAGCGAGGGATCGAAATGCCCGCCGAGCTTGCGAGGTTTCCCTCCAACTCCAACTTTCCGATGACACCGACTGATTTACTCATCTCATACGTACAATGGATTTGTACTGACATGACAAAACATGGATCGCTACGCGGGAGACGGCGTGATGAACCAGGACAGTTTTATCCAGCGATTATGGCACCGTCGGATCCCACAGATTCTCGGCGCGTATGTCATGGCGGGAGTCGCCGTGGTCGGATTCGTCGGTCTGCTCGTCGAGCGTTACAAGCTCGCCGACAGGGTTTTCGACGCTGCCCTGCTCGCATTCTTCACCATGATTCCAGCGATTCTCTTGCTGGCCTACACCCATGGCGCACCCGGCAAGCAGGCTTGGGGGCGGCTTGAACGCTTCGGTATCCCCATCAACGTGGCCATTACCCTCGTGCTCGTCGTGGGTGTCCTGCTTACGGAGACTCGGGTCGAGGCCTTGACCGAGACGGTCGAGGTGGTGAATGTCGACGGCAGCATCGAGGAGAAGCTACGACCACGAGCCGAAAAGAGACGTGAGCTCGCTATGTTTTTCTGGCGTAACGACAGTGGCGACGAGAGCCTGGAATGGCTTCGTTACGGCTTCCCCATTCTTCTCCGTCGCGACCTCGAACAGAATCCTTTTTTCGATACGAATTCCGCCTTCTCGTTTACCACCGAGCTCGAGCGCGCGGACATCGCCGATGCTCTCGACGTGCCGATCGCCCTCGCGCAACGGATTTCCCGTGATCATGGCATCACCTATTTCACCGACGGCTCTTTTGCTCGCGAGGGTGATGACTGGCGAGCGAATCTGGTGCTCTACCTCACCGAGACCGCCGAGCCGGTAGTCACGCTCGATGCCACGGGCCCGACCTATGTCGAAGTCGTCGACGAGCTGAGTATCGCGGTGCGCAAAGCTCTCGATGTCGTCGATATCGAGGAGCTCGGGCGCGATCTGCCGGTGACCGAGCACACCAGCGTTGAGGCCATAGCTATCGAACAGTGGATTCGTGGGAATGTGGCACAGTGGCGCGACAACCAAGCTCAGACCGCTATCGACTCGTTTCAAAAAGCCATCGAGATCGATCCGACGTTTGCCTTGGCCTATAGTGATTTGGCCGCCACGTACAGCAGTCTCGGAAAGAACACCGAGGCGATCGAGGCGGCTTCGAGCGCTCGTAAGCATGACTATCGACTCAATGAACGTGAGAGGTTGATCCTACCTATCTTCGAGTTGGTGGCGACGGGACATTACAAGAAGTTGATTCTCGTCCACGAGCAAATCACCACGCTCTTTCCCACTGACGTGAGCGCCTGGCGCGGTCTAGCCCATACCTATGAGCTATTCGGGGAGCCAGTCCAAGCGATCGAGGCCTACCAGCATGTTCTCGAGCTCGATCCGAGCGAGCACGAGGTTCAACTCGAGATCGGTCGTCTCCAGAGTCAGTTGGGGAACTACGAGGAGGCACGGCAGGCTTACCAGCACTACGTCGAGGCGCGCCCCGACGATGCCAGTGGCCATATGGCGCTTGCCACGACGAGTTGGTTCGAGGGCGATCTCGAGGAAACGCGAGCGACGTTCGAGCAGGCTCGGTTGTTGACTTCGAATCCCATCAACGTCGACATACTTCTGGCAGAGCTCGATGGAGCCCAAGGTAACCTCGAAGCTGCAGAGCGCAGACTGAACGACCTATCGATACGGGTCACGGTTCCGATGGATCGACTTACGGTCGAGAACGCTCGGATCCAGCACTATTCTTACCTTGGCCGCTATCAGAAAGGACTGGCGCTTTCCGCTGAGCTGCACGAGGTCTTGCTTGCCGTTGGTCTACCATTCGTCGCGGATCTATCGGTATTGAACTACGAGGCTTCGACCCT
>JBCDBH010000523.1:0-3316 GCA_039184055.1 Acidobacteriota bacterium
GGCGTCGGGCTTGGGGGTCCGGTACGCGCCGGTATCTCGAATAGCGGGGGCTATGGGTTTGACCCAAATCTAATGGGGGCGATGCTCATCACCGTGCGTTTGGGTCAAGGCGGCGACCGCCTTGACCGAAGCGCTCGGTGAGGAGCTTCGCCACGATTCGATTTGGGTCAACGCGATCGCCCCCGCTATTCTCGATACGGCCGCGAACCGGACCGCCATGCCCGACGCCGACACGTCCGGCTGGGCACGACCGGAAGAGGTCGCCGAAACGATCCACTTCCTGATTTCACCTCGGAACGGCACCACGCGCAGTGCGATCGTGCCAGTGTACGCAGCAGGTTGACACCATGAGACAGGAGCCGACTATGCGACGTTTGATTTGGACCCTGCCGGCATTGCTTTTCTTCGCGGCCTCGACCCTATCGATGGTTGGCTGCACACAACGCGCTCAGGTCTCGCGCGCCACGGTGCTACCCCCTCCACCCGCTTCCGAGGTGACGACGCAGGTGGCCGAGCTTCCGCCGACGACCGCCACGGCTCCGGAAACACCACCGGCCACGCCGCCGGCACCGCCCGCCACGGCCACGCCGCCCGCACCGGCTCCGCCCGCCACGACCACGCCACCTGTGGCCCCGGCGCCGCCAGCGGAGCCGACCACCACGGCTCCCGACAGCGTCGCGGACACCACTCCGCCGCCGTCACCCATGACCCGTGAGGTGCCTCCCCCCGCTCCAGAACCCGCGCCGCCAGAGCCCAACGAGCCGTTGGTCGCGGAGACTCCGGAAACGCCGCCACGTGTGACGTCGCCCCCGGCGCCGCCCACGCCGCCGGTGCAACAGGCGCCGCCAACGGAGCCGACCGTTACGGCTCCGCCCACGCCTTCGGAACCGGCTTCGACGACGGCTCCGCCACCGCCGCCGGCCACACCACCCGTGCCGCCACCGGCTACGCCACCCGCCGCGGTCGAACCACCCGCGGAGCCGCCCCCAGCGCCGCCCGCGCCACCGCTCGATACGCCTCGCGTGCGCCCGGCGCCACCACCGCCCGCGCCACCGCTCGATACGCCTCGTGTACGCCCAGCGCCGCCACCTCCACCACCGGCTCCCGTGACACCACCGCCGGCCGCGACGCCACCGCCGACGTCAGTGGCCGAACCGCCGGCGCCCCCGAGCGCTCCTCCGGCCGAGGCCGAGCCACAGGATGCCGCCGGTTTTCTCTACCAGGCCGGTGTCCTTCGCAGTCGTGGAGATCTCGACGCGGCAGTCGATGCTTTCTCCAAGGCTCTCGAGCTCGATTCGACCTCGGTCGCCGCGTATGCCAATCGTGCGTTGAGCTACCGTGAGCTCGGTCAATTCGACGAAGCGATCGGTGACCACGATCAGGTGATTCGCCTTCAACCCGACAACCCGGTCGGCTACGCCGCGCGCGCCGAGACCTGGGTCGCGGCGGGAAATGCGGAGCGTGCGCTGGTCGACTACGGTGACGCCATCGCTCGTGATCCGGGGCAAGCCGCGCTCTTCTTGGACCGTGGAAAGGTCCACTTCGACAAGGGTGACTACCAGGCCGCTCTCGACGATTTCGAACGAGCCCTCGATCTACGTCGTCGGTTCCCCGAAGCCAAAGAGATGCGTAAGCAAGCGCGAGACAAGCTGCGTGGCCGCGACTGAGATCTCGCTCCGACGTCCACGCGGTCCAGTCAACTGGATGTCCTAGCGTGGATGCTGTTGCCCGTGCAATCGATCGGCTGATCGCTTCGGTTCCACACCTCGACGAGTGGCCGACGCCGATCGATCGCCGGGAAGCGCTGAGCACCGCCGCCGCCTACGCCGTGTGGCGTCACCCCATCGCCTCGTGCCTCGCCATGAGGGGCGAGCAGGAGAGCGCGCTACCCGTCTCGGCGGGTGTCTTTTGTTCTCTGGTGAGCATCCATCTGGTCGACGACATTCTCGACGACGACGAGGGTCTGCATACGGATCTCGGTCCGGGACGCGTCGCGAACTTTGCTCTTGCTCTGCAGGCGGCCCCTTCTTTCTTGGTCGGAACCGGCGCTTTTCGATCGGATCTCGAAAACGATCTACGTCGCCGTTTCGCGGCCTTGGCGCTCGACACGGCGTACGGTCAAGCTCTCGATGCCGAACCGGTACGGGACGAGGCTGACTATTGGCGGGTCGTCACCGCGAAAACGCCTCCCTTGTTCCGGGAAGCGCTGGCCATGGGGGCGCGGGTTGGTGGCGCCAGCGGGGAACAAGCCGACGCCTATGGCCGAGTCGGTACTCTCCTTGCCAAGATCATCCAGATTGGCGACGATCTTCGCGACACGCTGCAACGACCCGCGGCGCCCGACTGGCACCAAGGTAGCCACAATCTCGCAATTCTCTATGCTCTGGTCGCGGACCATCCCGACCGCCAACGCTTCACTGAGCTGCTACCCGATGTCGTCGCTGATCCGGAAGCGTTGCGACAAGCCCAGGCGATTCTGACTCGGTGTGGAGCCGCAACCTACTGCATTTACCAGATCGTCGACCACTCCCAGCAGCTCGAGCAGGCGATCATCGAGATCGCACCGCCCGATCCCGAGCCACTTCACCGATTGGCCCGAGCTCACATGACGAGTCTGTCGCGAGTTCTCGAACAACTCGGTGTCGAGCTTCCCTACTCCCTACACGGAACCTGAGCGCGGGCTACTCTACTCGTCCCACCATGAAGCGGAGAGGCGAGACACGGTGTGCTCTTCTTTGCGTCGGAGACTGTGCAGAAGACGTTCGAGAGGCGCTCGCCACACGCTCAGAGGCCGTGCCCGTCGGGCGAGCACCAAAACATCGAGATCGTCGTCCAGACCGAGAAGCGCTTCCATATCCGTGAAGCACCAATCCGGAACGCGAGACAGCGCGGGACGGGAACCAAACAGCGCGTGGTGCACTTTTGCGACCAGCTCGCGATCATGTTCGCGAAGCTCTTGGCGATAGCTCACCTGGGCGAGAATCCGAGTGAAGCTCGTCAAATCCTCCCAGAGCCTCTTGCCCTCTTCTGGATCCTGATGATCGCTGTTGAGCCATTCGAGGATCCGCCTGACCAACTGGCGTAGATAGACACGATCATCGACTCGCAAGAACGGATATACACGCTGTTCCCGAAATGCCACCAATCGATAAAGCACCGGTCGCAATCGTTCTTCCAACGTCGAGTCCGGCCGTGCCGCGATCTCCTGCCGCAATCCGCGATACAAACGCCGGATCTCGAGGGAGACCTCGACATCGAACCACTCGCGCTCTGGAGCCGGTAAATCTTCGAATTCGCAAATGGCCGCCTCGACGGA
>JBCDBH010000524.1:0-3312 GCA_039184055.1 Acidobacteriota bacterium
CGCCTCGAAAGCCTGGTCGACGGCGCCGCCGAGCAGCTGGTCTTCGAAGGTGGCCCCCAGGTGGCGAGCCGCTTCCTCTTTCCGTGCCACGGTATGTGGACCCTGACCTGTATCAACTGCTCCCATCCTCCGGCGACCTCGGCTGGCTACATCATGAACGGCACCCGGGTCTTCTGGAACCTGAACGAGCCGACCGGTGTTCCGTATCAAACCATCAACCACCAGGGCATCACCGCCAATTGGTCCAACGTCGGTCTCGATGGTTGCCCGATCCAGGTCAGCAACTCCCTCGGTGACATCTACAGCGTCTCGATCCAGACCAATCCCGATCCTTTCCACTGGCCGCCGCTCTGATCCTCCGACGTCGGTCTCGACCCTTCTGATCAGCACCCGTGCTCGCCGTTCGGTGAGCACGGGTTCGTGCCGTTTCGACCGTAGCTATTTCGACATCTCAGGAGATCCCCCATGCTCGCGCGATTCATTCCCCCATTCGGCTCAGCTGTCGCCTTCGTCACCCTACTCGCCATCCTCGGTCTTCCCGGTACGGCTCATGCGACGTGCACCGGCTTGCCGGCGCTGGCCGCCAATCAGCTCTACGTGGATCCTCCCTTCGCCGGTGAGCAACAATTCACGGTCGATGTTCCCGAAGCCGGTGTGCTCAGCATTTCGTTGATCAACCCCGTTCCTGGCCCGCAACACACATTGAAATGGCGCGGGACCTGCAACGGCAGTGTCGTCAGCGTGCAACGAACCACCACCGACCTGATCTTCGCGTCCACCGATAGCGCTCGCGTCAAGATGGCCTTCGTAGGCGAATTCCCGCTCGATTCGTTTCGCATCCAGACTCGTTTCGTCGCCGTCCCGAAACTCGCGGGCACGGCCCGCCCCCGGGTGTTGAACCCACTTGCCACCTTCACGACCAGCTCCCCGCCGAGCAACGACATCAGTCTCGAGCTGCTCGGCGCGACCGATCTTCTCGCCGACGACCATGAGGACGAGTCGGACGATCTCGAAATCGAGATTCTCCTCGTGAGGGCCCAGTCTTCCCTACCGAGCACGGTCTTCCGCGTCGATCGGTCGGGTGTTCTCGCCCTGCGTGACACCAACGCGACGAGCGGCCAGGCGTGGCACCTCGCCGCGGTACGTCCTGGAATCTACGAGCTGACCTATCATGATCCACAGCTCCAACCCGTCGATATCGAGACCATCGACATTTGCGGCGCCGATCCCTTCGATCGCGACGGAGCAGCCCACTGCGCCGACAACCTGATCACCACCAAGATCGCGATGGACACCCTCCATGCCGGCATCCCCGCGGACGTCAATTTCCTGAGCTTCGTGCTCACCGGTACGAGCCATGTCGTGATCAGCTCGGATCCACTGCTCGACACCATCGGCGTGCTCTATAGCCGATCGGGCGACGAGCTGACCTTCGATGGCTCGTCCAATGGCAACGGTTTCACCATCGATGAGGTGCTGCCTCGCGGTATCTACACGCTTCGCATCGAGCCCGAAACCCCGGTAAGCGGCGACTACACCGTGACGCTCGATCTTCCCTGAGACACGATCCACCGTGACCCGAGCAATCAGAATTAGGCTCAGGTCACGGGCGTCTTACCTAGCCCCCATTTCTCACCAACCGTTGAAGCGAGCGGTTCGTCGCTACGAGGCGGAGACGTGCGTGAGATCTGGGCAGCGCAGGGATGAGCGACCGGAGGCGTACCCGAGGTACATCGAGGGAGCGAAGAGCGAGCACGCCCAGAGATTGCGTGCGTTTCCGCGCCGCAGCTGACGGGCTGTTGAGAAATGGGGGCCAGATCGAGCCAACACGTGGCGAGCAGCTTATCGGCTTCGGTGATCCAGCGATGATCTTCGGTCAGCACCTCCCGATACGTGTCGAGCGCCTGGCGAAGTAAGAGCTCACAGGCCGTGGCGTCACCCAACCCGTAGAGCGCGCGGGCCAGGTCGTAACGGGCCCGAGCGCTCTCCGGATGCTCAGGGCCACGACTCGCGTCGAGCAGGTTCATCGCGTCGAGATACAGGCTCTCGGCCTGCCGCAACCGTCCCGCGGCCTCGAAGAGCTCGGCGAGACGACGAATGCTCGTCACGACGTCGGGACTGGCGAGGGCGCGACGAATGTCGAGCGCCTCGTGGATATAGGCCGTCGCACGATCGAGATCCGCGCCATCGAGCGCCAGTTGACCCAGACCATCGAGCACGATCGCGACTTCGAGGCTGACTCGCCCATAGCGCTCCTCGCGAAGCACGAGACCACGTTGAAAGAGGATCTCGGCCTCGTGTCGTGCCCCCTGCAGCATCCGCAAGGAAGCCAAACCCTGGAGAGCATCGAGATAGGGATCGTCGCCGTGGGTCGGTAGGCGGTCGAGCGCGCGACGATAGAGCCGTTCGGCACGATCGAGCTCACCGAGATCGGTGAGCACCATGGCGAGGCTCTGCTCGGCCCGCGCCAACTGAATCGGCTTGCCCAGCTCCTGATACGACCGCACCGCGTCGGCGAGCAACACCTCCGCCTCACGAAACGCACCACGTTGGCGATACAGCTCGCCGACCGCCAAACCGAGGGCGGCCGCGATCTCCGGTCGGCCACGGGCGTGTGCCGCGATCCGTTCGCGAACCCGATCGATCGTCTCGCCACCACGGGGCTGGTCGAGCAAACGCGAGGTGGTGAGAAGCTCGGCGACGAATGCGGCGACCAGGGCATCTTGTCGACGCTGGTGTTCGGCTTGATACCCGCGTACGGCGAAGTGCAACGCCCCCGCCACCAGAAGAACGATCACCAGTGAAGCAAGGGCGAGCGCGGGCCGACGACGTACCCAACAGCACGGGACATAGAGCCAGGAGCCACGCATCGCGCGGACGGGTCGGCGCTCACGGCAACGCCGCAGATCGTCACCGAGCTCCCGGGCCGAGGCATAGCGATCCGTTGCGGTCGAAGCCGTCGCCTGTCCGACGATCGCGGCAAGATCCCGAGGCAGATGGGTCCGCCCCGACGGCGGTAGGTGACCCGTGATCAGCCGATGGGTCAGCACGCCGAGCGAGTAGACATCACTCGCCGTGGTCACCGTCTCGCCCCGTCGCTGTTCCGGGCTGGCGTAGTCGGGTGTGAAGGGCGAGCGCGCCGCTACATCGGTGGGCACAGCCACGTCGGACGCGTCGACGTTCTTCGACGCGGAATCTCCGACCGGTGAAGCGATGGCGATACCGAAATCGAGCAGGCGCGGCATGCCTTGCGCGGTCACCAGAATATTGCTCGGCTTGAGATCGCGATGCACGATACCCCGCTGATGCGCA
>JBCDBH010000525.1:0-3296 GCA_039184055.1 Acidobacteriota bacterium
CATTCGTCTCCTATCTGAAGAGTTCGTCTGTCGATGTTCGAAATCTGTCGAGCTCGAGTCGTCGGTTCGTCGTCGAGTTCAAAGTGAGCGCCGAGCTCCGTGGTCATTCGTTCGCGGTGCGCCCGCCTTTCGATTCAGCAAACACGATGCCAGTACCCGAGATTCCGCTGGCGACGACACTTACCGTGAAACCGCGTCCTCTCCGTGTGCCGAAATCGCATCGACATGGAGGCCGATGCCAAAATGGCAGCCCGGAAGGCTTCCCTTTTCTCCTACGCTTGCGGTAACCTGAAGTTGTTCGCAGCATCCACCGTGCGTGTGTCTTGCGCCCGGTTAAGGGGTTCCTCTATAATCCCGGATGCCAGCTTTCTCCGCGAGAAGGGTGGGCAGGACGCCCACCTTTTTTGTTGGGCAAAAGAAGGCGAGCAGAAGAAGGCGCGCAAAGACTGCGGGCATGAGCCAACAAGGTCAGGAGATCGAAAACAGCGCATGGCGGATGGCACGACGACGGGCATGGGACGCACCGAGATCGATCCTCGGCTCCACGAAGAGCTGGTGGCGATCGCTTCCGATACGGGCTGCGAGCTGATCCACGCTGAATTCGTGCGCAACACCTTGCGGCTGATTCTCGACACTCCGGCAGGCGATGGCCTCGTCAGCATCGATGACTGTGGCACGGTTTCCCGCCAGGTGTCGGCGCTACTCGACGTCAGCGATTTCGGCAGCGGGCGCTATCTTCTCGAAGTGAGCTCTCCCGGTCTCGACCGCGAGCTCTATGGCCCCCGCGACTATGTTCGATTTCGTGGCCAACCGGTCCGCGCGACCTTCACGGATCCGTCGACCCGGCGCAAGCGGACGGTGATCGGTCGTCTCGATTCTTTCGACGACCAGGGCCTGGGCAGGTTGACGATTCACGTCACCGAGCCCGAAGAAACGCTCGTCATCCCACTTCCCGATCTGCGGGTCGTGAGGCTCGAGCCGGAGATCTAAGGATAGGTCGCCCGCCCACGAGCGGGCTTTCTTTGATGAGACGAGGGCGGACGGACACCAGGATCGGTCTCCCCCACCCGAGACTACGAGTCTTCCATCGCGAAGCTCACCACTTGAGGACTGAGAGGCATGCCCCAGGCACCGACACCCGACGTTGACGTCATGCAGGTTTTGCAGGCCGTTGCACGGGAAAAAAGTATCGAGCTCGACCGGTGGGTTTCGGCGCTCGAGGACGCGATGGCGTCGGCGGCGAAAAAACAGCACCGCATCAAAGAACCCGTGCGCGCCCAGTTCGACGCCGAAACGAATTCCTTCAAAGCTTTCATCGTCAAGACCGTCGTCGAAGAGGTCGAAGACCCGCTCGCCGAGTGGTCGGTCGAAGAAGCGCAAGAGCAAAAGAGCGATGCTCAGGTCGGTGATGAGATTTTGCTGCCGATCTCGACCGAGGGTCTCGGCCGCATCGCCGCTCAGTCGGCCAAGCAGGTGCTCTACCAGCGAATCCGCGAGGCGGAGCGCGAGAAGGTCTACAACGAATTCATCGACCGGGTCGGCGAGATCGTCAATGGCACGGTCAAACGTTTCGAGCGTGGCGACATCATCGTCGACCTCGGGCGTACCGAAGCGGTCGTTCCTCGTATGGAGCAGGCGCGTCACGAGCGGTACAGCCAGGGCGAGCGCATTCGCGCCGTGATCGTCAACGTGCACACGCAGCCCAAAGGGCCGCAGGTCATCTTGTCGCGCACCGATCCACGATTGCTCGTCAAGCTCTTCGAGATGGAGGTGCCGGAAATCTACGACGGCACGGTGATCATCAAGAATGCCGTACGCGCGCCCGGTGAACGAGCCAAGGTCGCCGTGGCGAGCCGCGAGCGGGATGTCGATCCGGTGGGCGCATGCGTCGGTATGAAGGGCTCTCGTGTCCAGTCGATCATTCGCGAGCTACGCGGTGAGAAGATCGACATCATCGAGCATAGTGACGATATGGTCACGTTCGCGCAGAGTGCTCTGGCACCCGCCAAGATCACACGCGTCTCGGTCACGCAGACCGATATCGTGCCTCACCTCGACGTGATCGTCGAGGACGAGCAGCTTTCGTTGGCGATCGGCAAACGCGGTCAGAACGTACGACTCGCCGCCGAGCTGATCGGTGCGAAGATCGATATCAAGAGCGAGAGCGACGTCAAGGACGAGGTCGCCGACGCTCTGGCCAAGATGCTTCAGACGGCGATGGCGGAGAGCGAAGTCACCCCGGGTCGCGTCGATTGGCAGCAGGCCCCTGGTGTCGACGAACAGTCGGCGGAGGCACTGCTCGAAGCCGGGTATACGACGCTGGAGAGTCTCGTCGGAGTCGACGTCGAAGCCGCCGCGATGATCTCGGGCGTCAATCCGGATATCGTCGCCATGGCGACGTCTTGGGCCGCGGAGCAAATCGAAACCGGTGAGCCGGTCGATTTGGGCTTCGAGGTACCCGAGGACGACGCGCCAGCGAGCACGATGGGTGACGACGAGTTCATGGCTGCACTGTCACGGGCTCTTGCCGACAGTGAGCGCAGCCGTAGCGAAGAGAGCGAAGCGGCCGCTGACGCTCTCGGTCCCGTGGACGATCAGGAAGCTTGACGACCCGACCGCCGCACGCAACAGGTAGATGGAAGATCGGATGAACGAAGAAGGTAGAGACTGGAGGGTCGCGCCTAGCAATGAGTAAAATTCGCGTCCAGGATCTGGCGAGAATGATGGGGATCCCCGATCAGGAGCTGGTGTTCAAGCTCAAATCGATCGGCGTCCGCGTCGAGGGTGACTCCGCGGAGCTGGACACCGAGGTGATCCAAGCGATTCTGCAGGGTAAACGTCTACCCTCCCCACGCGAGGTCATCTTGCGTGACCGTGGCGGAGCTCCGGTAACCGAAACCGAGAAAAAACCCGCGGCTCGTGCGCCAGCCGCACGTCCACGGCGTACCGAAACGCCTGCGAAGCCGGCGGGACGTCGACCGCAACGTCGATCGATGATCCAGCGGGTCGGAACCGATATTCGGAATCTCGAGGTTGCGCGGCCACGCCGCTCCGAGATCGTGCGTCAAGAGGCCGAGGCGAAGCGCAAAGCCGAGGAAGAAGCCAAGCGCAAGGCCGAGGAAGAAGCCCTTCGTCAGGCCGAAGAAGAGGCCAAGCGCAAGGCTGAGGCCGAAGCCAAGCGTAAGGCCGAGGAAGAAGCCCGGCGTCAGGCTGAAGAAGAGGCCAAGAAGAAAGCCGCGGCCGAGACCGCCAAGAAGAAGGCTGAAGAAGAGGCCAAGAAGAAGGCCGCGGCCACG
>JBCDBH010000526.1:0-3279 GCA_039184055.1 Acidobacteriota bacterium
ATAGAGATGACTGGCGGTCATCGCCAGGGCGGCATAGTTTCCCGCCGGGGTCGGGACACGTTCGAGACGATCGAACAGACCCTCTACTTCGATACGGGTCGTGATGGCGTCATCGTCGTCGGTGGCGCCGTCTTTCGCTTCCGCGTCGTCGCTTTTGCCCTTGTCCTTCTTCTTGTCTTTGCCGTTGTCTTGCTTCGCGTCGTCTTCTTTGTTCGCGTCGTCGAGCTCGGTCGGTGGGGCAAAGGGTGAGCGGGTTCCGTCCACCAGCGCGAGCTGGAAGATCTCGGTGGTTTGGTCGAGATGTGGCTGCGGCGCGTAGGGGCCCCACGGGCTGCCGACGGTGTTGGTGAGGTTGCGGGTGGAAAGAAAGTAGAGCCACTTGCCGTCGGGCGAAAACACCGGGTCGAAGCTGTCGAATCGATCCGAGGTCGCCCAGAGGATCTCGATGGCCTCGTCTCCTTCGCCGGTTTCGGCGTCGGAGTCGTAGAGCCCGATCCGCGAGAAGAGGTTCTCCGCCGGGATGCTGAAGGCGAGCCAGCGGCTGTCGGGCGACCAGGTGAAGCCGCGAAAACCGAAATACCGCGAGGTGGCGATCTTGGTGGTGGCGCCGCTCGCGCGGTCGAAGACCCAAAGCTCATTGTCCTTGTCGCTGAAGGCGATCTTGGCGCCATCGGGTGATGGCAGCGTCGTGAAGCGGAGGATCGAGCCGTTGTCGGTGAGCTGCGCGGAGGCTTCGAGCCCACGCGGATCCAGACTCCAGAGCTCGACTTCGCCGGATTCGTCGGACAGCGCGATGATCGTTTCATCGCGTTCGGCCTCGTCGTCCCCGGCGGCGAAACGCGCCTGGCGATAACGCACGCCGCTGTTGCGCGCCGCCGCGACCAGGCGGCCTTGTCCAACCGGGGCGACGAACACTTCGCCACGCGCGGTCAGCACCACCTGATCACCGTCGGGTGAGAGATAGGCGGAGGTGAGGAAGTCGAAGGGTTTGTCGACCCAGGTGACCCGACGCTGATCGAAATCGGTGCTCAGCCGGATCGGAATGATGCGATCGTCGCCGCTGGCGAGATCGAGCAAGCGTAGATCGGCGCCCAATCGATAGACGATCCGACCGTCGTGAAGGCTCGGCTCGAAGACGTCCCATTCGTGGTGATGGGTGTGTTGCTGGAGGTCCGTGCCGTCGCTCTTCATCGACCACAGATCGAGCGAGGCGTCACGATCGCTGAGGAAGTAGAGCCGATCGTTCCACCACATCGGGTGACGATCGGTGCCGGGATGATCGGCGGTCAGCGGCACCGCTTCGTCCGCGCCGTCGAAACGCCACAGGCTCTGCGCGGTTCCACCCTGATAGCGACGGGTATGACTGCCCTGGAAGGCGTAGCGGGTGAAGAAGATCGTCCCGGCGTCGTCGAAGGCGGCCTCGGCGGCTCCCATGAGCGGGAGCGGCCGGGTGGCGCCGGTTCGAGGATCGACGACTTCGAGATAGATCTGGCGTCGATGAACCCGATAGTACGCGCTGTAGACGACTTCGCCTCGAGGCGTCCAGCCGACCACGTTGGCGCCGTCGCCATGCCAGGTGATCCGACTCGGCAGACCACCGGCGAGCGGCATGACGTAGACCTCGGTGGGACCTTCGTAGTCGGCCGAAAAGGCGACCCATTCGCCGTCGGGGCTGATCGCTCCGTAGATTTCCTCGTCGAGATGGCTGGTCAGACGACGTGCCACTCCGCCGTCGGTACCGACCGTCCACAGATCGCCCTCGGCGGTGAACAGAACCGTATCGCCGTTGAGCGACGGCGAGCGGTAGTAGCCGAGCGGACTTTCACTGGCGGCGGCGAGGCTGGTCGCCAAAACGATGGCGAGCAAGACGACGAATGGCAATCGGGTCATGACGTCTCCTGGATCAGCGGGTGAGCGCGGTGCGCACCGAGTCGTCGGTGAGGAAGTCGTGCACCGCGTTCATCAGCGCGTCGCTGATCGTTTCGTAGTAGTTCTCGGCTTTGTACGACCGACCGAAGCGGCTCGCGGTGCCACCGACCAGGCCTTGCCAGAGCACTTCGCCCTCACCGTCCTTCAGCGTGACCGTGAAGGCCACGTCGGACTCGTAGGTGTTGGTCTCGGTGACGAAGAAGCGTCGGACGTCGGCGCTCAGCACGACGTCACCGTCTTTGTCGGTCGTTTTCATACCGAACATGCCGAGCACCTTGGTGACGTGGTCGGCGCTCCACGCGGCGACATCGTCCTTGGTGCTGACCGGTAGGATCTTGTCTTGGTCGGCGTCCTCGCGGTTCTCACCGATCGCCTTCTTGTCGTCGCGATCGTCCGTGAACTCGCCGACCTGGATGGTGACGTCGAGCATGCCGGTGAGATCGACGGTCTCATAGTCACCGAGCTCGTTGGTCGGTTTCCATTCCAGCGGAATGTCGACCAGCTGTTTCTTCTTGGCGAGAGCCGGACTGGCGGCGAGCGCGAGTACGAGGACCAAGGTGGTCAAGACGAGAGTGAATCGGGTGCGGTACATGGCAAGCTCCTTGTTGAACGTACGAGACGGGGCGCGCATGGTTGTTGGAATCGCGGTGCGCCAAGCCGACGCGATCATACCGGTTGTACACGGGATAGACTGTGGAGATGCGGCGCTTACGTCCGATCCATGCTTTGTTCATCGTGTTGTTCTTCGCCGGAGCGGTGCTGGCTGCCAATTACGCTTTCGAAGGCGGGTTCCTCCGTGAGTCGTACGAGCGTGTGCGTCCCGACACCGATGGCAACGTCATCGTCGATATCGCCGAGCTCCAGGCGAACGAGGTGCATTTCTACCGGTATCTCAACTACGGCAACCAAGAGGTTCGTTTCTTTGTCGGTCGTGACGAGGATGGCCACGTCCACGTCGCCTTCGATGCCGCCGAGAACGACTTCAAATTGAAACGCGGATTCCGCTTTCACGACGGTTGGATGGTGAACAACAAATGCGATACCTCACTGCCACTGGCCGAAGTCGGTTCGCGTAAAGGTGGCTGTTATCCGGTACCGCTCGAGCACCAGATCGTAGGTGACACGGTGGTGATCGCCGACAGCCAGATTCTGCGCGGCTGGCGTTTCTTCCGCTAGCCGCTATCCACGAGGTGGGAGCGTCGACGGCGGTCCGAGGGTGAGCAGACGGTTGAAGAGCTCGTCGGCGATCGTTTTGGCTTCCGGGTGACGACCGTCGATCCGCCGGGCATCTTCCAACTGACCATCAGCACGGGCGACGCTGCCCCGGCCGGGGCGGTCGACCGCGTCGCG
>JBCDBH010000527.1:0-3279 GCA_039184055.1 Acidobacteriota bacterium
CTCACCCAGCTCGATGCGGAAACCACGAATCTTGACCTGGAAGTCGGCCCGACCGATGTAGACCAGCTCACCGTCGACCGTGCGTCGCGCCAGGTCACCCGAGCGATACAAACGCGCCCCTGGCACACCCGAGTACGGATCGGGAATGAAGCGTTCGGCGGTGAGCGCCGGACGACCGAGGTAGCCTCGCGCGAGGCCCGCACCCGCGACCCAGATCTCCCCTACCGCGCCTTCGTACACCGGCAGCAGATCCGGCCCGAGCAGGTAAATCGCGAGATCGGCCAAGGCCTCACCGATCGGGCTCAAGAAGGCTCGATCGAGATCCTCGGCCCGCACCTCACGATAGGTGACGTGCACCGTCGTCTCGGTGATGCCGTACATATTCACCAGACGCGTACGGTCACCAAAGCGATCGAACCAGGGTTTGAGCACCGCCAGCTCGAGCGCCTCCCCACCAAAGATCACGTCACGAAGCGCGAGCGCATCCGACGCTACGTCTTGAACATCGACCGCCGCCACCAGCTGTCGGAAGGCCGACGGCGTCTGATTGAGTACCGTGACTCCTTCTTCGCGCACCACATGCAACAAGGCCTCGGGATCGCGACTCGTCTCCCAGGGCACCACCACTAGGCGACCGCCGTAGAGCAACGCACCCCAGATCTCCCACACCGAAAAGTCGAAAGCGTAGGAGTGGAAAAGCGTCCAGACGTCCGAGGTGTCAAAGGTGAAATGTGGCTCGCTGGCCTGGAAGAGACGCAGCACGTTGCGATGCGTGACCGGCGTGCCTTTGGGCGTGCCCGTCGAGCCCGACGTGTAGATCACATAAGCGGCCTGATCGGGATCGACCGCTACGTCGTACACCACCGCACCGAATCGTGTCGCGGCCGTGTCGTCGAGCTGGTCGAGCTCGATTCTCGTGCCGTCGAAGGTGAGATCTAGCTCGAGATCGCTGGTGGTCACCAATACGTCGATCTCGGCATCTTCGAGAATGAACGCCAGACGGTCGCTCGGCGCCGTCGGGTCGAGCGGCACGTACACCCCGCCCGCCGCCAACACACCCAAGATCGCCTCGACGATCGACACCGAACGACCCAAGCACAAACCTACGCGCGTCTCGGCCCCGACGCCGAGCGATTGCAGCTGCCCAGCCAGACGACGCGCCCGGGTCGCCAGCTCACCATAGGTCAGCCTCTGTGTCCCATCGCTCACCGCTGGGGCATCGGCCTTGCGCAGCGCGTGGGCAAAGAAACGCTCGTGAAGCGTCGGCGGCGTCAGCGGCAAAAGCGCCGGTGGCGACAAACGCTGACACAGGGTCGTCTCGTCGAGCCACGGCAAACGCGACAGCGGCACATCGGGATTCGCCAGGACCGAACGAAGCACGCGCTCGAAGACCGTCACGAAGCGCTCGACCGTCGTGCGGTCGAAGAGATCGGTATTCCATTCGAGCGCGCCACGCAGGCCGTCGTCCGTCTCACCCAGAGCGAGGAGAAGATCGAATTTCGCCGTCGTGCCCACGCCCTCGATCGGCTCGACCGTCACCTCGCCCAACGCCGCCGTTTCCATAGGGGCGTTCTGCAGGCTCAACATCGCCTGGAAGAGCGGCGTGTGCGACATATCGCGGCTGGCGTCGAGCTCGGCCACCAGACGTTCGAACGGCACGTCTTGACGCACATAGGCGTCGAGCGTCGTCTTTTTGATCCGCTGGAGCAGCTCACGGAACGACGGGTCCGCCGAGAGATCCGTTCGCACCACCAGCGTGTTGACGAAGAAGCCGATCAGCGGCTCGACCTCGGCCCGCGTCCGGTTGGCGATCGGTGTACCCACCGCCACATCGTCTTGACCCGACCAGCGACCGAGCACCGATGCGTAGACACCCAACAAAGCCATGAAGAGCGTGACTTCTTCCGAACGCGTCATGTCGATCAGTGCGGCCACGGTGTCGACATCGAGATGCACCGGCAAGGTCGCGCCCGCCCAGGTTTGCACCGCCGGACGAGGACGATCGGTCGGCAGCTCCAGCACCGGCACACCCGCGAGGTGTTCACGCCACCACGACACCTGATCGGCGAGCTCGAGATGCTCGCGCTGCCACACCGCGACGTCACCGACCTGGATCGGCAACTCAGGCAACGATTCACCGGCGTAGAGCGCCGCCAGCTCACGAATCAGTACACCCACCGACCAGCCGTCCGAGACGATGTGGTGCATCGTCAGCGACAGCACGTGATCGTCGTCCGCCACCCGGAGCAGACGCGCCCGCAACAGCGGACCCGTGCTCAGATCGAACGGCTCGAGCGCGTCCGCGCGCAAAGACGCCAGGACTGTGTCTTCCAAAGACGAGGCTTCCGAAGTCATATCTTCAACGGGCAACGCGACCGACGCGTCTGGCAAGACCACCTGTACCGGATCGCCGTCGACCTCACGGAAGACGGTACGCAACGCCTCGTGACGGGACACCACCGTGCTCAGCGCCGACGACAACGCCTCGACGTCCAGCGTGCCCCGCAGACGGACCGGTGTCGGGATGTGGTACGCCGGGCTGTCCGGCTCGAGACGGGCCAAGAACCAAAGCCGCTCCTGGGCGAACGACAACGGCAGCTCGACCGAGGCCCCGCGCTCGACCGCCTCGATCGGTGGCAGAGCATCCTGAGCGAGATGCTCCAACGCGTTGGCGATCCCGGCGATGTCGGGTGTTTCGAAGATCCGACGAAGCGGGAGGTCGACGCCCAGCTGATCGCGCAGGCGTGAAACCAACTTGGTGGCGAGCAGCGAGTGACCGCCCAGAGCGAAGAAATCGTCGTGAACACCCACCTGCTCGACACCGAGCACGGCGGCGATCGCATCGGCGACGATCCGCTCGGTTTGGGTCCGGGGCGCGACGTATGCGCGTGTGCCGCGCTCACCCCACTCCGGATCGGGCAAGGCGCGACGATCGAGCTTGCCGTTGACGGTGAGCGGAAAGCTCTCCATCGACACGAACGCCGCCGGCACCATGTACTCGGGCAGGCTCGCCCCGAGATGTGTGCGTAGAGCTTCGGAATCCAGTTCCTCGGCTGGATCCCGAAGCACGAGATAGGCCACCAGGCGCTCGTCACCTTCGACCTCACGGACCAGCACCGCCGACTGCTCGATGCTCGAATGCGCGCTCAACGCGGCTTCGATCTCACCCAGCTCGATGCGGAAACCACGAATCTTGACCTGGAAGTCGGCCCGACCGATGTAGACCAGCTCACCGTCGACCGTGCGTCGCGCCAGGTCACCCGAGCGATACAAACGCGC
>JBCDBH010000528.1:0-3275 GCA_039184055.1 Acidobacteriota bacterium
GTCAGCTGGGACAATCTCTACCCCGACACCGTTGGCGTGGACACACGGTAAATGGAGCGCCGACACGGTAGGAAATTCGTTGTCGCTGTTGGGTGGCGGTACGCGTACGGAAAGAATGCCGACATGAGGATTGTCGGGATCGTGCCAACGAAAGCTCACGATATCTTGGTGGATCTCCTTGCCGTGGATCGCCCGGACCGTGGCGTGGGTTCTGGGGTGTTGCGCGTGGGGCATGAAAACGAAAGGATGGGCTTTCGGCAGCTCGAAGGTGAGCTCCAGCTCGACGGGACCGGGGTCGTGCAGAATCGCCGCGGGATCGATCTGAAGCTCGGGGCTCACCTTGGAAGCATCGATGGTCTTGTACCGTGGACGCCACACCTCACCATCGGCGAAGTCAGTCACGGAAAGCGTGGCTCGGATGGTTTTCATAGTCTTCTCCTTGTTTGTCGCGTGCGCGGGCGACTCGCGATGAGGCTCCGATGTGAACGGAGTCTGGATCGACCGGCAGCGACGGAGGAATCCAGTTCGGTATGGGGGTCTAGGTGGAGCATATAGGAAGCGAGATGGGCGGCGACAACCAGAATCGGCATCGTGCAGGTACCCGACAGCCAGACACGCCGAGGCGTGACACGGATTTCACGAGCGGAGATGGGCGATGAGGCCGCTCGAGGGGATTCGCGTGCTCGAGGTCGGCCAGCTGCTCGCCGGGCCGTTCGCGGGTTGCTTGCTCGGTTATTTCGGCGCCGAGGTGATCAAGGTCGAAGCACCGGGGCAAGGCGATCCGATTCGGCAATGGCGCTTGGTCCACGACGGCACGTCGCTGTGGTGGCGGTCGCTGGCGCGCAACAAGAAGTGCATCACGCTCGATCTCCGCACCGAGCAAGGTCAGGACATCGCGCGTCGCTTGGCGGGTGAGGTCGACGTGCTGATCGAGAATTTCAAACCCGGCACCATGGAGCGCTGGGGGCTGGGGCCCGACGACCTCGCTGGTGACGGTCGGCTGATTTACACCCGCATCTCGGGCTATGGGCAGACGGGCCCGTATTCGGATCGTCCCGGTTTCGCCTCGGTGTGTGAGGCGGTCGGCGGTCTGCGATTCTTGAGCGGCTTCCCGGGTGACATCCCGACCCGGCACAACCTCAGCCTGGGCGACAGCCTCGCCGGCATGCACGCCGCGATGGGTGTGCTCTTGGCCCTGCTGCAACGCGAACGTGGCGACGGCGAAGGGCAGACCGTCGACGTGGCGATCACCGAATCGGTATTCAACATGCTCGAAGCGGTGATCCCCGAATACGACTTCTTCGGCGAGGTGCGACAGCCGGCGGGCACCACGATCACCGGTATCGTCCCCACCAACGCCTACCGCTGTCGCGACGGTCGATTGATCGTGCTCGGCGCCAACAGCGACTCGATTTTCAAACGTCTGATGATCGCGATCGATCGCCCCGAGCTCGCCGAGGACTCACGCTTCGCGAGCAATCCAGGGCGAGTCGAGCGGCAAGCCGAGCTCGACGATGTGCTGGCGGTGTGGGCGGCGGGGCTCGACGCCAGCGACGTCATCGATCGGCTCACCAAAGCCGGCGTGCCGGTCGGGCCGGTCAACGACGTCCGCGACATCATGACCGATCCGCATTTTCGTTCGCGTGATCTCTTCGAGCAGGTCGATGTCGACGGCTGGCCCACCAAGGTGCCGGCCATCCTTCCCAAGCTCGATCGCACCCCGGGTCGCACCACCTGGGCCGGCGCCGACCTCGGCGCGCACAACGACGAGGTCTACGGCGGCTTGCTCGGGCTGAGCGACGACGAGATCGAAGCGCTCCGCGTCGCCGAGGTGATTTAGGGACGCTTGGGCTGGGTCGATTTCGACCGACATCTTTCTTTGTGTACGGAGGTTCCGTCATGAAACGTCTCGTTCTCGCCTGTGCTGTCGCCCTGTCCATGCTCGCTTGCACCGCGCCAGCACCCGAGGCAACTCCATCGGCCAACGAGCTCGAAGCGGCCGATTTCGCCACCCTGTTGGCGCGCGCCGAGCTCATCGATCTCACCCATAGCTTCGATCAGAAAACGCTCTACTGGCCGACCGCGCCGTCCGAGTTCGAGCTCGAAGAGCTCGCCTACGGTGAAACCCCGGCCGGCTTCTTCTACGCCGCCAACAGCTTCAGCACGCCCGAGCACGGCGGCACCCACCTCGACGCGCCGATTCACTTCGCCGCCGGGCAGTGGACCGCCGACGAGATCCCGGTCGAGAAAATGGTCGGGCCGGGTGTGGTGATCGACGTCACCGCCCAAGCGAGCACCAATCCCGACTACCGACTGACTCTCGCCGATGTCGAGACCTGGGAAGCCGAGCACGGCACCATTCCCGAAGATGCCATCGTCCTTCTCTACACCGGATGGGGCGAGCGCTGGCCCGATCGACTCGCCTACCTCGGCGACGACACGCCGGGTGACGCGTCCAAGTTGCGTTTTCCGTCCTATGGCGAGGAAGCGGGGCGTTTTCTGGTCGAGGAACGTCGCGTCGCCGCGCTCGGTGTCGACACCGCGAGCATCGACTACGGGCCGTCGACCGACTTCATCGTCCACCAGATCGCCAATGGCGCCAATGTCATGGGGCTCGAAAACGTCGCCAATCTCGGGCTGCTTCCACCCACCGGCGCAACGATCTTCGCGCTGCCGATGAAGATCAGCGGCGGCTCGGGTGGCCCGGCGCGGATTCTCGCCGTCGTTCCTCGCTGATCCGAGAGAGCACCGGCGCGGATGAACGTGGCGAGGAGGGGTTACGCCGCCACGCTCACCCGCGCTTGCGCTTCTCGCCATAAATTGCGAAACGCGACGGCTGGAACGCTCGCCGGCTCGAGAGCGACGAGAGGGGCGCGTTCGACTTCCATGCGTTCGACCTTGGCCGAGAAGGGGATCTTGGGAGTCAGAAAAGGGAAGCCCTTGGGAGGCGAGGTAATGGTGTTGCGATGGATGGACTTGCGCTTGTCGACCATCGAGAAGAAAGGCAGCATCGGTGGTGCCGCCTCGCCTTTTCGCCGCCGCTTGTCGAGGTGCTCGGCGAGTGGCTTGAGCGTCCGCACGGTCAGCGCGTTGGGCACCACGGGCACCAGCAGCACATCGGCGGTGGAGAAGACGACCTCGTTGGTGAGGGTCAGCCCGGGCGGGCAGTCGAGCACCACCACGTCATAGTCGTCGCTCAGCGGTTTGAGCAGCCGCCGCAGCGAACGACTCGGCTTTTTCTGCTCGTTGAGCATGAGATCGAGCTTGCGGTACGA
>JBCDBH010000529.1:0-3256 GCA_039184055.1 Acidobacteriota bacterium
TCGTCAACGACGATTTCGGCGATGTCTATGGCGCCTATATGGCGATCACCGGTGAGGGCTATAGCTACAAAGACCTCTACGATTACGCGAAATTCCTCCAGCGTGAGCTGTTGCTGGTCCAGGACGTCAAGCGGGTGTCGATCCTCTCGAATCGTTCCGAGGTGATCTATGTCGAGATGCGACGGGCGAAGATGGCCGAGCTCGGCATCTCGACCGAAGAGGTGATGGCGGCGCTGTCGTCCAAAAACCTCGTCGCCAGCGCGGGTGAGGCATCTCAGGGAATCGAACGGGTATCGCTCAATCCGACCGGTGAGTTCCGGTCGGAGCAAGAGTTCGGTGATCTATTGATCGGCAGCACCAGTGGCGACTCGGACGCACTGATCTTTCTGCGCGACATCGCCGACATCATCCGAGGCTACGAGGATCCGCCCCGCGACATCTTGCGTTTCAACGGCGAACGCGCCGTCGGCTTGGGGATCTCGACGGTGCAGGGCGGCAATGTCGTGGTGATGGGCGATGCGATCGACAAGCGTCTCGCCGAGCTCGAGTCGCAGGCGCCGCTCGGGATGGATCTCAATGTCATTTCGTTGCAGTCGCGGGCGGTAACGGCGGCGATCAACGGTTTTTTGGAGAGCCTGGTCCAGGCGGTGACCATCGTCATCGTCGTGCTCATGGTGTTCATGGGGTGGCGGAGCGCGTTGATCATCGGTGCCGTGTTGGTGATCACTATCATGGGCACCTTTATCGTCATGTCGGCGCAGAACATCATTCTCGAGCGCATCTCATTGGGGGCCTTGGTCATCGCGCTCGGTATGCTGGTCGACAACGCGATCGTGGTTACCGATGGCATACGTGTGCGGATGAACCGTGGCGTCGATGGTCTCACCGCGGCCAAAGAGATCGTCGGTCAGACGGCCATTCCCTTGCTCGGCGCAACCGTCGTGGCGATCTCGGCGTTTGCCGCTATCGGACTTTCACCGGATGCAACAGGGGAATACTGTCGATCGTTGTTCTCGGTGATCTTGATCTCGCTCTTGCTCAGCTGGTTTACCGCGATGACGATTACGCCGCTGTTTTGCTATACCTTCTTCGCGGTCAAGAAACCGACTCCGGATGAAGACGCCGACGATCCTTACGGTTCGTCCTTCTACCGCGCCTACAAAGGCCTGCTCGCCACGTGCATCCGATTTCGCTGGATCACCGTGACGGTGGTGGTGCTGCTCTTCTTTGCTTCGCTTTATGGCAACGGTTTGCTCAAAAGTAGCTTTTTCCCCGATTCGACTCGGGCGCAATTCCTCGTCGACTTCTGGTTTCCCGAGGGTACGCGGATCGAGGCGACCGAGGCGCGGCTCGCCGACGCCGAAGCCTTCATTCTCGGTATGGAAGGCGTACAGAGTGTCGCCACCACGGTCGGCGGTGGTCACACTCGCTTTCTCCTCACGTACTCGCCCGAAAATGCTTGGCCCGGCTATGGCCAAGCGCTGGTGTCAGTCGACGACTACCGCGCCATCCCGGACATGATTCGGCAAGTCGAAGCCGAGCTGCCCGAGCGTTACCCCGAGGCCATCGTTACCGGGGCCATGTTCGTCAACGGACCGGGTGAGCCTGGCAAGGTACGGGTGCGGGTGCTCGGACCCGATATCGAGGTGATCCGAAAGCTCGCCGCCACAGCCGAGCGCATCTTCCACGAGCATCCCCACACCAAGGGAGTGCGCTCGGATTGGTTCCACGAGGTCAAGGTGGTGCGACCCCGACTCGCCGAGGCACAGGCGCGCAACGCCGGGGTCGATCGGCCGTCGGTGGCGACCGCGCTCGAGATGTCGGTCGACGGAACGATCACCGGTGTCTACCGTGAAGGCGATGAGCTGATCCCGATCGTCGCGCGCGCGCCGGAAGAGGAGCGCTTCGATCTCGGCAATCTCAGCGCGGTCCAGATTTGGAGTCCGGTGGCGCGGTCGATGCTCCCGCTCGGCCAGGTGATCACGGGATTCGAGACGGTGTTCGAGGCGCCGTACATCTGGCGTCGCAATCGGACGCGGACCATCACCGTGTTCTGCGATCCACGATCGGGGTTGGCCAGTGAGGTCTTCGCTGACGTCAAGGTACCGGTGGAGCAGGCGCTGGGGATCGACCTGGCCGCTCTGGGGATCGACCCCGAGGATCACGAATTCGGATCGATCCCGGTTCAGGACGGCAACCTGATCCCGCTCGCCGACATGCCTGGGTACTACATGAGCTGGGGTGGACAAGCCGAGGATTCGGCCAAGGCGCAGAGTGCCTTGGCGAACAACTTTCCACCGATCATCGGCATCATGATGTTCATCGTCATTTGGTTGTTCAACTCGATCAAGAAGACGGCGATCATCTGGTTCTGTGTGCCCATGGCGTTGATCGGGGTGGTGCTCGGCCTCTTGCTCACCGATCAGCCGTTTGGCTTCATGGCGCTATTGGGTCTGCTCAGCTTGGTCGGCATGTTGATCAAGAACGCCATCGTCTTGGTCGACGAGATCGATCTCGAGATCAAACAAGGCAAAGCGACCTACGACGCCATCGTCGCGGCTGGGGTCAGCCGACTGATTCCGGTGGTCATGGCGGCGGCGACCACCATCCTCGGTATGGCGCCGCTCTTGGGTGATGCTTTCTTTGTGTCGATGGCGATCACCATCATGTTCGGGCTCGGTTTCGCCACCATCCTGACGCTGATCATCGTGCCGACGTTGTACGCCATCTTCTTCAACGCACCGAGCCCACAGAAGGCGTGAGCGTTGCTCGACCAGCAGCTGGTTTTGGGCACGGTGATGAACATCGTCGCCGTGGTGTTCCACGTCACGGTTTTTGTCGGTTTGAGTCGTTTTCTGCGTCGTCTCGAGACGGCTCTTTGGCGTATCCCACGTGGTCTGTTCATCGGAATCACCATGGTGACGGCGGTCCTGGTGATTCTGCTCACCCATACCGCCGAAGCCATTGCGTGGGCCGTGCTCTACCGTGGCGTCGGTGAGCTCGAGAGCTTCTACCAGGCGCTTTACTTCTCGGTGGTGACTTCGACCACGCTGGGGTATGGCGACATCACCTTGAGCGAGCGGTGGCAGCTCCTCGCTACCTTCGAGGCGATGGGCGGCATGATCCTGTTCGGTGCCAGCACGGCCTTTTTGATGCAGGCCATGCAACACCTCTTCGCCAGCGACATGCCCGGGCCGCACAGGCGGATCGAACCCACGCTGCCGGGCAACGCGCCCCCTATGACGACCGCAATCCA
>JBCDBH010000530.1:0-3222 GCA_039184055.1 Acidobacteriota bacterium
CCAGCGAATACGAGCTCCCAGGCGCTGGGTGAGTCGTTTTCTTTGGGTGGTGCGATCAGCGTCGTGCCGTCGGCCCGCGCGACATGAACGGTGTCGTCGCGGAGGGTGAAGGTGAGACCGGGAATGGCGGCGGTGAGCCGGGTCGGGCTGAGCGCGGTGAGCGGGGTGTCGAGAACGGGCAGCGCGGTGGCGCGCCAGCGGCCGTCTCGCTGCGCGATGGCCAGATCGATTCCTGGCTCGAGCTGGTAGCGACCTGCCCAGGACGACGCGGGCTCGGCCGGTTCGTCGGCGGCTGGCTCGAACGCTACAGCCGCGTCGAGCACGGGGTCAAGACCCGCCATGAGATCGGTGAATCGCTCCTCGATCAACACGTCGGGCGTGAAGATCCGTCGTCGGTCGATCGCGGCCCGATCACGACCGGCGATTTGTGAGATGCGGATGGTGAGGCCGCTCTTGGGCAAGGCGAAATCGTCGTCGTCTCCTGGCTCACCGATACTGCATCCGGCTGTCTGGCCGATCAGGGTCGCATCGGTAAAGCGTTGGACTTGAGCGAGCAGGTCGCACGCCGCCGAGAACGTGACTTTGCCGGTGAGGACGATCACCCCGCCTGGATGATCGAGCGTCGGTAGCGCGTGCAGGAGTGGCCGGATGTGGGCGACGAATTGATAGCCACCGCCACCGTTGTCGCGCAGGTCGAGAATCACGCGGCGTGTTTGATGCTCACGCACGTGAGCCGCCATGCGTCGGCCAAAATCCCAGATGCTCTCTTCATCACCGCTGGCGCAACGATCGATCTTGACGTAGAGGGCATCGTCGCCGATGGGTTCGAGCCAATACCGCTTGTCGTCGTGACGGGTGCGCGCCGTTTTCGGAAGCTCGAGGTAGGCCATCTCGAGCTCGTCGTAGGCTTCGACCGTCAGACGGCCGAAGGTTTCTTTCACCACCTCGCCACTTCTCAGACGCAGGGTCAGCTCGATCGCATCGGCCGACTCGCTCAATCCGAGCACGTGGACGAGGCCAGGTAGATGAAGGTAGGAGCGCACCCAGCGACGAAAGCGGTTTTCGGTCGAATGCGGCACGACGCCACGGAGCCGGGATAGGGCGTCTGCGATCGGCACGCCACCCACCGCGACAATCTCCGCGCCGAGCAGTGGTTTCTTGGCTGCCGGTACCCGGCCGAGAAACAGGCCGTCGTCGTAGACCTCGGCGAAAAAGGGCGCAATGCCGAAGGTGGTGTAGCGATCCGCGAACACGGTGTGACCGTCGCCGATCGTCGCGATCAAGGTCAGCATCGCGGCGGCGATGGTCTCGTCATCAACACCCGTCGTCGCCACGTCTTCGAGCGCCCGGGCCGCGTTGTCGAATCGTGCTGGAGGGTGCAGCCAGAAAGGGGAGACGTGCTCGTCGCGTAGAAGCTGCGGTAGTGAGAGGGCGTCCTGGGCGATCGGGGTGCGTTCCTGAGCGGTGGCGGGTAGCGCCACCATGAGCAAGGCAAGTAGCAATCGGATCATGATGGTTCTCCTTTACCTTGGCTCAGGACTCAGGACTCAGGACTCAGGACGTCAAGAGCTTTCTCGATTCGTTTCGAGACGATCGCCTCGACTGGATGAGAATCAGCTCTGAAGCACCGCCAATCGGGCCGTTCCACGTTCGATCACATCCGCGCTCTTGCAGAAAGCAAAACGCACCAAAGGTCGACCGGCGTTTTTGTTGGTGTAGAAAGCCGCCGCCGGAATCGCCGCTACGCCAGCGCGGGCGGGGAGAGTGTTGCAGAACTCGACGCCGTCTTCTTCACCGATCGAACGAATATCGGCGAGCACGAAATAGCTTCCCTGTGGACGATGCACCTCGAGCCCGACGCGTTCGAGCGAGTCGCAGAGCAGCTTGCGACGCGAGGCGTATTCGGCGACGAAGGAGGCGTAGTACGCGTCGTCGGCCTGGTCGAGCGCATCCGCCATGGCGTGTTGAAAGGGCGTTGCGCCGGAGAACGTAAGGAATTGATGCACCGTGGTCACCGCCGAGGTGAGCGCGGGTGGCGCGCAACACCAACCGACCTTCCAGCCGGTAAAGCTAAAGGTTTTTCCGGTCGACGAGATCGTCAAGGTGCGCTCGCGCATACCGTCGATCGTCGCCAGCGGCACGTGCTCCCCCTCGTACACCAGATGCTCGTAGACCTCGTCCGAGATCGCCAGAAGATCGTGCTTTTCGCACAGGCGCGCGATCACCGCGAGATCCTCCCGCGCCAGCACGTGCCCCGTCGGGTTGTGAGGTGAATTGATCAGCATCAGACGCGTCTTGGGGGTGATCAGGGCTTCCAGCTTCTCGGGATCGACCGCGAAGTCGGGTGGCTCGAGCGTGTAGAGCTTGGGCACCGCGCCCGCCATCGCGATCACGGCGCGATACGAGTCGTAAAACGGCTCGAACATCACCACCTCGTCGCCCACCTCACACAAAGCGATCACCGCCGCCGCCAGAGCCTCGGTCGCTCCGGTGGTCACCACGATCTCGGTGCCCGGGTCATAGCTCAGGTCGTAAAAGCGCTCCTGATGCCGGGCAATCGCCTCGCGGAGTCGAAGAACACCCGGCATCGGCGCGTATTGATTATGGCCAGCGTCGATCGCCGCGTGCGCCGCTTCCTTGATGAAATCCGGGCCGTCGAAATCCGGAAACCCCTGACCCAAATTGATGGCATCGTGCTTTTGGGCCAGCACCGTCATCGTCGTGAAGATCGTCGTACCAAAGCCTTGAAGGCGGGAAGAGAGATAGGGAAGCCTGCTCATGCGGCGAGACTATCGCGAAGCGAGGGAGACTTTGTCGGGTTGTACACTGAGCGTTGCTGGTTGGAAGCATCGAGTTGATGGGAGACATCGAAGCGTGGAGATCATGAAGAGCGTCAGGTTGCTTATTGTTTTTCTCGTTGCCGTGGCGGCATGGGTTGTGCCCGGCTGGGCCTCCGACCGCGTCGCGCTCGTCATCGGTAACAACGACTACGAATCTGCCGAGCGTCTCTACAGCCCGGTCAACGACGCCAACGACATGGCCGCCACGCTTCGCGAGCTCGGCTTCGACGTCATCGAACGCACCAACCTCACGCGTCAAGCGATGGATCAAGTGATCGAAGAATTCAAGCTCGCCATCCAGCCGGGTGGCGTCGGTCTCTTCTACTTCAGCGGCCACGGTGTGCAGCTCGAGGGTGCCAACTACCTCATCCCGGTCGACGCC
>JBCDBH010000531.1:0-3221 GCA_039184055.1 Acidobacteriota bacterium
GCCCGGCTGCGCGAGGAACGCCGTGTTGCCGGCGATCTCGTCGTTCACCTCGGTGCCGGCGTCGTACACCTGATTGCCCGAGATCAGGTAGCTACCATCGATGAAATTGCCCTGGGCGTCGAAGACCGGGATGGCCAGCGGATTGCCGTTGCCGAAGAAGGCGTCGTTGCTCGGCAAGACCATCGAGGCCAGGCTGAGGAAGCGGTTGTAGGCTTTCGAACCGTCGACGGTGAAGGTGCCGGTAGCGGTCTCACCCGGCGCGACCGGACCGGTCGGCCCGAAGACCGTGGCGTCGATCATGCCGTTGCCACTGGCCAAGAAGGCGTCCGACAAGGGGCCGTTATTACCGTCCTCGGCGAGTCGCTCGAGCCCTTCCGACGCCGCGGCGCCACTATCGAAGAGATCGAAGGAGCCGTCTTGGAAGCCGACCCACACCGGGGTGAAGAAGGTGCCGTTCTCGGGCGACAGGTTCTCGATCGACACGGTCACGTCGACCGCCGCGCTCACCGTGATGCGCGCGATGCGATAGCCCTGCTCGGTGAAATCACCGGCGGCGAATTGCGCGTCATCGAGAATGCCACCCGTGCCCGGAGCGTTGAAACCGGGATGCACGGTGATCACGCCACCTTCGACCACACCGGTGTCGGGAGCCGCTTGACCGAAGAACGCGGTGTTGGCCGGGAGCTCGTCGTTGAACTCGGTGCCGGCGTCACGCACGTCACTACCGAAGACCACGAAGCTACCGCCGATAAAGGTGCCGAATTCGTCGAAGAGCGGAATGGCGACGGGATTGCCGTTGGCGATGAAGGCGTCGTTGCTCGGCAACACCATCGCGGCGTAGCTCAGGTAGCGCGCCGTGGTGTCGAGATCGAGGGTCAGCGAGGTCGTCTCACCCGGGGCGATCGGGCCGTTCTCACCGAGGACGATGCCGTCGACGAAATTGCCGGACGCCAGGAAGGCCATCGATAGCGGGTCGATGGTGCCGTCTTCGGCGATGCGCTCGAGCTCCTGCGAAGCCGGAGCACCGAGATCGTAAATATCGAACGAGCCGTCATGGGCGCCGACCCAGGTCGGGGTCAAGAAGGTACCGTTTTCCGGCGAGAGGTTTTCCACGGTTACGGTCACCTCGACCGCCATCGCGGGCGTCGCGATCAAGAGAAGAGCCAGGGCCAAAGCTCGAAGTATCGTCATCACAGTCGTGCTCCCAGTGTTGGATGTGCAATCGTCGCCGCTCTCCGGCGGCGCCTCCGAGAGCATTGTGTGGTGACCACCTCGCGCCCCACTCACGAAGAGCTCACACGATCATCCGTTTTCTCACAAAAGTGTCACGGCGCTTCCCGGTGTGGCGATTGGCTGGCGAGAATCGCCGCGCAATGGATCTTCCCGCTTCGACAAGTCAACTCTAGAGTAAGGTCCAATTCGAGGGCCTCGAGCCCCGGTTCCGAGCCTCGTCCACCATCCACTCGAAGGAGTTGACACGCATGTCTCACAGCGTTCTCGATTCGCTCCGTCCCAGCCGAGACCACTCGGTTTTCGCCAAGCTCGAGAAAGCGGCGCTCGACGGTTTCGCCGCCATGCGTGAGGGTTCCGTGCGACCGGCATGGTCGGTCAATACCGTCCAGCAGCGAATCGACGCCATCGACTTCAGCGAGCCGGTCGGTCTCGAGGGAGCCGTCGACGAAGCGCTCGAGCTCATGACCCACGGCGATCTGCTCAGCGCCAGCGCGCGCTGCTTCGGCTACTACAACCCGACCGCCGGCTGGCCCGGCGCGATCGGCGATTTCCTGGTGGCGATGCGCAATCCGCAGCTCGCCGTGCTCAGCCACGCGCCGACCGCGGTCACCATCGAACGCAAGGTCATTCGCTACTTCCTCGACCAGATGGAATTTCCCAGGGCGGGCAGCGGTCATTTCACCTCGGGCGGCTCGGAAGCCAACGCCGCCGCGCTTCATCTGGCGCTGATGCGGGCCGAGCCTCGTTTCGATCGCGAAGGGGCGCGCGCCTTCGATGGTGGGCCGACGCTCTACGCCTCCCGTGACAGTCATCTCGCCTGGATCAAGATCTGTCGCGCCGCGGGTTTGGGCACCGACGCGGTGCGGCTGGTCGACACCACGGGTGACGGCCGGATCGACCCCGCCGCGCTCGACGCCCTCATCCGGGCTGATCGCGCCGCCGGCAAACGTCCGGTGCTCATCGCCGCCACCGCCGGGACGACCGGCGCCGGCATGATCGATCCGCTCCATGCCTGTCGTGTCGTCGCCGACGAGCACGGTCTCAGCCTGCACGTCGACGCCGCCTGGGCCGGCGCCCTGGTGCTCGATCCCACGCGACGTGAGCTGCTCGTCGGTATCGAAAACGCCGACAGCGTGACCATCGACGCGCACAAATGGCTCAGCGTGCCGATGGGCGCCGGAATGTTCTTCACCCGCGACGCGGATCTGCAGGCGCGGAGCTACGCCGTCTCCACCGGCTACATGCCCACCGGTGACGGCGCCGATCCCTACATCACCACCAATCAGTGGTCGCGTCGCTTCATCGGGATCCGTCTGTGGATGATGCTGCGCACCATCGGCCCCCAGGGCTATCGGGAGATCTTCGACCGTCACTTCGCCCTGGCCGACACGCTGCGCCAGAGCCTCGCAGCCGCCGACTGGACGATCCGCAACGACAGCCCGCTACCCGTCATCGTTTTCGATGATCCACAGAGTGCCCACTCGGCCAACGACATCGCCGCCCAGATCGAGGCTGAAGGTGATGCGTGGCTCGGCCGGGTTCGCTTCGAAGGACGTGACGTCCTGCGCGCCTGCATCACCAGCTTTCTGACTACCGAAGCCGATATCGAGCTCCTCATCGATCAGCTCGATACCGCGCGTCGCCACGTCGGCGCGGTGACGGTGACCGGGGGGAGCTTTGGCTAGCTATCGACAACGGTCAGCCCGACGAGCTCGTGGCAATCAAAACCCATCCTTAGAGGGCTAAATTCTCAAACTTGAGAATCTCCATTTCTCAATTCTGAAATGGCTCACCTAGCCCGCCTTGCTCACCAGCCCGCCGGCTACGGCGCGGAAACGCACGCAATCTCTGGTCGTGCTCGCTCTTCGCTCCCTCGACGTACCTCGGGTACGCCTACGGTCGCTCATCCCTGCGCTGCCCAGATCTCACGCACCTTTCCACACCTCGCTACGACGTTTGGTGAGCAAGGCGGGCTAGACACTCGTGAC
>JBCDBH010000532.1:0-3206 GCA_039184055.1 Acidobacteriota bacterium
CAGCGTGAAGTCTCGGATCGCCGCACCGTCGTATTCGATGTGTTCTTGATCACCGCCAATGCGTCGGCCTTGGTGTTCTGGTTGGGGTTTTGGTTCGAGCGCAATCGCGAGCATCGCCTGCTCGGTGGTGCGCTGCTGGCGTTGCTGTCGGTACAGATCTTGGAGGGATTGAATCTCTATTTTTGGGTCGAGACGCTCGAGAGCCGGTTGGGGATGGTCTCGGGTGAGCTGCTGGGCTTGTTCCTCTACGTGGCGTTGCCGATTTGGGCGTGGGCGATGATCGTGTCGTTGCGGTATTTCTGGAGCGTGGTCGGGCTGACTGAAGACCTTCGTTTGCGGGCTCTCGAGCTCTCGGTGCTGGTCACCACGGTCATCCCGCTGGTGATGCCGTCATCGAAGTTGATGACCCAGCTCTACGCCTCGCTTTCCTTTCTCACCTTGCTCGTCGCTTTGTTGTTGTGGGCCCCCGCCGCGATCCGAGCGTGGCGAGCCGGGCGGCCAGGGATCGGTGCGATCGTCTCGGGTGTCGGTTTTTTCCTACTCGCCGTGCTGCTTTACGACCATGCCGCCGCGACACCGATCATGGCGCGATGGTTGTCGCGTTTGATGGTGGTGCTCTGCGCGACCCTTCTCGTGGTGGCGTTCGCGGCACGACAGCGACAGGTGCGCCAGCGCGCCGATGCTCTCGGGCGGCTGTTGATCCGGTCCACCGAAGAGGAACGTCAACGCGTGGCGCGGGACCTCCATGACGGTGTGGTGCAACGCTTGGCGGCGCACGGATTGACGCTGCGTCACGCTTTGCGTCGCCGCGATCTCGACGGGCTCGCCGGGATCGTCGATCAGCTCGCCGACACATCCTCGGCGGTGCGATCGGTGGTTCACGAGCTGGGGCCCTATGGGCTCGATCGTGATGGTCTCGCCGCGACGCTGCGGAGCTACGTGGAACGCATTGCGGTCGAGCGTGAGATCGAGGTCACCGTGCGGTGCGCATCGGTCGACCGTCTCGACAGACCCGCCACCGAGCAAGTCTTCCGTATCGTGCAAGAGGCCATCAACAATGCCGTCCGTCATGGCCGAGCCGAGCAAATCGACGTGGATGTCGAGGCCGACGACCGTGGGGTGAGCATCACCGTGGCCGATGACGGTATGGGGTTCGATCGCCGGGAAGCACCCGCCGGTCTTGGGTTGGCGATCATGGCGGAGCGCGCGGCATGGCTCGGCGGGCGATTCGCGATCGAACGTCGTCTCGGCAAGGGCACCGTGGTGAGCGTCCGACCCGTCGAACCGTGAGGTGATCATGAACGATCCGATTCGCTTGCTGCTCGCCGACGATCATCAGTTGTTCCGTCAGAGTCTGGCCGCGGTCTTCGCCAGCGAGCCGGGTTTCGAGGTGGTGGGAGAAGCAGCGACCGGTGAACGAGCGCTGACGCTGGTGGCCGATCTGCGTCCACACGTCGTGCTGCTCGATGTCGCCTTTGCCGAAGTCGACGGCATCACGGTGGCGCAACGGATTCACGCGCAATTCCGCAACGTTCGTGTGTTGATCGTCTCGATGCATACCGAACGAGCGACCGTGGAGCGAGCCTTGCTCGCGGGCGCGGACGGTTACGCTCTCAAAGAGGATTCGATCGATGATCTTCTGTACGGCGTGCGCAGCGTTCACCGGGGTGGTCGATTTCTCAGCCCGACCTTGGTGCGCGCCCACGGCAACCTCACCCTCACACCACGACGAGGTGAGTCCCAGCGTCGCGAGCCCACGGCACGGCAACGAGAGATTCTCGTTTTGGTGGCACAAGGTTTGACCAACAAACAGGTCGCTGAACGTTTGGGGCTACGACCGAAAACGATCGAAAATCATCGTATGAACATCGCCCGGCAATACGATCTGCACGGTGCCGTCGATTACGTCCGCTATGCAATTCGACGCGGGTGGATCAAGGCCTAAACGCTGCTCGGATCAAAAGTGAGGATTCGCCTTACGCTTGTAATCGCTCTAAGCAAGATAGTTAGCCATGTGTGTTGAGTAGATTTACCCAGGCTCTGAGGTCGAGCCCGGATCGTTTCCGCTGTTGCCCTACGAGAGTCTCTCCAAACACCCTGACCCAGGAACGAGCTGGATGGCTCGGTTCCCCAATCGTTTGGAGAAAAAAGATGCGAAAAACGGTTCTCTTCGTTTTCTTGCTCGGATCGCTGCTCGCCACGACGAGCTTCGCGCAGGCTCCGCTGCAGTGGCCGGTACGAATCGACTGCACGGGGTTTGGCCAACGGTGCGCGCCCGATTACGAATTCTCGGTGGCCACGGTCAACGCCCTGCGAATTCAGCTCGAGGCGGCGCAGAACTTTCCCAGCCTGGCATCGTGCTCGGCGGCCGATGTCGAGCTCTACATCAACAATCAGATCGTCAAGCCGACTCAGGTGCTCAGTGCCACGTCGTCGCCGACCTGGGAGGTTCGGATCGGTGGTGGGCTCGATGCTCGCTTCGTGGTGACTGGCCGGCAGGGTGGGTGCAACTTCGGTTCGCTGAACCGGTGGGGTGCGATTCTCGAGGTGAGCAACCAGCCCACGCAGGTCGATCGATGCACGCATGTGGGTGTGCCATCTGGTTTTGTCGTGATCGGTAGGAAAACCGATTCGAGTTGTGTCACCGGTTTCGCCAACGTGCTGCGAATCCCGAGAAACAACGAGGTCATCTGTTCGAATTCGCCCTATCCCGATGGCTTCGTCACGGTGTCCGAGACGAGCGAGTCGGCTTGCCTGACCGGGCGAGCCTTTCGCATCCAAACGCCGAGCCTCAACAACGCCACCACGGTGTGCCCGGGCTCGCCGATTCCTGACGCCTACGTCATCACCTCGCGGCCGAACGAGACGGCCTGTCATCCGACACTGCCATCGAGCACGATCCGGCTACCGGACAATGATCTCGAGGTGTGCCCCGGCTCGAATATTCCATCCGGGTATGTCGTCGTCGGTCGGCCTGATCTGATCGGTTGCAAGACCACGATCCCGGGACGTCGGATTCGGCCGGTCAGGGTACCCAAAGACACGGTGTGTCGGGATTCGCCGATTCCCGAGGGTTTCGAGGTGACGAGCACCACCCGGCTCTCCGCGTGTGGCGATCAGCCCGACAATGCCTTTGTCATCGAGGCCCCACAGGGTGTGGCGCCTTCGATGTCGAGCGATTCGACATCGTAGTCGTCGAACGAGAC
>JBCDBH010000533.1:0-3197 GCA_039184055.1 Acidobacteriota bacterium
GTCGCGCGCGTCGGCGGCGAATCCGAGCTCTTGATTGGCCGCGACGGTGTCGAGACCACTGTCTTGGAGATTGTAGGCCCGCAACTTCGCGAGCAGACCGATACCGCGCCCCTCTTGGCGTAGGTAGAGAACGATCCCTGCTTGGTTGGCGCCGACTCGATGCATGGCTTGCGCGAGCTGGCCGCCACAATCACAGCGTAGGGATCCGAGGATATCGCCGGTGAAGCACTCCGAATGGATGCGGGTGAGCACATCGTCCCGATCGGCGACTTCTCCGCGTACCAAAGCCATATGTTCTTTGGCGTCGTGATTGTTGTGGTAAAGGCTCAGTTGATACTCACCGAACTCGGTCGGTACACGGGCGGTAACCATACGTTCGACTGTCATTGTTTGCATGAGTCATCCCAGCGGTGCTCTTTACCGGCCAAACAGCCGAACACCGAAAGTCAAAAGATTCGTGGCGCGAGAAACTACGGCCGGAAGGCTATCAAAGAAGTCATCAGACCTGGTTCAAGCAGTATCTGTCGAACGAGGCGGGAGGATCTCACGCAGGTAGAAGAAGGCCCACAGGAGGAAGGGGAGGGAAAACTTGAACGGAAGATCGAGCAAATGCTTGCCGAGACCCCAGAAGTTCTGGGCGAACACGCTGTAATGCTGCGCGCTCCACGAGTCCAACTGCGTGGCGTACGTGAACTTGACCCAGAAGAATGCCAGCACGATATGAAAGAAGACCGCGGCCAAAAGCGCCCAGCCGAGGTTCTCCAAACGTATGCGCCACGGGATCGCCGGTACGGCGAGAAAGAAAGCGCCGAGCATGATGAGTGGGAAGTGGATGTCGGTGACCCGCACCGACGACAGTGCGCCCCGTGACGCCGGCAAATCGCTCCGCGTGATCAGGAAGTGATGCTCGGGCTCGAAACCGAGGTTGGTGGCCGACGGGTTTTCGGTCAGCCGGACGAGCGACTCAGCGCTCTCGGTGAGAATGAAGTTGTACGACGGCGTGATGAGCAACCACACCGCGGCGACCGGGAAGAGCCACAGCGCGACGCCACGAGCAAATCGGGTGAACCACTCGCGTCGATCGATTCTCGGCGGTGGCGCCGTCTTGGGACCGCGTTTGTCTCGGCGCGCCGGTCGACTCTTCTTCTTACTCATCGTAGACGGCGTCGCCCGCGATTCATTCGGCGGTGGCCGGAGGTGGTGGCGCCGCGAATCTGTTGGCCCAGTAGATCCACAGCAGCACACCCGAGAGGATGACGATCGTTTGCCAGACAACCGTGTGGGAGCTATCGAAGAATGCCGGGAAATACGCTCCGGTCAAGAAAAGCGCCACGACACGGATCAAGTTGACGGCCTGAATCGCGATGATCCCGAATGCCAAACCGATCACTCGGGCCTTGAGTGGGGCCGGAAACGCGACCACGGCGGCAAGAAAAATGATCATCGTCTCGACGCCATTGCAGCCGTTCTTGATGTTGACCGCGAATCGACTGTTGCGAATCATCGTGCCGTTGCGATCGACATCCTGACCGATCAGGTCGAGGGTGATGCCGCTCACCTTGGCGATGCCGGCGGTGAACGGCACGATCACATTGTCGTTGACCGCGTTGAGCGAGAGAAGAGTGAAGCCGCCGCCGAGCACGAGCACGAAGACGGTGAGAAAGACGATTTCACGCTGGTAGGCGCGCCAGCCGGTGGGCTCGTCGGAAGTAGTGGGCTTGTCGTCTGCCATGATTCGAGGGGGCTCGGGTTGGTGTCGATCCGCCCGGTAGGTATCGAGAATGAATCGAGTCGCGATCCGGGCACGGCGCTGAAGCGCGCCGATCATATCCGTCCCCCCGGTATCGGCCAAGGAATCTTGACCGTGCCGCGATGCGCACGTACGATGCGGCGGACTTTTACACAATGCACATATCGGCGCTCGGGCCCGAGCGCCAGCCAGCCCGAGGACGACGCTTGAGTAGATTTGACTCCGACCGCTTTCGACTCAAACGCGAGTTGGTCGACGGCGCCGAGATGACGCGAACCATTCGCCGCATGGCGGGCGAGCTGATCGAACGGCGCGCCGATCTCGACAATCTGATTCTGGTGGGCATCCACACCCGTGGCGTCCCGCTCGCCCATCGTCTCGCCGATGCAATCGAAAAAATGGAGGGGGTGCGACCGCTGCTCGGCGATCTCGACATCACCCTCTACCGCGATGACCTGTCGACCGTCGGGCCGCAGCCGCTGGTTCAGGGAACGAGCTTTCCGGTTTCGATCCACGGTCGCGTGGTGTGGTTGTGCGACGACGTGTTGTTCACCGGCCGCACGGTGCGCGCGGCGCTCGGCGAGCTGAGCGACTATGGACGTCCACGCGCGGTGCGTCTCGCGGTTCTGGTGGATCGCGGCCATCGCGAGCTACCGATTCAAGCCGATGTGGTCGGGCGGAAGATCCCGACGTCGAACACCGAGGTGGTCGAGGTCGGCTTCGAATCGGTCGACGGTGGCGATTACGTTCGGTTGTGGGAGCGGATCGGAGAAGCACCATGACCACGGCGAGCGGGTCGGCCGTGTGGCGCCGGAAAGACCTGCTCGGAATCGCCGATCTATCCGCCGACGAGATCACCTTTCTGCTCGACACCGCGCAGAACACATTCGTCGACGTCGCCAAGCGCCCGATCAAGAAGCTGCCCACGTTGCGTGGCCAGTCGGTGATCAACCTTTTCTTCGAGGCGTCGACTCGTACCCGCTCCAGCTTCGAGATCGCGGAAAAACGCCTGTCCGCCGACTCGCTCAACGTATCGGCGTCCGGTTCGGCGTTGTCGAAAGGGGAGAGCCTGCTCGACACGGCGCTCAACCTCGAGGCCATGTCACCCGATTTGGTGATCATCCGGCACATGCACCCCGGCGTGCCTCACATGCTCGCCGAACGTCTCGGGAGCGGGGTGATCAACGCCGGTGACGGCGCGCACGAGCACCCCACTCAGGCATTGCTCGACGCGCTCACCATTCGTCAGAAGAAAGGTCGGATCGACGGGCTCGACGTGGCGATCATCGGCGACATCGAGCACAGTCGCGTGGTGCGGTCGAATATCCACCTGCTCACCAAGCTCGGCGCGCGGGTGCGGTTGGCGGCGCCTCGGACCTTGATGCCGGTGGCGGTGGAGCAGCTCGGCGTGAGCGTGTGTCACGACGTCGAAGAAGCGGTGACCGAC
>JBCDBH010000534.1:0-3193 GCA_039184055.1 Acidobacteriota bacterium
CGGGTACCCCTGAACACCATTCAGCTACCACCGCACCTGAGTCCCGCGCGCGTCGACGTGGAGGAACGGTCCACGCGCGCGGGTCGACACGGAAAGCCCACCGGGTAGGTACTCGGGAAGATCACTCGCTTCGAGGATGGCCGCGAGCCGTTCGACGTCGCGACGGGTGACGCGGCCATCGCCGTCGATGTCGTCCATGATGCCGTCGCCGTTGCGATCGATCACGATGTCGGCGGCGTAGCCGTAGAGATGACGACTGTAGGTGGTGGTGTTGCCGCTCTTCTCGTGGTGATGCGGCGTGCGATAGCCGCTCAGGATGCCGAAGGTCGACGCGTCGATGCCCGCGCCGTTGACCCGTTCGAGCAGGAGCTCGAGCTTGAGCAGGAGACGGGTGTCGACGAGTACGTATTGAGGAAAGTCATCGGTCTGACGGCTGAGAAAAGGCGCGAGTCGGAAGTGTGGGGAGAGCGCGAGATCGACGTCGTCGCGATCGACCCGGAAGAGGCCGCGCGGCCGTTCGTAGACCGGGTCGCCACGCAGCGGCTCGCGCTCGTAGGCGCCGACGCGAAAACCCTTGACCCGTTTGCGTCCGT
Organism: Acidobacteriota bacterium; assembly: GCA_039184055.1. Lineage (GTDB taxonomy): Bacteria > Acidobacteriota > Thermoanaerobaculia > Multivoradales > J023 > JBCDBH01. The sequence continues at coordinate 594 of JBCDBH010000534.1, forward strand.
CGTAGGGGGTGAGCACCAGCATCCGCAGCTCGATCGACGATCGTCGCGTGGCGATCGTCACCGACTCGATCCCGGGGCGACGCGGGGCGCGCCACCGCCAACGGCTTTCATCGATCGGCTCGAGATCTCCTCGATCGGCACAGACGCTCGGTCGGTCAGCGCCGAGCACCTCGAGCTCGACCTCTTGACGTGGCAACACGCTGACCGTCATCAGCCGATACGGAATCGACACGCCATCGACCTCGACCGAGAAGGCAGCTCGACCGTTGCGATACGGCGCCGTCGGATCCGGCTCGACCGGCTCGATCGTTACCCCACCACATCGCTCACTCCCGCCACCCACGGCGAGCACCACCGCGTACGCGAAAGCGACGACCGCCACGGTGGCGGGTAAAGACCGTAGAATCCACATAGCCGTACAGAATCGATTGCTCTCGCAGCGTATCAACTGCGACCCGTTTCCTCGCGTGCTCGCGCGTGGAAGACTAGCCGCATTTCTCACCAGCCCGTCGGCTGCGGCTTGGCAACGCACGCAATCTCTGGGCGTGCTCGCTCTTCGCTCCCTCGACGTACCTTTGGGTACGCCTCCGGTCGCTCATCCCTGCGCTGCCCAGATCTCACGTACGTTGCCACGCCTCGCTACGACGTTTGGTGAGAAAATGCGGCTTAGAAACAAATGTCCGAGGCTATTCGTGCGCTATTTCGAGCTTGTCGTCCAGGTGGTCCCACGCGACACCAACACCCTCGCCATCACCGTGGTCCAGTCGCCCCGTGGTGGCGACAACGAGCAAACCGTGACCATCGATATCGAGGGTCTACCCACGCTCGGTGTCGACGGCCTGCTACGCAACCTCACTCCGCTGCCGACTCCGATCCGTGGCGGGCGGGCGCCGAGACATGCTGCCCAACGGCTGTTCGCGACGCTGCTCAACCAGCATCACCCAGGGCTTTTCGACGCCAGTCGGACCGAAGCCAAAGGCAAGGACGCGGGTCTGCGGCTGCGGCTACGGCTACCGCTCGATGGCGCCGACGGCATCGATCCACCGTGGGAGCTGCTCCACGACGGCACTGGCTACCTCGCGCTCGATCCATCGACACCGGTGGTCCGCAGCCTGTTGCATTTTCCGACCATCCCGGTGGCTCAACCGAAGCCGCTCGATCTTCTGGTGGTCACTGCCTCCCCAGACGGCTGTGATCCGTTGTCGATCGACGACGAGCTGAAAGTGATCCGCGACGCCAACGACAAACACGGGCTCGCGCCCCCTCAGGTGATCGATCAGGCGTCACTCGAAGCGATCGACCGCGCGCTCGAACGCCATCGCCCCAACACGCTTCACATCATCGCGCACGGCGATTTCGACGACGACGGCGATGCCGTCTTGCTCTTCGCGGGCGCCGACGGCGAAGCACGACGGATCGGTGGGCAAGACCTCGCCGAGCTGGTCCGTCTCCACGATCTGCGTCTGGTGGTGCTCAACACCTGTCACGGCGGCAGCTCGCCACGTGCCGGCGACCCGTTTACCAGCATCGTCGCGTCGCTGCTCCGCGCGGGCGTACCGGCGGTGATCGCGATGCAACGCGAAATCGACGATCGAGCGGCGGTGCTCTTCGCCGACACGCTCTACCAGGGTCTCGGCGCGGGCAAGAGTCTCGAAGAAGCCGTGGCCCGGGCCCGCAAAGCCCTGTGGCGTCGTGAGTCGAATCATTTTCAATGGGCCGTGCCGGTGCTCTATCTCCAGACCGAAACCGGCGATCTCTTCGCTGAGCCGGTCGACACCATGCCGATCACGCCGATCGCCGAGCCCAAACCGAAACGCAGTGCGCTCCTGCGGCATCCGCGCAAGATCGCGTCGGCGGTCGTCGCGGTCACCATGGCGCTCATCGTCGGATCGGGTCTCATGCCGCCGGACGAGCAAGCTCCAACCCGAGAGATCGCCTCTCCGGCGGGTGAGTTGGCCAATCGAGACGAGGCGAGGCGAGACACGGTGGACGACGACTCCGAACCCATCGACGAGTCCGCGAAGACAACGGATCCGGACACCAAGATCGATCACGCATCGAAGGAAGACGAGGCCGAAGCAGGCCCACGGGAACCCGCTGTCGACCCGGCGAGCCAGGGAACCGACACCGAGCAGCAAATCTCCCGCAGTCTGATCTCCAATAGCTTTGCCCGTCAGTCTTCACCAAAACTCCCCACCGTCCCCGATGATCCCTACTACGCTGGTCTCGCCAAGATCACCAATGCCGAGCTGGTATGCAGGCGACTCAAGGCCTTGGTACGCGAGACACACCAACCTCTTCCCTATCTTGCCAACGGTAAGGGACGCGACACCTGGAGCGCTCTCCATGAGATCCAAGAGGATCCCGAAAACCAGGGCCAGCTCATCGACTTCTTCGACCCGACCGTGCCGCATCCGATCCGGAAAAACGACAGGAAGACCTATTCTCGAGAACATATCTGGGGCAAGGCTCACGGCTTTCCTCGCCGCCACCGGCAAGGCCGCCACCGCCGCCGTCATAGGGGCTCTCGGCCTCCTCATCTTCTTCGGTGACGGCTTCAAGATATTGCGGCGTTCCCTGGACCTTCAGATGCTTGACGA
>JBCDBH010000535.1:0-3170 GCA_039184055.1 Acidobacteriota bacterium
CAATTTCGCCGCCTTTACCCATTGGAATTGGGACATCAACGAGCGCTGGTCGGCGTTCGCGGGTGTGCGCTGGGATCTCGAGGAGCAAACCTCCGACCAGACCACCGCGACCTCCCTGCTGACGCCGCTACCCGACCCGACCGGCCTGCCTCCCGAGCTCGCCGGTCCGATCAGCTTCCTCAACGCCATCCTGCTCAGTCAGCTGGGCTCGAACACGGCGCTCACCGACACCGAATACGACGCCTTCCTGCCGGAATTCGGCGTCAGCTATGCGTTCAGCGACGAGGTGACCGGCAGTCTGTTCTACAAGCGGGGCTATCGCGCCGGTGGCGCCGAGCTCAGCCTGATCGGCCGGCAAAACGAGTACGACCCCGAGACGCTCGATCTGGTCGAGTTTTCGCTGCGCATGCTCGGCCTCGACAACCGCCTGGTGGTGAACACCAACCTCTACGTCGGTAGCTGGACCGACCAGCAGGTCAACGTCCAGCAGAGCGACAATGCCTTCGATTTCTTGACCGAGAATGTCGGAGAGTCGGAAATCAACGGGTTCGAGGTCGATTTCACCTATCGGCCGCCTTCGCCTTGGGAAATCTACGGCTCGGTCGGTTTTGCCCACACCGAGTTCACCGAATTCGACAGCGCCTCGCAAGGCGACCTGTCGGGCAATCGCTTCGCCGGCGCGCCGGAATGGACCGCGGCGTTCGGGGTCAACTATCGCTTTGGCGGCGGCTGGTTCGTCCACGGCGACGTCGGCTACCAGAGTGAAGCCTTCTCGAGCGTCGAAAACGATGCCGACTTGATCCTCGACGAACGCACCCTGCTCAACTTCCGGGGTGGCTACGAGACGGCTCGCTATTCGATCCTCGGATATATCGAGAACGTCACCGACGAGGCCTACGCGGTCACTGCCTTTCGCAACATCGACGGCCGATTTCTCGGCAAAGTCGGGACGCCGCGTCAGATCGGTCTCCAGGTCCTCTTCCGCTTCTGATCACGATGTTCGACGACTTCACCGCCATCGTTTGCGTGCTCGTCGCGGCGTGTTTTCTGCTCGGCGCGGCGATGCCACGTCAGTGGCGGGAAATCGGTTTGGGACGTGAGCCAGCGCGGCGCGGCATGTTGATCGGCGCCTGGCTCCTCATGGCCGGAGCCGTGTCCGGCTTCGTCGCCTCTCTCGGTTGGGAAATCGGTGTCGCGTGGTTCTTTCTCTGGTTCGGTCTCGCCACCGTCGCGGCTACCGTGGTGCTCAGTCTACGACCCCGCGCCACCGTCTGGATCGGCAGCCTCGCCGCCGCCACCGGTCTGATCGGATGGATCTTATGAGCGCCGGCGCCGTGCGCAAACCGAGCGGCGCCGGTCGCGTCGCCGCGGCCCTGATCGGGGGCTCGTTCCTGTCTTTCGCCATCGGCCTCTTCGTGACCATCTACATCCCCGGCTTCGACGGCCTCGACGAAGCTTTCTTGGGGGGTCTGAGCCTGGTCGTGATCTGGCCGGTCGTCATGCTGTGGGTGCTCTTCGCCACCACCGCCTGGCGCGCCTGGAAACGGGCGTTGATTCCCTTTCTGATCATCTTGGCATTCAACGTCGCGGGATTGCTGCTATGAGCCAACAGGTCACGAAGAAGCCGGTCAAACGGCTCGGTCCGTTCAAGATTCGCCAGAGCACCGTCCAGCGGTTCTACGACATCCACTCGTGGCTCGGAGTCATCGGTGGGCTGGTGTTCTTCGTGTGTATCTTCAGCGGCACCTTGGCCCTCTTCGAACAAGAGCTGACCGCCTGGGAGCACCCTGAGACACGATTCGAGGACGGCACGACCAAGCCGATCGACGAACTGCTGGCGATCGCTCGCACCGAGCTCGACGACCCCCACGACATGTTCGTCTGGCTACCGACGCCCTACACCGGAGGTCTCGAAGCACGCTCGTTCACCGACGGCACGCTCGACCGGGTCCACATCGATCCCGTCAGCGGTGAGGTGGTCGAACGACCGGGACGTGGCGCCCTCCAATTCCTCACCTTGTTGCACACCGATCTGCACCTGCCCCGCCCCTTCGGTCGCTACCTCGTCGGTCTGCTCGGTGTCTTCATGATGATGTCGCTGATCTCCGGCGTCATGGCGCATCCCAAGGCGATTCGCGACCTCTTCCTGTTGCGCTGGCGTCCCAAGCTGCGTCTCACCTACAGCGACCTGCACAAACAGGTCGGTGTGTGGGGCCTCATCTTCGGCATGGTGATGGCCGCGACCGGCGCGGTGATCGGTCTGCTCGGTCTCTTTGCGCCGATCATGGTGTTGAGCGCCTTCGGAGGCGACGTCGGCAAAGCGACCGAGGCCTTTTCCGGCCCCCATCGCGAAGAAACCGGCATCGAAGCACCGATGCTGCCGGTCAGCCCCTTGATCGACGATCTGGAAGCTCGTCATCCGGGCTCGAAAGTGGGCAGTCTCTTTTTCCACCATTGGGGTGATGAAACCGCCGAAGTGACGCTCAACCTCGAGCGCGATCCCTACCGTGAAATGGCAACCGGCGAAGGGCATCGGGTGAGCCTGGTCGACGGCGAGACCGTATTCGTCAGCACCTTTACCTCACGTGGCGTCGGAACCCGCTTGTTCGGCACCGTGCAGCCTCTCCATTACGGACTCTTCGGTGGTCTCGGTCTGAAGATGATCTATTTCGTCTCCGGTCTGTTGCTCGCTCTCGGCATCGTCACCGGCACGCTGATCTGGCTCGAACGCCGCCGACCGGCCGCCGTCAACGGCGTGATTCCGCGCGACCGCTATTTTTGGCTCGGCCGTCTCCATCTCGGCGTCAGTCTCGGCCTGGTCCTCGCCTCGGCCCTCGCCCTCGCCGCCGGACGCTTCGCGCCCGGAACGGTCGAGCCGGTGTTCTGGTCGATCTGGCTGCTCGTGCTCGCCGGCTCGTTCGTCGTGCCCAACGCGTTCATGGCGACCCGTGTCGGCGGTTTCACCGTCGCGGTCATCCTGTGCGCCATCGCCATCGGCGATCTCTTCGGCTCGGCGCTCCAGACACCCGCGACGACGCAGGTCAGCTACGTATTGCTGGCTATCGGCCTGCTCACCGCGGCCCTGTCGAGCCTCAGCCCCAAACATCGTGTCGGTACGCGACCAACGCTCAAACCAGCACGCGTGGAAGCCTGACGAAGAGGGTGGGGAC
>JBCDBH010000536.1:0-3170 GCA_039184055.1 Acidobacteriota bacterium
ACCGGCCTTCTGCCGCCTCGGCGTCAGGTAGTCGAGCATGAGGCGGAGCGTGTCCGGCGGTTCGGCGAGGTCGACCGTGACCGCGGTCGATTCGACGGTCGCCGGCTCGTCGGTCGGTTCGACGGCACACGCCGAGCCGACGACGAGCAGCGAAGCGAGCGCGGCGGCCGCCAGGACCGCCACGCCGGTTGGCGCGCTCCGCCTCACTCGTAGACGAAGAAGCCCGGTGCCAGGATGCCGTCCGGATCGTATTTGGCCTTCATGGCCTTGAAATGCTCCCACGTTTCGTCCCCGAAGTGCTCGCGCCACTCTTCCTCGGTCGAGAAGGTGATGTAGCCGGAAAGGTAGCGCTTACCGCCGTAGCCGATCGACAGCTTCGACACCATGTCGAGACTGTCGAGCGCTCGATCGAGGAATTCGAACGGGACGGCCGGAAGGATGCCCCAGCCCATGACGAAATCGCCGCCCGGGTGCTTGAACAGTGGCGCATCGCTGGTGTCGCCACGCGACGGCCACAGCAGGATGTGACCGGCCGGGCCGAGCGCCTGAGGCGGCAGCTGATCGAGCGCGAACTCGATGAACTCTTGGGCCTTGTCCCACGGCAGCACGCTCTCCATCCACGGATGCGCCATCTCCCAACTGCCGCTCATGTGCCAGAGCTCGAACACCGGCTCGAGGCGGTGGCAGAACTCCCACATCGTGTATTCGTCGGTACGCAGGTGGCGGTGATACTTCATGCCTTCGAGCAAGGCCGCATCATCCGGCTCTTCCCCTTCGTCGTACTCGACGGTGAGAAACATCGGGTACGTCCAATAGGCGTAGAGCTGTGCGCCCTCGCGTAGCTTGAGACCCTCACCGATTCGCTTCATGAAAATCGGGCACGGCGCGCAACGCGATTCGAGCGTGTGGAAACGCGTATCGTTCGGATCCATCACCTTCGCGGCGTCCTCCATGAAGACCCCGAGATCATCGTAGAGCAGGTGGTACATCCGCACCTTCGGCTTGCACCGCCGCAGCTTGGTCTTGACGCGGGTGATGATGCCGAATTGACCGAGGCCACAGCGAACCGAATCGAAGAGGTCTCGATTCTCTTCCCGTGAACACACGATGATCTCACCCGTTCCGGTGACCACCTCGAGCTCGATGGCGTTGTCCGCTTGGGTGCCGTAACGATAGCTCGCGACCCCCAAACCAGCGACTGACGTCGTGCCGGCAAGGGTCACGTTGAGGTTGTTGGTCAGAACGGGCGGCACCAAACCCAACGGTAGGACCGCGTTGACGAGATCTTTCCAGGGCAGGCCGCCGCCAGCGGTGGCGCTCAGCCCTTCCTCGTCGATCTCGTAGATGTCTTTCATCGCGTCGGTGTCGATCAGCACACCGCCCTTGGTGGTCGATTGTCCACTCTGCGTATGGCCTTGCCCACGACCTACGATCGGTATGCCGTGCTCGCGACAGTGGCGAACCACCGCGGCGACTTCCTCGGTGGTCGTGGCACGAGCCACGCAGCCCGGCACGTTGTCGACCATACGGCCGTAGTCAGTGTTGAACGAACGGAGGACATCCTCATCGAAAATGGCGCGATCACCGAGAATGTCGCGAAGCCCATCGAGGGCATTGACTGTAGTCGTTGTCATCCTTTCTCCTTCTTCGTCTCCGGCATCTTCAGCCTATCGTAATCGCCACCGGAAGTTCCTTCTCCACCGACCGTTCCATAGCCGGCGGCGCGCCAGGCCTCGACCCCACCTGCGAGCAAAAACGGGAAGTTGAACCCATGTGAAGCGAGTATGGCGATACCTTGCTCACCACATTCGTCATCGGCTCGACAATAGACGAGCAGCGCATCACGAGGTGTGCCTTCGATCTGCTCGAGAAGCGCATCGAGCTCGTCGAGCGGAATGTTGACCGCACCGGCCAAGTGGCCGAGGGGTCCCGTGTACTCGTTTTCGGTACGTAAATCGAGAATGAGGAGGTTCGGGTTGTCGCGCAAGATCTCGAAGGCGACCCCAGGACTGACGGTACGCATGACGCCATCGCGGAACCGATCGAAGAAATTCGAGCATCCCACCGACGTCGCGAGGACGATCGCAAGGAGCCAAATGGGGATGTGCCGCTCAGGTCTCGGCGGCGACGGCGGCATCGAGATCGTTGTAGATCGGAAAAATGCGGTCGAGCTGCGACATCTCGAGCAGCTTGAGAATCCGATCGGACGCCTTGACCAGGATGAGCTTGCGGTCGCGATTCTGGAACCGACCCAGATAGCCGACCAGCTCGCCGATTCCCGTGGAATCGATGTAGTTGATCTTCTCGAGATCGAGGATGACGTGCCCCTCGTCGTTCTCGAGCGCGCGGTCGAGGGTCTGAGCGAGAAATTGAGCGCTCTCGCCCAATTTGATGATGCCCTCGATGGTGAGGATGGTCAGACCTTCGCGACGGCTCTTTTCGACGATCACGGTGCAACCCTCTAGCGAAATGCGCGCCAGCGTCATCTAGCTCACGCGATGGGCCGGCGAGACCCGAATGATCGTCGGGCGTCGACCACGACGAAACGTCATCCGGAATCGAGCATCGAGGAGCTCAGCGAAGAGTGGTGTCCCCAACGGGATTCGAACCCGTGTCGCCAGCTTGAAAGGCTGGTGTCCTAACCTGGCTAGACGATGGGGACACGATTTGTGCGAAGCCGGCGAGGCCACCTTCGCGGCCCGAGACCATAACACAACGAATCGCAGGTGGCGATACTCTCATCGGCGTTGTAACGATCAAACACCGAAGAGAATGCGCACCAAGGCCGCAGCCAGCGCCGCGCCGATCGCCGCGAGCAAGCTCGTCGACCGCTCTCGGATCATGCCGAGCGCCACACCCGCGAGCAACGCTCCGAGGAAAACCGGAAGCCGCGTGATCCCGAGCAGCTCCTGGACCTGCACGGGCTCGGGTTGCGTCCAAAACCACGTCGCGAGGGTCGTCGCCACCGCGTAAAGCACCGCCGCGACGATGGTTGGCAGAGAGAGAAACCACCGTCCCCGCACGGTTTGAATCCACGCGCGCGGGATCAAGATTCCGTGCACCAGCCCGCGGAAGGTCAGCTCGAGACCGACCACCACGAGAAGAATCGCACCGATCGCAAGTGCCAGCGGTTCGAGCTCGAAATCGAGCTTGGGAGGAACCCAGGTACC
>JBCDBH010000537.1:0-3169 GCA_039184055.1 Acidobacteriota bacterium
ACCCAGAACTACGGCATCACCGACTTCGACAACTACGTCAGCGGTTGGACCACCTACCAGATCCCGGTCGGTCAGTACTACACCGGCTCGAGCTTCTTCCTCGTCCTGGTCAACGACAACGACGCCGGCTCCGGTAACAACAGCCGTTTCCGTGACGTGCGGATCTTCGAGAACACCGGTGGTGGTGGCACCTGCACCGTCGACGACGACTTCGAAGGCGGCGCCGCGGGCTGGAGCACCAGCGGCTCCTGCTCCACCGGTACCTTCGTGCTCGGCAACCCGACGCTGCAGACCAACAGTGGTGTGACCACCCAGGTCGGTGGCGCGGCGAGCGGCTCGAACGCCCTCTTCACCGCCACCAACACCTCGGCCGGTAACGCCGATGTCGACGGTGGTGAGTGTGTCCTGACCTCGCCGACCTTCAGCGTCGGCACCGCGTCGAACCTGGCCGTGAACTACTTCCACGGTCAGCGTGACGCCGGTGATGATCCGGGCGGCGACTACTTCGTGCTCGAGTACTCGACCAACGGTGGCTCGACCTGGAGCTCGTTCGTGTCGATCGGCGACGTGCAGAACAACGCCGCCTGGACGACCGCGGGCGTCGCGGGCGTCTCCGGTAGCGTCCAGCTCCGTGTCCGCGTCTCCGACGGCGCTGGCCCGGGCGACCTGGTTGAAGGCGGTATCGACGACTTCTCGATCTGCGAACCGTGATCTGATCCGAACAGGTTGCTGTGCGACTCGTCGATGACGAGTCGAGACCGAGGGCGGCTCGAAAGAGCCGCCCTTTTTCGTTCGATGTTTCTCTCTTTCGCCCTTGATGGAAATGATTTTTCATTCTCGATAATTCTCGATAATGAAAAATCACTGTTCTCAAACTTGATAATTGCCCGTGGAATCAGGCCTGAAAACCCGCATATCTTCGTCTCTCGACCGACCGGTCGGATTGGCACGCAATCCGCATAAGGATCATCTGTCCATTTTTGTTTTGCTGTGTCACCCGCGCGCAACAACGGGCGACGACGAGAGGTGCCCCCACCGGACACACGACTCGTGCCAACGAGTCGGGGTCGTGGCACCACCTTGCCCCACAGCGCGCCCACATCACGAAAGAAAGAAAGAGAACCACATGAAGACCATTTCACGCCTTGCCATTCTGCTCATTGTCGCGCTTCTCGTGCCGGCTACTTTGGCTGCCGACGCGACCCACAATCACGATCACGATCACGGCCACGACCACGATCATCACGCTCACGTGGCCAGCCACGTCGACGGTGAGCAGCTCGTACCGATCGCCTGTTTTGCGCCCGGTAGCGACCAATCGCTCGTCGACAACGCTCATCGTCGCTTCCACGACAGCCGTCTCCGTCATTCGCTCGACGGCATGGTCGATCGCTATCAATTCAGCGACAGCGCGCGCTGGTCGGCCACCGCGACCGACGGCAGCGGTCTCGGCCAGGGTGACATCACCACCATCACCTGGTCGATCGTGCCCGACGGCACCAGCATCTTCGGCTACAACGGCGAGCCCACCGCGCCTTCCAACCTGCGTGCCTGGCTCAACGGCATCTACGGCAGCGAGTCGGTCTGGCTGCCGCTCTTCCAGAGCGTGTTCGATCGCTGGGAAGAGCTCACCGGCATGAACTATGTCTACGAGCCCAACGACGACGGCTCGGCCTGGACCTCGACCACCATCGCGTCGGGTCAGCTCGGTGTGCGTGGTGACGTCCGGATCTCGGGTCACTTCATCGACGGCAACTCGAACGTGCTGGCCTACAACTTCTTCCCCGATTTCGGCGACATGGTCATCGACACCGCCGACAACTTCTACAACACCACCAGCGGCAACTCGCTGCGTCTGCGCAACGTGCTGTCGCACGAGCACGGTCACGGCATGGGTCTCAACCACGTCTGCCCGGTCAACCAGACCAAGCTGATGGAGCCCTTCGCCAGCACCGCGTTCGACGGTCCGCAGTTCGACGACATCCTGGCCATCAACCGTGGCTATGGCGACAACTTCGAGAACAACGACACCCCGGGTACCGCCGCGAGCCTCGGCTCGATCCCGTTCGGCACTGGCGTCACCCTCGGCAACTCGACCGCGGTCGGTAGTGCCAACGTGGTCGCGATCGACGACAACAGCGACACCGACGTCTACGCCTTCACGGTCAGCGGCGCCGGTACCGTCGACGTCACCGTGTCACCGATCGGTGCCACGTACCTCAACGGTCCGCAGAATGCCAACGGCAGCTGCTCGGCGGGTACCACGTACAACGCCAACGACAACCAGAACCTGAGCTTCGAGATTCTCGGCACCAATGGTTCGACCGTGCTCGCCAGCGTCAACAACACCGGCGCCGGTAGCGCCGAGAGCGTCTCCGGGGTCAACCTCGCGAGTGCCGGTACTTACTTCGTCGAGATCAGCGGCCCGAGCAACGACGTGCAGCGTTACCAGCTCGACGTCGATGTCGACGCCGGCGCCGCCAACACCGCGCCGACCGTCAACATCAGCAACCCGTCGAACGGCGCGTCCTTCACCCAGGGCACCTCGGTGTCGTTCAGCGGTAGCGCCTCGGACGCCGAAGACGGCTCGCTCACCGGCAGCCTCGCCTGGAGCTCGTCGCTCGACGGCTCGATCGGCTCGGGTGGCTCGTTCTCGACCTCCAGCCTGTCGGTCGGTAGCCACACCATCACCGCGTCGGTCACCGACTCGGGCGGTCTGTCGGGCAACGACTCGATCAGCCTGACCATCACCAGCGGTGGCGGTGGCGGTTGCGTCGACTGCATCGACTGGAGCACCACCACGACCGTGTCGTTCGCGACCCAGGATGCGTCGAGCAACGTGACCGTCGAAGACGGTGGCGACACCCTCTTCCTGCAGCAGAACACCTGGCGCCGGACCACCCAGACCTACGCCGTGACCGCCAACACCGTCGTCGAGTTCGACTTCCTGTCAACCTCGCAGGGTGAGATCCACGGTATCGGTCTCGACGAGGACAACAACCTCAGCTCGAACCGGATCTTCAAGGTCCACGGTACCCAGAACTACGGCATCACCGACTTCGACAACTACGTCAGCGGTTGGACCACCTACCAGATCCCGGTCGGTCAGTACTACACCGGCTCGAGCTTCTTCCTCGTCCTGGTCAACGACAAGGACGCGGGCGCGCTC
>JBCDBH010000538.1:0-3151 GCA_039184055.1 Acidobacteriota bacterium
CCCGCTTCCACCCCAAACGACGTTCGAGCTCATGTCGTCCCACCGGGCGACGCGTCCACATTTCGTACACCAGCTCGTGTACGAGTCGTCGTCCGATCACCTGAGGTTCGATCGCGGTCTTGCTCGGCCCGGGTCCACCCATGAGTCGCCCCTTTTCTTGCGGTTGGGCAACCCTACCAATCCAAACAGAGATTTTCAATAAAATTACACATTTATTCTTGCATTCGCGTCTTATATGGATCGCATTCTCGATTATTCAAGAACGAATGCGTGGCCGGCGAACGAGAGCTCGTACCCCGTGGAGCATCGCGACCATCCGATCCACGAGCGACACCTCGATCGGCCCTCGGGTCGATCGCACGACACGTCCAATCAGCGCCCGCAACGCAACGGGCCGGTCGAGCGCTCCGGTACGGTCGGCACGTGTCTGGACGAAGAGACGACCGTCACACCAGCCGTAGCCGATCACCCTATGTACGATCAGGTATCCAGAGTCGGCCTCGAACGCAACGATGTCGCCGGGCACGGTCCAACGAGCCCGCGCCACGTCGACGAGATCTCCGCTACGGAGACACGGCGACATCGAACACCCACCAACGCGAACCCGCAGGGGTCGATCGGCCACCAGGTCGCGAAGGTCGGTCGCCAACGAGCCAGACCGAGACGCCGAGGCCTCGGGCTTCGACACCGAGCGCTCTGCGGCCACGTTCACGGATCGAGCGTGATCGCCGGATCGCCCGCCACGAAGTAAACGTCGAGCATCCACGGGAGTACCCCTCCATTACGTCCCCACTCGTGCATGAGGCGATGAGCATCACCGAGTGCGTGCGCATCGTCGATGAATGCATCGAAGAAGAACGTGTTGAGCTCGTGGGCCGGCACGTCGAGCGAGAGACCGGCTGGCGTCACGGTGGCGATCGCTCCTGTCCCAGGCGCGAGAACGAGTGCATCAGCGAGACCGAGCAGCCCGGGTGTCGTGCTATCTCCGACCGCGCAGGTCCATGCCGTAAAGACCGGCGGCCGGTCGATCGCTTGCCATGAATCGATATCCCCGACGGTGAGGAAGCCTTCGGATGCGAGTTGCGTCGCGGCGCCGTGACCGGTGTAGTTGATCAGGGACAAGGAGCCATCGGCCCACGTCGCGAGAAGCTCGCTACGAATCGGATCGATCGGGTGGTCGAGCCGGCGCGACGATCGACCCATGGCGTCGAGCTGGCGCGTCAAGTCGTCATTGTTGGCGTGGAAATCACCCGCCAGATCCGGGTTGTCGGCCACCAAGAGCATCGTTCCAGCGGCCGCCGACGCTTCGAATCGCCGCAGCTTGTCGACATAGGCGAGAACGTCCTCATCGTCGAGCGCCGCGATGCGACCGAGGGCAAAGTCGGGAACCTTGTCATCGTCGACATCCGCATAGCGACCATCACTGGCGTACAGTCCCCATGGCGTGCTGGCGAAGCGCATCGGCAGCACACTGTCACCGAAGCCTTGCCGGTCGCGATGATCGTGTGTTCCACGACCGAGCAAGACGACGTAGCGTGGCGCTGGATCCCAGGTCCGCCAAACCTCCTCGAGCAACCGCTCGAGAGCCCGAGAATCGGTGCGACCAAAGGAGAATCGATCGTAGACGTCGTCGAGCCAGATGGTCTCGACCGCAAATCGATCCGCCCGATACGTCGCCAGAGCCTCGGCGCCAACCGCCAAGGACCGTGGCGCGATGATCACGTACTCCGCCCCCGCGGATCGCCGCTGTCTCGCCCAGGGAGGCACGCGATCCGTCTCGGCATGGACCGCGCGTTCGCGCTCCGACACCACATAGGTAGCGGCGCGATCGACCACGAAGCTCACCTGCCAGCCACCGGCGCCATCCGGCGCCACGGTGAGATCACGCCGCTCGACGGTACGCGCGCTCTCGGTCGGACTCTCCACGACGCGGATCGTCGGTGACGTGAAGCCTCCGACGGTCGTCACACCCGGCTCGAGATGATCGATCCACAACGAACCGTCGACGGCGCGTAGCCGGCGTGAGTAGTCGAGCTCGAGGTGGTCGATCAGCACCAGGCTGGTCGCTTCACCGAAGGCGGTGGTATGAAGCGTCAGCTCGACGTTCTCGCCATCGCCCAGCCATGCGGCGTCGAAGCTGATCTCGAGACTCACCCGATCGAAGCCGTCCCAGGTGACCTCACCCGCCAACGCCACGCCATCGATCGACACCCAGGCGCGATGATCGTCACCCGCTACGAGGTCACTCGCGCCTCGCATCACGATCCGCGCCCGCACCTCGCCCACTCCCGAAGGATCGGGCACGTCGAAACGCAACACCGTGGAAGGTGTCGATGGGGCAAAAGTGAAGTCCCAATACCAGGGATCGGTGCCTTCTTCGCGATTCGCCCACGGCAACAGCCACACATCGTCCTCGACCACCACCGTGTCGCGAAACGTGCCGACTTGGCCCGCTAGCGGCGGTGCCGCTTCCTCGACGATCGGCATCACGACTCCCTGGCCACGTGTCACCTGGACGACGTTCCGTAGGCTTTCGAGCGATGTATGGGCGTCGACGGCGAAGACGACTCGATCGGCCACCGTATCGAGTCGGTAGGCGATCGGCTCACCGCCGACGGTGAGACGCAAACCCCCACGGCTCGTGAGGTCGCGGAGCTCGGTCGCGCGCATACCCAGAACATCGGCCAAGGTCTCGACGCCGACTTCGTAGAGCGCCGGTTCGGTGGTGAACAAGCGGGCATCATTCACCGAGCGCGCGGACGACGGGGACACGGTTGTCAAGGCTAGCTCACGTCGCCGCGCGCGTGTGTCGTGTCGCGCCACGACCGAAGAAGGCTCGAGGGTCGTGCTCCGACCACGACCGACGAAGCGATCCGTCAGGCGCCGCCAGGGCCACCACGTCAAGCCAGCCGACTCGATAGCCGGTCCATCGACATCGAGACGCGACTCGTTCCGAGCGGCGAAGTCGACCGTCCAGGGCCCGTGAATCAGGGTCCCTCCCCATGCTTCGTGTTCGACGAGCCGATACGAGACCGTGCCGGCCACGTCGACGACGTCGTCGACGAGAAGGTAGTGGCCACCGTGTCGGGACACGACGAGAGCGGGAAGGGGCGTGGCGGTGACCCGCTCCCAGGCCCCGCTCGGGTCGTCG
>JBCDBH010000539.1:0-3147 GCA_039184055.1 Acidobacteriota bacterium
GATGTCGAAGCCGAGCTCGAGCTGGCCTACGGTGACGAGCGGGTCACGGTGCCGGTGCGGGTCGGGGGAACGGTGCCCGGGGTCGACGTGACGCCGGCACGGCTGAGCCTGGGCAACGTGGTGGTGAACGGTGAGATCGTCGCCACGGCGGTACGGCTCACCAACTCCGGTCAGGCTCCGCTGCGGGTCGAGGGTTCGCGTCTGGAGGGCAGTGACGCGAGGCATTTTCAGATCGATGGTGACGGCTGCGCTGGCGCGACGCTGCGACCGACCGAGAGCTGTCGGGTCGATATCAGCTTCGATCCGGCACGCGCCGGCGAGCATCGCGCCGCGCTGCGGCTGGCGCACAACGCTGGCGGCGGGGAGACGCGTGTACCGCTCGGCGGTATCGGGATCGCGCCGAAGATCGAAGTCGGTCGGTCACGCGTCACCTTTCCTAGCTTGATGGTCGGTGAGGCGGTCGAACAGCGGCTCGAGATACGCAATACGGGACGCGCCCCGCTACGCATCGGGCGGATGCGGATCACCGGTGGCGAGGCCGCCGACTTCGCTCTCGATGGCGCCTGTGCCGGCGCGATCCTGGCGCCTGGAAAGCGCTGTTCGACCGGTGTCCGTTTCGCACCCAGCGCGCCGGGAGATCGCCGCAGCGAGCTGATCGTCGAGCACGACGCCACCGACAGCCCCTTGCGTTTGGCGGTGCGAGGTGAGGCGACGCCGCCACCGGTGGCGCGGATCCGTACCGAGCCTCGCCGGCTCGACTTCGCCGCGCTCATGGTCGGCAACCGTGGCGACATCGCGACGGTGGTGATCCAGAATCCAGGCACGGGGCCCCTCGAGCTGCTGGGTATCCGGATCCGGGGCGCGGCGGCGCGAGATTTCACCGTCGTGCCGGGGTCGTGTGACGCGGCGTTTCGAGTCGATCCGGGCGCTTCGTGCACGGTCGGGGTGCGTTTTGCCCCCACCGAAGGCGGCGCGCGTGACGCCGAGCTGGAGATTCGTCACAACGCCAGCGATGCCGTCTATGTCGTCGCGCTGAGCGGTCGTGGTCTCACCCCGACCCCGCCGGTGCCGCCACCCACCGGGGAAGGCGGCTCGACCTCGAACCGTTGACAGCTCTTTTACCAACACCCGTCGTCAGCTTGCCGTAGGGTCCCATGACAGCCGATGAACGGCGCTAGGAGATTGGCGTAAGGAGGATCGGCGTTAACGAGATCGGCGCAACGAGATCGGCGCAAGGAGAGATGGACGTGCAACGACTGATGATTCTGGGTGTGATGGCGCTCACGCTGGGTACGCCGGTGGCGCACGCGGCCGATTGGGGGCAGTACCGTGGCCCGCAGCGGGACGGTGTGTCCATGGAGACAGGGATCGAAGCCTGGGGCGACACCGGCCCGAAGGAGTTGTGGCGCCGGTCGATCGGTCCGGGCTTTTCGACCATCGCCGCGGTCGGGGAGCGGGTTTACACGCTCGACTCGGACGACAGCAAGGAATACGCCGTCGCCTTCGACCGCGCCACCGGCGAGGAGCTGTGGCGGACCGAGATCGGTGGCTTGTTCAAGAACGACTTCGGTGACGGTCCGCGCTCGGGTCCGACCTGGCACGATGGGCGGATCTATGTCTTGTCGTCGCTCGGCGACCTCCATGCTCTCGACGCCGAACAAGGCAAGGTTCTGTGGAGCGCGGGATTCACCGAGCAATTCTCCGCCGAGCTGCCACGGTGGGCGTTCAGCTCGTCGCCGCTGGTGGTGGACGATCTTTTGATCGTCGAGACCGGTGGCACCGAAGGCCGCGCCGTGACCGCGTTTGCACGTGCCGACGGCACGGTGCGCTGGAGCGCCATCGACGATGCCATCGCCTATTCGTCACCGATCCTGGTCGAGCTTCACGGTGTGCGGCAGGTCGTCGTACTCACCCAACAAGGGCTGCACGGTCTCGGTCTCGACGGTGAGGCGCTTTGGCACGCGTCGTTCGCACCCAAGCTCGGCATCACTCCTGCGCCGCCGATCCACGTGGCGCCCGATCGCTTCTTCGTGTCGGCGTCGTACGACATCGGCGCCAAGATGGTCCAGGTGTCCAAAAACGCGGCGGGTTTCGTCGCCACCGATGTGTGGGAGGCGCGTACCAGCATGCGCAACCATTTCAACCCCTCGGTGCTGCTCGATGGTCATTTGATCGGGTTCGACAAGGGCACCTTGAAGTGCATCGACGCCGACACCGGTCGACAAGCCTGGGCGAAGCGTGGGCTCGGCAAGGGCTCGCTGATCCGTACCGACGAGCACGTCATCCTGTTGTCCGAACGGGGCAAATTGGTGCTCGCCGCGGCGGCCACCGATGCCTATCGCGAATTGGCGAGTCACCAGGCGCTGACCGGTCGATCGTGGACCCAGCCGACGCTCGCCGACGGTCGTCTCTATCTTCGCAACGGTAGTGAGATCGTCGCCTACGATCTGCGCGGAGGCCGATCATGAAGCGGTTCGTCGTTTTGGCGCTGTTCGTCGTGAACTCGATCGGCGTGAGCGCGTTCGTCGTCGATCCGGTCGATGCTAGCGAGCCGGATCTCGAGACGATTTTGGCCCGTCATGCCGCAGCGCTCGGTGGCGAAGCCCGACAAGCGATCGACCGGCTCGAGCTGACCGGGATCTACGCCTACAACGGTCTCGAGCATCCGCTCCGTGAGCACCGCGTGCGTCCGGATTGGATCCGCCGGGAGATCGATGGCATTCAGCAGTACGGACCCCAGCGCTCGGCCGGTGACGTACAGGTTCGCGCCCATGGTCCACGAGGCGCATGGGTCGGCGGCGCTGACGGTAGCGAGCCGATGACGGCGGAGAACACCGCGTCGTTCCTGGTTTTCGCGGATTTCGACAGCGCGTTGGTGGCGGTCGACGGAACGGCGCGTGAAGTCGAGCTCGTCGGCACCGAGACGCTTGACGGGACCGAGGTCATTCACCTGCGCCGGACACGCGATGGGGGAGAGGTCGAGCAATGGTGGCTCGATGCGACGACGTATCTACCGGTGCGTGCCGCGATTCCCGAAGCCGCCGATATCACCCGTCCCCACACCTGGCATTTCGACGATTGGCGTGACGTCGGCGGGATCAAGCTGCCGTTCTACGTCATGAGCGAGGAGAAGATCTTCTCGCGTGA
>JBCDBH010000540.1:0-3134 GCA_039184055.1 Acidobacteriota bacterium
CAAAGAGTCCGAGACACCTGTCTTCGCCGAACCCGGTCTCTTTCTCATCAAGCCGGATCGCACGCTCTACTACGCCGCCTACAACACCATGCCTTTTGGTCGCCCGGATCTGAGGCAATTCCTTGGCAGCGTCAAGTGGGTCATCGACAACGATTACCCGGCGCGTGGCGAAGCTTGAGGGAGCCGATCGCCGAACATGAGAACAAAAACGGGCACCTCGAGGGTGCCCTTTTTTCGTCGCGATGAGTCGAGCTCAGAATCGGTAGCCGATCGAGACCTCGACGATCTCGGCTTCGTAGTCGTCGACACCGTCGTCGTCTTCGGTGTAGTCGACGCTACGGAAACCGAGGTTGAGAAGGTAACGCTTCCACACGTCGAATTCGACCCAGCCACGCCAGATATCGCGTTCGATCGGAAAATTGCCTTCGTTTTCGTAGAGCAGGAATTCACCACCGAGGCGGATGCGATCGGTGGCTCGCCAGCGTAGACGGACGTCGAAGAAATCGGCTTCGCTTTCGTACAGGATCGGCACGAGGAAGGGGATGTTGCCGTTGAAGCCGGGAGCGGTGATTCCCATCTGATCGATCGACTGGGTTTGGTCGATGATGGCGTAGCCGACGGTGGCATCGATTCGGTGGCCCCGGTAGCCCGCTCGCAGGTCGAGCTGCTCGCGGTCGGCGTCCCAGTCGCTGATGTCGTTCTCGTATCGGTTGTCGAGGTAGATCGCCTCGCCGTAGAAGCCTTTGCCGATGTCGAGATGGGCGCGGAGACGTACGCGTTGCCGGTCGGTCGGTGAGCTCGTGGTGTACGGATCGTCGTAGCTGCTGTTCTCGACCGTGGCATCGAGCCGGAAGCGATCGCCGGGTCGCCACGCGAGGGTGAGAAAGAAGCCCTCGTGTTCGGTGGTTCCTTCTTCGAGCTCGCTGAGGTCGCCATCGGTGGTGTGAGCGGTGGCGACGTCACGCTCTTCGAGCCGGAGGCCACCGGAAACGGTGACGGTGTCGCTCGCTACCCATTCGAGCCCGGCGTCGATCGCGGTGGTGTCGATCTCCCAGATGCTCCGATTCAGATTGCCTTCGAAATCGAACGCGCCTTCCTGCTCGAGCTCACGCTGACGCACGCTGCCGATGACCGCGAGGTCGTCGGTCACCCGGTAGGTGAGTGCGAGGTCGAAGATCATGAAGTCACGGTCGATATCGCCGCCACCGACGAAATCGGTGGTGAATGGGATGCCTTGGAACGAAACGCCCTGGCTGGTTTCGGTGGCTTCGGCCTCGAGCTCGAGATGTTGCAGACTGGCGCTCGCTTCGATCAGCCAGCGATCGGTCGGCCGTGCGTTGACCCGTACGGTATGAGTGTTGGCTTCGTATTGGTAAGGCCGGTCGAGAAAGAAGAAGTCGAGCACGGTGGCGTCGTTCGGATCTTCACCGACCGACGCACCGGGCAAGAAGAAGTCTTCCTGATTGTCGTACTCCCGATAGCTCTCTTCGATCACCAAGGTGACCTTGGGCCAGCGGTATTGGAAGCCGATGGTGAAGTCGTTGTACGACTCGTCGACCGGCGCGTCGAATTCGAACTCGTCGCGTGAGATGTCGAGCGGGATGGTGCTTTCCCCACGCTTGGTGAAGCGTTCGAAGCCGGCGGTGAGCTCGGCGCGGGGCGAGAAGGTGAGCCGTAGATCGGCGGTGTCGCGCACCCGCTCGAGATCGAAGGTGCGGAAATCAGGGTGGCCGTCGAGAATGTCGTTCAAGAAGTACGTCGATTCGGTGCGGTTGTAGGTGAAGTCGAAGCGGCCAGATTTGGTGAGGCGTAGATTGAGACTCTCGAAAGGGTCGCCACCGAGGTTCTGAGCATCGAGGCTCATGCGATCGAGGTACTTCGAGAGACCGTCGCCTTCTTCGGGGATGAAATCGAGTCGTAGCGCGAAGAGACGTGGGCCGTCTTCGAGGTTGTAGTCCTCTTCGAATTTGCTTTCGGAGCCATCGACATCGACCGAGCGGTAGCCGATCCGAATGACGCCCTCGAACGGGTTGTCGTCCTGAGCCACGGTCGGGACGGCGAGTAGAGCGAGAAGGGCGAGGATCACGGAGAGGTAGCGCATCATCGTCTCCTTCTCATTTCAGGAACGCCGGATCGAAATTCGACCCGTGGATCGTCGAGTGACAGTTGGAACAATTGGTCTCGCGGCTGAAGTTGAGATGGAAACCAGGCACCACCGCGTGGCACGAGTAGCAGGTGTCGTGCACGTTCTGGAACTTCAGCATGTGCCGGTTGGGACCACCGTGAGGCGTGTGACAGGCGACACAGCCTTCGACCCGCGAGGCGCCGTGTTCGAAGACGAACGGGCCATCGACGTCGGCGTGGCAGGTGGTGCAGGCCTGTTGTTTGAAACTGGCAAGCCGTGTCCGCGCCGACGCTTGATGCGGGT
The DNA here is from genome assembly GCA_039184055.1 of Acidobacteriota bacterium. GTDB lineage: Bacteria > Acidobacteriota > Thermoanaerobaculia > Multivoradales > J023 > JBCDBH01. The sequence continues at coordinate 2,429 of JBCDBH010000540.1, forward strand.
TGTGACAGTCGACACAGGAGATGCTGCCTTCCTGGAGACGATGGCGCTCGTTGAAGGCGAATTGCGTCACGACATCGCCATGACATTCGGCACAAGTGGCCGACCCGGCACCGAGACGAGCGTCCATCGGTCGCGCGGGCTTGAGCAGGTTCGCCGTCGGTCGTGGGGCGTGAACCTCGTGGCAGGTGGCGCACGCGAAGCCAGCGCGAGCATGACTCGAGAGCGGAAAGCCCGCATGGTCGTCGCTGTGACAGGTCAGACAAGCCGACCAGCGAACCGGCGCTGGCTCGTCCTCGGTGAAGCCGACCATCGTCTCGATGCTGCCACCCGAGTCGATGTGCGCTCGGGCATCGCCGTGACACGCGACGCAGCTCGACTCGAAGCCCCACTGGTCCTGCCATTCGCCACCATCGTCGAGCAGCGCGTGAGCGCTGCTGACGCGCAGGTACTGTTCCTCGTGACAGGCGCCGCAGATCTCGATCGTGCTTTCGCTGGTCGTGCTCGAAGCGCTGAGCACGGTGACCGTCGCCGTGGTCGAGCTCGGGCTCGCGGTTGCCACGACGGCACCCTGTTCGCCGCCGCTCGAGCGCGCGCTGTCCAACGAAGAGCTCGACGAGCTCTTCGGCCTCGTCGATCGCGTGTTCCTGCCGAAGCCCGTGGCGCGCTACATCGCGCGGCTCGTGTCGGCGACGCACCCGGACGGCTC
>JBCDBH010000541.1:0-3082 GCA_039184055.1 Acidobacteriota bacterium
GGGGTACGGTCGAGCCCCGCATAGTGCACGTCGGCGGCGACCCCGACCACGGTGATCCACTGTCCGCTGCCGATCGGCGCCGGGCGACGGAACCGTTTGCCGAGCGGGCTCTCCTCTGGCCACAATCGACGGGCGGTCGACTGCCCCACGACCGCGACGCGTAGCGTGCCCAACAGGTCGGTGTCGCGCAGCGCGCGACCCGCGATGATCGGAATGCCGGCAACGTCGAAATAGCTCGAGCTCGCCCGAATCACCCGGACCGGTGGCGCGTTCCGCAAAGCCTCGGGCGTGTCCCCTTCACGCTCGAGCACGGCTCCCGAGTAATAGGCCATCTCGCCATCGTTCGGGATCACGTTGGCCCCACCCGCCGCCACGACACCCGGGAGCGCACGCAATCGCTCGAGCACCGACGTGTAGAGCTCGGCGTAGGGAGGAAATTGATCGCTGCCACGATATTTGTCCCCGGGTGGCGAAACGTACGCGGCGATCAGGTGTTGCGAATCGAGCCCGGGGTCAACTTTGGACAGGGCCAACACGCTCCGGGCAAGGAGACCCGCGCCGACCAGCAGGACCACGGCGAGCGCGACCTGCACCACCACGAGCCCCGACCGGATCCGTCGCGCTCCCACCGTCGCCATTCCACCGCGTCCACCGCTACGCAAGGTCGTCACGATATCGAGCCGAAGGCCATGCAGCGCGGGCGCGATGCTGACGCCGACCCCCACGATCACCCCGGCGATCACGGCGAGCGTCAAGGTTCGGTGGTCGACCGCGAAGCTCATCCACAGCGGCAGCTCGACCGGCACCGCCGCGCGCATCACCTCGACCGCCAGCGACGCGAGCGCCGCCCCCAACAGGCTGCCGACGAGCGCGAGCACGCCACACTCCACGATCAACGCCCGGGCCACCGCCCAGCGACCGGCACCGAGCGCCGTGCGCACCGCCGTGTTGCGTTCGAGGGCGACAGCGCGGGCCAGAACGAGATTCGTCGCGTTGGCACAGGCGAGCAGCAGCACGAGCACGGTCGCTCCGAGCAGCGGCAGCACGAAGGCTTGGAGACCGCCGACCTCCAGCTCACGCAGCGGCGTCACGACCGCGCCGACATCTTTGTTGGTGTCGGGATACTCCGCGGCGAGCGCGCGGGCAACGCTGTCGAGATCGCGCTCCGCCGTGGTCGCGTCCATCCCCGGCGCAAGGCGAGCCACCACGTTGTAATAGGCGCGATTGCCACGGTTCGTGGATCGCATCGTCGAGTCGTAGCGCGCGAACCAGCTCTCGAGCGGCGCCCAGGCATCGGCATTGCGCGCAAAACGAAAACCGAAGGTGAAATCGGGTGGCATCACGCCCACCACCACATACGGCGTCGTGTCGAGCAGGACAGTACGACCAAGCACCGTGGGATCGCCCTCGAACCGTTCCATCCACAGGTGGTGGCTCAAGATGACCGTGTGCAAATCGTCGCCAGGCTGCTCCTCGGCGTGCGTGAACACCCGCCCGAGAGCAGGCTGTGCCCCAAGTACCTTAAAAAGATCCGCCGAGGCGAAATTCACCTCGACAGGAAACGCCCGGTCACCGAACGGCAGGTTGTAGGGAATGGTGACGAACGCCGCGAGCCCGGAAAAGCTACGCGTCCGGTCGCGCCAATCCAAATAGTCGGGAACCGAGGGTGACACCGGCTCAGCGCCGTGCTCCGGAGAGCTGCTGCGAAGAATCACCAGCTCATCGGCCTGTTCATAAGGCAGCTCGCGAACGAGCACGGCGTCGACCACGCTCACCATCGCAACACTCGCACCGATACCGAGCGCTATCGTGAGGATGACGCCGATCGCAAACGTAGGACGACGACGCGCATGACGCAGCGCCTGTCGGAGGTCATCGGGCATCAGGCGCATGGCGGTCTCCTTCTAGTGATCTCCCTCGCTGCTCTCTATTGAGAATACGATATCATCAAGAAAGACCCGACGATGACGCTGTCGACGCCAAGCTCAGGGGACCGCGCTGCTCCAGGCGCTCAGATCGCCACTCTCGAAACCATCAGCGAACAAGGAGATACGCCGGATCTGCACGCCGTTGAGGGCCGCTCCAAGTAATGGGCTGGCGCCAGGGACAATGCCGGAGTGCATATCCAAGTTGCCGTCGGCACCAACCGTGGCCGTGTGCCGGGAGTACGTCACCAGCTGTTGATGCTGGCCGGCCCAGGGGCCGCCGACCTCGTAGTGTGGAAAACCGATCTCCTGATCGACGCTGGTATAGCCCATCACCGTCGGAGCGAGAGGCATCCAGGCATAGATCAAAACCTCGTACTCACCCGCCTCGAGACCGTCGAAAAACAGACACGACTCCAACACGGCGTCATACGTCACCAGATAATCGTCGAGCAGCGCGGCATCCGCACCACTTGTGGCGGGGTCATCGGCGGTCAGATTCTCAAAGCCGCCGATCTGCGTCATCGACACCGAAGTCGGTAAGCCGTCGATCGCCACCAGGTTCACCTCGGTCGTGCCGTGCAAGCCCAGGAAGCCATTCCATACCCCGGCCTGTCCAGCGGCACCGTAGGTCGCCGGAGGCACCGCATCGGCCGGGCCAAAATCGACGTTGAAGGATTGCGCCAGGATTGGAGCAGCACCGAGTGCCAGAACGAGAAACAGGAAGGTCGCAAATCGAGGCATGGGGGCTTCCTCCGGGGCGGTTGGCGTTGAGAGCTGATTCTCAGGATAAGCCTTCAGGCGCGGATTGACAATTGGCCGTCACGCCAGGAGCTCTACCTCAAAGCACCTTCTCGATCATCTCGATCATCTGCCGCGTCTGCTGAGACTCGCTCGCCGCGCGCTCCCCGAAGCTCTCGAAGCCACGCAGGGCGGCCCGGGCGTAGTCCAGGGCGTCGTTCGGGCGTCTGGCTTGGGCGAGGGCCAGAGCGGCGTTGAACCGTGTTTCGGACGCGCCATAGACATTGCCTTGCGTCTCCCGGTAGCGGATCGACTCGCGATAGTGCACCACCGCGCGATCCGCGTCACCAGCGCTGCGGTAGATCTGGCCCAGCTGGATATGGGTCACGGCGAGCTCGTCAACCGCGTCTGCTGGA
>JBCDBH010000542.1:0-3055 GCA_039184055.1 Acidobacteriota bacterium
GCGCCGCATGGCATCGGCGCGCTCAATCGTGCCGCTGGGGGCGATGCGATCGTGCTCGCTCCCGAGCTCATTCCGCTGCTGCAGCGCGCGCTCGCCTTCTGCCTGTGGTCGGACTCCTCGTGGAGCCCTTTGGGCGGACACGTCTACGCGCAATGGGAACGACTCGAGGGCGGGGTCGAGGTCGATCCGGTGCGCTTCGACCAGGCGCTCCGTGGCGCCGCCTGTGAGCTGGTGCGAATCGATATCGATCCCGAAGGCGGTGACACCCGCGTCGCGCTCGCCGCCGGCAGCCGGGTCGATCTGCGCGCCATGGCGCAAGGCTTCGCGGTGGACCGCGCCGTCGAGACGCTGACCGCCGCGGGCGCCAGCAATCTATGGGTCGAAACGCCTCGGGTCGTCCGCGGGCTCGGTGGTGGCGCCGCCGGTCGAGGCTGGTATTTCGAGCCGCCGACTTTCCCCGGCCAACAGCGAAGCATCGAAGCCGTGTACCTCCGTGACCGCAGCGTCGCCTGGGTATCGACCAACGACCCCACGCCCCGTGGCGATATGCGCACCGGCTCGCTAGCCAGCGGCACCGTCGCGGTGCTCGTTTCCACCCCCGGCGCCGCCGACGCGCAAGCCGTCGCCGCCAGCCTCTTCGTGCTCAGCCACTATGTCGGTCAGCGCCGGCTCGGTCAGCTCGACCCCAAACCCGCCGTTCTGTGGATGCTCGGCGAAGGCGACGGACCGCCGCTCGAATCGAGCTATCAGTGGACGAAGATCAGTCGACCATGAAGCCGCTCGACATCGGCACGTCCGCGACCATCGGCGCTCTTTTTCGGGGCCCATCCAAAACCCGGTGGGCGGACAAGGCACCCTCGGCGATCGACAAAAAGCCCGTCGAGGGGCCCGTACGCATCCTGCGCTCTGGCATCGAAGGCGATCAGCAGGCCGACCCGCGCGTGCACGGCGGCCCCGAACGCGCGCTTCATCACTATCCCGTTCAGCACTACCAGACGTGGCGCGAACGCTTCGGTGATCTCGCCACTCTGCGGCCGGGAGGCGTGGGTGAGAACCTCTCGGTGGATCGCTTCGACGAAACAGGCGTCTGCATCGGTGACAGCTTTCGGATCGGCACCGCGATCATCCAGGTCTCCCAAGGGCGCGTGCCTTGCTGGAAGCTCGTACGTCACACCGGTGTCGACGACATGGCGACCGCCTTTCTCGACACCGGTCATACCGGCTGGTACGCCCGTGTGCTCGAAGCAGGCGAGGCACGAGTCGGCGACCCCATCGAGCTGATCGATCGCACACAAACGGCATGGTCGGTGGCTCGAGTGATCAGGGCCTATCTCGACAAGAAGCTCGACCGCGAGCACATCGAAGAGCTCGCGACTCTCCCCGGTTTGAGCACGCACTGGCTCGAGAGCTTTCGACGGCGGATGTTGGCCTGAGGCGCCCTTTTACAAGGACAGTACCCGGCTTCGACACATCGCCGGGTAAGGTCGAAGCCTCATGAAACAACGATCGCCACGCTTCCCATCGATCCCGCCGCTCGCCGTCGCCGTTCTCTTCACCGCCGTTCTCGTCACCGGTCCCCTCCACGCCGCCACCGATGATTCGACTGTTCGAGATGCGAGTCTCGAGGGCACCTGGCAAGGCAACGGACCCGGAGGTCCGTGCACCATCACCATCAAGGGTGACACGCTGCATTTCAAAGCCCGCGACGACTTCTGGTACGAAACCACCTTCATCCTGCCATCGGACACCTACCCACAGCAGATCCACACCACCATCGTCAAAGACAGCACCGGAAAAGACAAAGACATCGGCAAGGTGGTGGTATCGGTCTACAAGATCGAAAACGGCCAATTGACTTTGGCGGTCATCAACAGCTTCGACGGTCCGCCTACCGAACCGATCACCACCGAAAGCAATTGGGCGCTGATCGAGCTGGATTGGACGAAGGACAAATACAACCTCACGCGGATCGAAGACTTCGCCCAGTGATGGCCATGCGGGCTAAAGAAGTGCGTCATCGAGATCGGTCGGTCGGTTGAGATTGGTGAAGATCGACGCATCGTCGACGTCGAGAAAGCTCACCTCGAGCTGGTCGATCAAGCCCATCATGGCGAGCTCGCCACGTTCCACCCTGGCGCGAAGCACCTCGAGCGCCCGCAACCGATAAAGCGCGCACAAAGGCTCGATGCTGATGTCGCCAAGCTCGTCTCGATGTCGTGGGACAACAGCTTCGCCTTTCACCGTGCGATCGAGCGCGTGCAGCACGTCGAGGCTCACCCGAGGCATGTCGCAGGCCAGCACGAGAAGTGGACGCCCCGGACATGCCGCCGCGGCACCAAGAATGCCGGCCGCGGGACCGGCACCGGGTCCGTCGTCGAGCGAGCGCTGCCCCGGCACGACGCCGCGCCCTCGATCGGCGACCACCACCTCGTCGCACACCGCGCCGAGCAGCCGCGTGGCACGACCGGCGAGCGTTTCACCATCGACCATGAGCACGGCTTTGTCACGCCCCATGCGACGTGATCGGCCCCCGGCGAGCACCACGCCGACGGGCCGTTCGACAGCCTCTGCTATATTGCTGCTTCGGTGCGTCGTGTAGGACGACGCATTGTTTTGATCGCCCATCGAGGAGGAATCGTACCGTGTCGACGCTTCGACGTTTCGCACTCGTTACGCTGGCGCTGGCTGTCGTGGCAGGCGCGGCGACCGCTCAGGAAGAAGCGGCCCCGGCCGCCGTGGAGGATAGCCCCTTGTACGTCATTTTCGAGACCAATAAAGGCACCATCAAAGCCGAGCTTTACGATGAGAAGGTGCCGCTGACGATCGCCAGCTTCGCCAATCTCATTCAACGTGGATATTTCGACGGCATCGTTTTCCATCGCGTCGTCCCCGATTTCGTCATCCAGGGTGGTGATCCCACCGGCACCGGTCGCGGTGGCCCGGGGTATCGCTTCGAAGACGAGTTCGACGCGTCGCTCCGTCACGACAGCGCAGGCATCCTGTCGATGGCCAACGCTGGCCCCGGCACCAACGGTAGCCAGTTCTTCATCACCCA
>JBCDBH010000543.1:0-3042 GCA_039184055.1 Acidobacteriota bacterium
ATCGACGCGGTACGCCAGCGCCTGTCAGACGCCATTCATCAGGTGATGATGGAGGCGATCGGCCTGCCCGAGGACAAGCGGTTCCATCGCTTCATCGCCTTGGATGACGCCGACTTCATCCATCCGGCGGATCGCGGCAACGGCTATACGGTGATCGAGATCCTGATGTTCGAGGGCCGCAGCCGGGAGAGCAAAAAGGCCTGTCTCCATGGCCTGATGCAGGCGGTCCCGGCGGCAACCGGCGTTCCGGTCGACGCGATCGAAATCACCATCATCGAAACGCCGATGGCCGACTGGGGTATCCGGGGCAAGACCGGTGACGACCTGATCTTGAACTACAAGGTGACGACCTGAGCGCGGCGATCGCCTCGGCGGCCAACATCGGTGGCGCGGCGTCGGCGCCGGTGGTCGCGTCGGCGCATCGCGAGAGCCTGGTGCCGGTCTCGATCCTGATGGCGCTCATCGGCTACGCGGTGGGCAACTATGCGGCCTTTCTCGCCGCGACCCTGTGTCGGCTCGTAGCGTGACCGCATGACGCATCACCAGGTCCGCATCGCAGGTCTCCTGGTGTTGGTGACCAATCTGGTCGTCGCCTTTTTGATCTTCAACCTCGACGAAGCGATGGCGATGACCCCCGGGGAAGACATGGGTCAGATGCGCCTGTGGCTGGGTGGCGTCGCGCTCACCACCACCCTGACGCTCGGGGTGATTCTGATCTCCGGATTTTGGAGTTTCTTGACGGAACGCAACAACCCTTTTCTGCAGGACGAAGCCGCGCCCTCCTGGGCCGATCTGATCCTGGTGTTGTTGCTCCTGGCGAGCGCCGCCGTGGTGGTGTGGATCGTCGTCTGATTCAATCTTTTGCGGGACTTTTACGACATCACGGGAGATACGAAATCAATTGACCGGACGCTGAGCGTCGGCTACGCTCAGTTGATGTCGAGCCGTGGCGCGCGCAGCGCGCGAATCTTATTGGATGAGCTAAGACGAGTGGTTCGAGAGCATGGTGATCTCGAATCGATCGATCTCGCGCTGGCTCGTCGTGGGGCGATTCCCGGTCATCTCAGACGTGTGTTGCGCGGTCGGGCGGTGCTTCGGCTCGATGTTTTCGAGCTCATCCTGGAGCATACCGGCGTCGATCGCTACGATTTCCTACGTCGCTTGGGTCGACGTATCAAACCTGCCCGGTCGCTCGCCGAAGACATCGACGTGCTTCTCGAAACCCTGCCTTCCACCACCGAAATCGATGACGACGCCGTGGCCGCCATGCTCGAAGACGATGATGGTCTCGCCGCGCTTTTCGACGACATCGTGCCGCTCGATGAAGACGACGATCCGCTTGGCCCGGTGAACTGATTGCCGTCTAGCTTTTCCCGTTAGTGCCCGAAATCTCCTCTCAACCTCCCGCCACCACTCGAATCAGCTCGCGATAAAAGCGAATGGTATCGGCGTAGGTATCAATACCGATCCGTTCGTCGACGCCGTGAATCCGTGTCAGGTCGTCTTCGGTCAGCACCACCGGGGTGAAGTTGTAGACCCGATCGGTCAGCCGGCGATAGTGGCGCGCGTCGGTCGCGGCGACGACCAGCGACGGTGCGAGGATGGCGTCGGAGTAGACCGTCCGTACCGCTGACGTCAAGGCGTCCCATGCTTCACCCTCTACCGGCGCCACGGTCGCCGGCTCGGAAAGGAGGCTGGTGGGTTCGACGGTCACCCGTTCGTCGTCGATCACCCGACGGACATGATCGATCACATCGGCCGATCGATCTTCGGGATGGATCCGGAAGTTGACGACCGCGCTGACCGAACGCGGCAGGATATTGTCCTTCGGGCTGCCCTCGAGCATGGTCGGCGCGGTGGTGGTGCGCAGCATGGCGTTGGTGCCGGGTATGGACGACAGGGCCTCGATCACCAAGGGTTCGAGCAACCAGAGATTGGCGAAGATCACGCGGCGGGAAAAAGGCATCTCGGGCGCCAGGGCGCCGAAGAAGTCGGCGGTGAGCCCGTCGTAGCGCGCCGGCATCGGATGCTCATCGAGCGCGACGAGGGCGCGGGCGAGCACTCCGACGGCGTGCTCGCGAGGCGGCATCGAGCTATGGCCACCCGTGCCGCTGGCTTCGAGACGCAAGGACACATAGCCTTTTTCGGCCGCCCCGAGCAGGGCTACGGGACGCTCGACTCCGGGCATACCGCCACGGAGCACCAGGCCGCCTTCGTCGAGAATCATGAAGGGCTCGATATTCGCGTCGGCGAGTCGTTGGGCGATCGCCTGGGCGCCCCGCCCCCCGACCTCCTCGTCATGGCCAAAGGCCAAATAGACCGTGCGAGTGGGAGCAAAGCCACGTGCCAGCAAGTGCTCCACGGCCTCGAGCGCACCGAGCACGTTCACTTTGTTGTCGATCGTGCCACGTCCCCAAATGAATTCGTCGTCGACAAATCCGGAGAACGGCGGATGGGTCCAATCGGTGGCCACCGCCGGCACGACGTCGAGATGTCCCATCAGCACCAGAGGCTCGAGGGCCGGAGAGCGTCCCGGCCAGCGGTAGAGCAGACTGGCTTCACCGACGACCTCACGGTCGAGCGTGGCGTGGGTCAGGGGAAAGCGATCGGCGAGCAATTGGTGCAGCTCGACGAGGGCCTCGCGCTCGAAGTCGTCGGCGGAGCGTGAAATGGTGGCAATGCGAATGGCTTCTGCGAATCGCTCGGTAGCGCCAGCGATATCGACCGGCTCGAGCTCCGCGGGCTCACCGATGGGCTGCGCGTCGCCACCGAGCTGCATGGCGCGAAGGGCGAGAATCGACACCAGGGCGAGCACGGCGATCACGGCGAGAAGGAGAAGTCTGCGTACCATCAAGTCAATGTATCGGATTTTTCGCTCAGTCAGGGGGATCGCGCGCTCAGATCGACCGTGCTCAGATCAGGCCACGGAGCGCGGTATATGCTCCGCGCCATGTCGCATGAGGCGATTCCCTTGCTGGTCGGTTGGTTCGTCGCCCTTTCTTTCATGGGGCTGGCGCCTCTGGATGCGGAAACACCCGAGGC
>JBCDBH010000544.1:0-3029 GCA_039184055.1 Acidobacteriota bacterium
GACCAGCAAATCGATATCGCCATGCTCATGGCCGAGCCGCTCGCACAGAGACGCGACCGCCGCGCGATCGTTCAAATCCGTGGCGATCCCGATCACGCCCAGCGATTCGACCACCTCGGCCAACCTCTCCTCGCGACGACCGATCACCACGACCTCGCCACCACCTCTGCGAACCAACGCCGCCACGGCACGACCGATCCCGCTCGTTCCGCCGACGACCAACAGCTTCTTTCCCGTAAACTCTTCCATGTCGTACCTCCTGTGCTCGGGGCGCAACCGAGCGGTTGTGAGGAGCCAGCGTATGAGCGCGCACCACCCCCGACAACCGGGCACAAAACGGTGGGGTACCCACAAAAAGGTGTAACTTGTCGAAAACAAACGGACAAAAAATCAGTCGCCGGATCCCACCACGCCGCGTCGGCCGCATGGTGGAGACCATCATCGGCTGCAAGTGGTCGTTGACCGTGCTCGACCTGGTGGTCGGAGGCACCGTGCGACCGGGCGAGATGGAACGAAGTGTCGAGGGTCTATCCGCCAAGGTATTGAACGACTGCCTGCGCAAGCTCGTGCAATTCCGCGTGCTCGAGAAACACTCCTATCCTGAGGTGCCACCCCGGGTCGAATACAACTTGACTGATTTTGGCGACCAATTCCGCCACGTGCTCGACAATCTCGACTCGCTCGAAACCGCCTTCGCCGAGCTCACCATCGAACCGAACGAGAATCCGTAGTGGCACAGCCTGTGCCCAAGAAGAAAGACTCGGCGCTCCGCATCGTCTCGCTGCTCCCTTCCGCCACCGAGATCGTCTGTGTCCTGGGCGCGCGTGACCAGCTCGTCGGCGTGTCACACGAATGCGACCACCCACCGGGAGTCGATCAACTGCCCGTCCTCACGCGGCCACGGTTCACCCTTCCCGAGCGTAGCGACGAAATCGACCGGGTGGTGCGAAAAACGCTGGAAGACGCGCTCGCCGTCTACGAAGTCGACGTCGACCTGCTGCGCGAGCTCGAACCCGATGTCGTCGTCACCCAAAGTCTGTGTGATGTCTGCGCCGTGTCGCTCGACGACGTACGTCGAGCGCTGCACGAGCTCGCCCGTGACGACATCGAGATCGTCAGTCTCGAACCTCGCCGGCTCGGCGACGTGTGGCGTGACATCCTAACCGTGGGTGACGCGCTCGGCCGGCGAGGCGCCGACGTGGTCGCCGAGATCGAGCAACGGTGCGCAGCCATAGCCCGACGTACCACCAGCATCTCCGAGCGACCCACCGTGCTCACCATCGAGTGGCTCGATCCGATCATGGTCGGAGGGACATGGATGCCCGAGCTGGTGCGTCTCGCGGGAGGCGAGCCGCTCGTCACCCAGCCCGGCGAACACGCTCCCACCCTGAGCGCTGAGGAGTTGGTCGAGCTCGATCCCGATGTCGTTCTGGTCAAACCCTGTGGCTTCGATCTCGCTCGGACGCGACAAGAAATCGAGCTTCTCGAACACAAGCTACCGTCTCATTGGCGCGCGTCGCGCCTGCATCGAGTCTACGTCGCCGACGGCAATGCCTACTTCAATCGTCCTGGGCCGCGCCTGGTCGAGTCGCTGGAGATCCTCGCGGCTTGTGTGCATCCAGAACTGTTCACAGACTTCGAAGAGAAGCATGCAGCCAGCTACTTCCAGTATTCAACCGCCTGATGATTCTCCGGCGCTCCCCGCGCGCAAAACCGCAAGCAGATAGAGCACGATCCCCACGGCGACGAGCAAAGCTCCCAAGCCAGCGAACGCCATGAACGACTCGGGGCCGCCGAAGAAGAGCGTCGCGACTTCGACCAGCAAACCGACGATCAGCAAGCCGGCGGCAAGACGAAATCCGCGCGTATTCATGGCGCCTCCCAGATCTCCATATCGTCCACCGACTCGACATCGTGTACGGGGCCGTGGCAATCGAGACACGAGACCTCGCCGCTCGCCATCTCAGCGATCATGCCGTCGTGGAATTCATTTTCCAGGTAGTTACGCGCGGCACCGTGGCAATGCAGGCATTCACGGTTGTTGTAGGGCTGATACAGCTCGATGGTCTCTGGAATGTCGCCCGTGTAGTGGATCCACAGGTGTTTGAGACCGGCCAGCTTGGCGTTGACGTCACCGAACATGGTGTATTGCGTGTGGCAGGTATAGCAAGCCTGATCACGCGCCACCCGGTTGCTCAGAAAATGATTGGCAGCCACCCAGGTGGGATCAGCCACGTGGAGACTCTCTCCATACGGCTCCATCTCGTGGCAGGACAAGCAGAACTCGGTCGACTTCGCGCGTTCGAGATGCACTTGCACACCCACCGCGGTGACGAGCGACGGCAACACGAACATCGCCACGAATGCAATGGCTTTACCCGCGTGGCCACGGGTCAGCTGAGGCCGTGACGCGAGCAAGGCGATGAGGACGACGGAAACCAGCGCAATCCCCGTGACGATCCACTCCACGATCGCACCTCCGTTCGTCAGCTTCCCTCGGTGACGAGGCTATCGAGCCAGGCTGCCATCGCGGCGAGCTCTTCGTCGGTGCCGTTGAATTTCTTCTTGTGTTTGACCCCGTCGAGCTCGGTTTCCTGACGCAAATACGGCCCGAGCTCCTCGACCGGCGCCAGCGGCTCGACGCCGAGATCCGGGCCCAAGAGTTTCGCGGACTTCGTCTTCGCTTCGATATCGGCGGCCGGTACGGCGTGACAAAGCTGACACTTCTGCGCCAGAAACACCGTTTCACCACTCTCCTCCGCCACCGTCGTGATCGGAGCGATCAAGAACAGACCAAAAACGATCGACACACAGCGAGCCATGGACATGATGGGCACCTCACGGGGTGGTTCAGATATGTTTTATGTCGTTACCAACGACTTGTCAATGGCTCCTTTTGAAAGATCTCGGTACAAAGGTATCAAAACCCGTAAGTACATATCTTTAAATCGCTTGCAAAGACACAACGCGACACGCTACCCTCCATGGTGGCTCCCTGAGCGACAGAAACACTCGCCGCAGGAATGACC
>JBCDBH010000545.1:0-3010 GCA_039184055.1 Acidobacteriota bacterium
CGACGAGGACTCGGACAACGCCGGAATCCTGCTCGACGCCGAAGGTGGAGGCGGTGTCTCGTTCCTAGTCGAGTCACGCACCAACGGCCTGTTCACGGTCTCGAGCGAGGCGCAGCCGGCCAACATTCCTTTCCAGATTTTCGGCTCCAACATCGGCGACGACGTGTTGATCGTTCGTCGTCAGGCGGTCGGTATCGGTACCACCAATCCAGTCAATGGAGCGGGTGGTGAGTCCGTGCTCGACGTCAACGGTCCGATTTACCAGCGTGGCGCGGTGTTGCACGCCGACTATGTTTTCGACGATGACTACGAGCTCTTGCCGATCGCCGACCAGGCGACGTTCATGCGCGAGAACAAGCACCTTCCCGCCGTGCCGAGCCGCCAAGTCACCGAGGACGGACGCGAGATCGTCGAGATCGGTGCGCGTAACAAAGGCATGCTCGAAGAGCTCGAAAAAGCTCACCTCTACATCGTCGAGCTCCATGAGGATCAGGTCGAGCTGGAAGCGGCGAACACCGAGCTGCGCGACGAGCTGACCTCGCTCAAGGCGATGAACAGCGAGCTGCTCGACCGTCTGGCGGCGATCGAGGCGGCGATCGAAAAGAACTGAGCCAAAGGATCTGAGATCGATATCTAGACCGATATCGATCTTGGTACGTTTCTCTTGCTCTAGACACGCCCTGGCGACGCCGGGGCGTGTTTTGTTTTTGGACGATTCGCCTAGCCGAAGTCATCGACGCATGAGACGTAAGTGCCTCCCTTACGCTAGAATGAAGTCTATTCCACCGAGCTGTGCCGGATTACGGGCGTATCACCCCCATGAAGTGCGTCCATCGCCGTCGGCAATCGGCGGAGATTATTTGGCATGTGCGAGAGCGGATACGGAAATCAAAAGGAGAACCCATGCGTTCCAAAACTGTGTGCATAGCCTTTGTCGCCACCCTCCTGCTGGCGTTCCCAGTCCTCGCCCAGGATTTTGCCAACCCGGCCTCTGGTGGCCCGGGTGTGATGATCGTTACCCAGGGTAGTTGGGCCAGCTTCGACCTCGTGGTCAGCGGCCCGAACGAATTCTCGAGCGTCGAGCGTTTCGCCGGAACCGCCACTCCGGCTATCGCTGTGTCGGGCTTGGCCGACGGAACCTACAACTGGGAGCTACGTGCCAACCCTGCGCTCAGCTGGGCGGATCAAAACGCTCTCGCCGAGGCCCGTGCGAATGGTGGCCCCCGTCCGGACGTGCCGGCTGGCGCGTTGTCGTACGGTAGCTTTACCCTTGTCAACGGCTCGGTCGTGCTGCCCAACGATGGTGCGATCGAAGAGGTGGCCTCGGGTGGCGTCACGCTCGCTCAGGTGATCAACACCGATCTGATTGTCGTGGGTAGCGCCTGTGTCGGTCTCGACTGTGTCAACGGTGAGAGCTTCGGCTTCGACACCCTGCGGCTGAAAGAGAACAACCTTCGCATCCACTTCAACGACACCTCGAACTCGGCGTCTTTCCCGACCACCGACTGGCGTATCCTCGCCAACGAGACGGGCAATGGTGGTGAGAACTACCTGGCGATCGAAGAATCGGATGCGGGCACCATCCCGTTCCGGATTCGCAATGGCGCCGGCAACCACGCCATGTACGTCGACCAGCAGGGTGATCTCGGTCTGAACACCTCGGCTCCGGTCGTCGAGCTGCACATCGCCGATGGCGATACGCCGACCGTTCGTCTCGAGCAGACCGGTGCCTCGGGTTTCACGCCGCAGACCTGGGACATCGCCGGCAACGAGGCCAACTTCTTCGTCCGTGACGTCACCAACGGCTCGCAACTCGCTTTCAAGATCAAGCCAGGTGCCGACGAAAACACCCTGGCTCTCGACGCACAGAGCCAGGTCGGTATCGGTACTGACGCCCCGAACGCCAAGCTCGAGGTCCGCGGTGACGTTGCAATCACGACCACGAACGCTCAGAACATCTCGCCGCAGATGTCGCTCGTCAACGACGTCGAGGCTGGCTTCATCATCGAGTCGACCGATCCCAACGGTTTCCCGTGGCAGCTCGAGTCACGCAACAACGGCACCTTCGTGATCTCGAACGAGGATCAGCCCTCGAACCCGCCGTTCAAGATCTTCGGTGCGAACGTGCAGAACAACATGCTCGTGCTACGCGCGCGCAAGGTCAACATTGGTTCCACTTCGATGATCGCACCGACCGCAATCCCGGCGGGCGAGATCGCACTCGACGTCAACGGTCCGATCTTCCAGCGCAGCGCGACAACGCTGTTCGCCGACTATGTCTTCGACGACGATTACGAGTTGATGTCGATCGAAGACCAGGCGGCTTTCATGCAGGAGAACAAGCACCTGCCGGCCGTGCCGGGTCGCACGGTCGATGAAGAAGGCAAGGAGATCGTCGAGCTCGGTGCACGCAACACCGGTATGCTCGAAGAGCTTGAGAAGGCTCACCTCTACATCGTTCAGCTCAACGATTCGATCCAAGAGAAGGACGATCGTATCGCCGAGCTCGAGGAGCGTCTCGCCGCCATCGAGGCGATGCTCGCCGACAACTGATTACTTTTCGATCAGAACGTAGTCGATCGGAATGCAAAAGGCCCCGGCGATACCGGGGCCTTTTCTTTTGGAAGAGAGTAGCGCGCCGTTAGCGCCCTGAAGCCTTCTCGCCTCGCAAGGTCATACACGTCGAGGTGGCGAAAGCCATCAAACGTCCCTCTTCGTCGGTGACGCGAGCCTCGATCAAGCCCACGGTCTTGCCGCCCCGGACGACCTTGGCCTCGGCGTGAAGCACGCCCTTCCAGACCGGCCGGAGAAAGTTGATCTTGAGCTCGAGCGTCGTGTAGCTCTCGCCTTCGGCGAGTCGAGTCGCCCACGCACATCCCATGGCGCCATCGGCGATGTCACAGAGGATCCCGCCGTGCAGCGTGCCCAGGGGACTGGTATGGCGATCGTCGACCTCGAGTCGCATGACCGCGCGGTCGGGTTCGACTTCGACCAAAGAAAAACCGATCAA
>JBCDBH010000546.1:0-3009 GCA_039184055.1 Acidobacteriota bacterium
AAAATTCTAGAGATTCAGAGAGGCTCGGGCTTGAGTCGCGCGGGATAGTGCTTCGTCAAGGGTGGAAGCGATCGCCGTTATGTGCCCCAGCTTCCGGCCCTCGCGCGAGCCATCAACGACGCCCTCGGCACGGATCGCGAGCACCTCCAAGCCGTGGCGGTGACCGTCCGAAAATGGCTGCGCCTCACCGGCACCGGTGGCCGACAGGTCACGGTCGGCGGCACGGCCCTGACGCGCCTCGGCCTCACCGCCGGGACCCGAGACGGCTTCGACACGCGCCGCCCCCCGTACGATTGGAACGATGCCAATACCTTCGCCAATCACTACGACCTCATGCCGAGCACGGGTGGCGCCGACCTCACCCTGACCCTCTCCGACGGCACCCAGCCGACCGTCACCATCACCTTCACGAGCGGCGATTTCATCGCCCGCGCCAAAGCGACCGTCGAGGAGGTGTGTCGGTTTATTCGCAGCGAGCTCGCGGCCGTCGCGGCGGCGCAACGGCCGAGCATCCGTTGTGATCTGGCGATCGCTCAGCCCCGCAACGGCAGCGACGACAGCAACCTGCAGGGCGAGCCCACCGCCATCCACTACGCAACCAGCCATCCGGATACCGTCTGGGTCGGAGGCGCGGACGGCCGGCTGTGGGTCTCCGAGGACGACGGCGAGCAATGGAGCGAAAAGACGAGTGAGCTCTTCCTCCAATGGCAACGCTACGCCGAAGCGATCATCGTTCATCCACGCGAGCCACAGACCGTCCTGGTCGGTATGCCCGGCTATCAAAGTGGCGACGACCCCGGTCTGCTTTTCAAGACCGTCGATGGCGGTCGATCGTGGAACCAGGTCGGCAGCTCGATCCTCGATCGAGATGGCTATCGCGAAGGGGTGCACGCGCTCGAGCTCGACCCGGCCGAACCCGACACGATCTACGCCGCCACCAACGCGGGTATCTTTCGCTCCACCGATCGCGGCGACAGCTGGTCACCGTTCAACGAAGGTCTGCCCAATGTCCAGGTGATCGATCTGGCGATCGTACCGGGGCGCCGTACCCTGCGGGCAGCCACCTACGGTCGTGGCGCCTGGGAGCGCCGGCTCACCGACACCGATCATCAGGACGTCCAGCTCTTCGTCCGCGCCAACCTGCTCGATGACGGCAGCACCCGACCGCCGAGCGGCGGCTACGATGCCTTTGCCTCCCTCGCGGAAAGCACCACGCTGGTGCACTCACCCGACATCAAAAACCTCGAGCACTATCCTCGGGGCGCCGCCGCCAACACGGTCATCGATGGTGCCGAGCTCGATGTGGTCGAGCACCAGGAGCCGGTCGCCGACACCCAACAGCGTCTATTCGTACAGATCCACAACCGGGGTTCCTTCGCGGCCAGCGAGGTACGTCTGGTCGTGCTGTGGGCCGACGCCAGCCGCGGCATGCCCGATCTACCGGACGACTTCTGGGAGAGCTTCGAATCCGACACGCGTCCGGTCGCGGTGAGTCAGCCGTGGCACCGACTCACCGATCAGGTCATCGCCGAGGTGAGACCGGGAGACGGTCTCGACGTGGTCCACAACCGCATGCCACGGGTCGCCGACATCAACGTCAACTGGCCGGCGGCGATCGCCGCCGTCGATCGCCTCGTCATCTTGGCGATCACGAGCGCCGCCGAAGACAGTCTCGAGACGGAGGTCCGCGAGATCGAGACCTTGCTCGACACCGAACGCAAGGTCGCCTGCCGACTCACCGCGACGCGTCGCACCAGCAGCGCCGATCATCTCGAGCTCGCTACCTTCCTACCCACCGGCGATACACCCATCACCCAGCCGAGCCTGACCCTCGGCGGTGCGGCGCAGCCTCGTCTCGGCCTGCCGACGGGAGGCGCCACGACCCGCTACGTGCGTGGCACCCAAGCGAGCCCCTTCAACCTTCAAGGCGCCACCGATCTGACCATCGACGACGGCCATCCGAGTGGTCCCTTCACCGTGACCTTTCGCCAGGGCGCCGACGACATTCCGAGTCTCGCCACGGCGCCCGTGGCGCTGGTGCGCCGCTACCTGGCTCGTGAGCTTTTCCAACTCCGACCCGGCCTGCGTCGCCCACGTGTGCGACCGCTGATCGGCGCCGTCAACCTCTCGGTGTCCTCGTCCCCCGCCGATTCCGGCGAGACGCCCCTGGTGGTCACGAGCAGTGCGCTCGGCGACGTGATCGCGCGCAACGGCACCGTGGCGCCAGCCGGTCGCGCGGCCTTGTTCGCCAACTCGATCGCCCGCCTGCGGCCCGACACGGTGCAGCGCGCGCACGGCAATTTCTTCTACATTCGAGCCCGCAACCTGGGAAGCGCCGACCAGCCGCAGGCGCGGTGCCGGCTTTTCGAGCTCGACCTCACCGCTTCGCCGCTCACCCACACACAACGTGGCCCCCAACAGCTCGTCGACCTCGAACGCGGCGCCAGCGAGATCGTCGAGATCACCTGGGCGGTCGGCAACCTGACCGCCGGTGACACCATCGTGCTCTTCGCCGTACTCGACCACGCCACCGGCGACCCGGTCTCCCTGCCAGCGGACTTCGTTGATTTCGCCACCTTCCACAACTTCTGTATCGGAATCGACAACGTCGCCTATCGCCGTTTCGAGATCGTCTAAGCCCGCATTGCTCACCACCCCCTGAACGTGAAAAAGCCCCGGGTCCCTCACGGGAGCCGGGGCTTTTGGCTCGTGGCAGTGGCGGTGGGTGTCCCCGTTAACGACGGTTCGAGCCAGAGGCCCGTCCGGTCGGGTTCACCGCGTCCAGCGGACGCCACGTCATGGAGGAACCCGTTTTACGGGGCCGCCACCTCCATCGAACCGTGTTGCGCAATTGTCACTGGACCACCTCCTTTCCAGGCTCGTTCCACGATGGCGGATCCCATCCCGCCCAGCCCCTCAGGCCGCCCGAGAGCCGTTATCGAGGCCGCCGCGCTCAAGCGCGAACTTGCTCATCATCGTGCACGAGAAATTGTGCGCTGTCAACTCGGC
>JBCDBH010000547.1:0-3007 GCA_039184055.1 Acidobacteriota bacterium
CGGTACGGCTGATCGGTGTGGGGCGGTGTAGACGCTTCCAGTAGACGTCGTGGTGGGCGCGGCCGCGGGCGATGGGATCACCGCGAACCTCTCGGCTCGGCAGCGTTGCGCGGTCCCATACAGCAACAACATGAAGTAGATCGTGGCGATGATCCCGACCAGGGTGGCCAGGAACAGGAGCGGGAAGACCCAAAACACCACAAAGGCGATGAGCGCGGTTACGTTGACGGCGACGATGCTCCACAGGTAGAACCGTCGACGGAAGTCCGCCTGTTCTTTCAGCTTCTCGTCGTCTAGCCGCTCGGCGATCTCGATCACCAACCCGGCCAGCTTCCAGAAGAAGAACACATGAGCGATCGTCTCGATCAGGTTGACCGGGTAGAGCAAGGGGAGGAAGAACGCTGCGGGCGCGGTGGCGACCGTGAATTCAAGCTGAACCCAACCGAAGATCGACAGGACGAGCAACCACAGAGCGAGGGTTCGTAGCGGCTTGATGGGAGCGGTGGGGAGATCGAGCTTGTCGAGCTTCTCGAGCGCCGAGACCATCATCACCCAGCCGACTACGTCGGGCAGAAGATCGATATTGAGACCCGAGCCACCCCATTCCGCGGAGCCACCGAACCGAATGTCGATGACGATCCAGAACATCGCCCAGAACATCAGCATGAACGGACGCGATATCGCTTCCCAGGGTGGCGTAGCGGATGAGCTCGTCGCGGTGGCTTCGCCTTCCATCATCGGAGTCATGGTACCCGCTGCTTGGCTCAAAACGAGCGTCTGACGTCAGGTTTGACGTCAGGGTTTACGTCAGCGGGTCTCGATCGGGTCACATGGACGTGTTTTTTGCCGGGATAGGCCTGGCACCTGCTTTGCTTTATCGATAGGTCATCTGATCAACGAGGCCGTCGAGGGGACCGAGCCTCGATCCATTCGATACGGAACATGAGGTGCTGCCATGAAACTCATCGCTCTCGCATTGACGCTTAGTTTGCTACCGACCTCGCTCTTCGCCGAAGCGGGAACGTCCATCGCTTGTTTCGCGGAGCACACGTCCCGCGAAAAGGTCGCGCGGGTGCAGGACAGTGAGCGTGGCACGTCGCTCGGCGTCGGGCATCGCTACAACGTGGTGAGCAATACCTGGGACGAAACGGCGACCGACGGCAGCGGCCTGGCGCAGGGCGATCCGATCACCATCACCTGGTCGGTGGTGCCGGACGGCACGACGATCGACGCGGCCTATCCGAACGAGGGCGAGGTCACCTCGGGCTCGGATCTACGCGCGTTCCTGAACGGCATCTACGGTGACGAGGCGACCTGGCTGGCGCTTTTCCAGCAGGCATTCGATCGCTGGACCGAGCTTTCCGGGGTCACCTATGTCTACGAGTCCAACGACGATGGCGCGTTGGTCGATTCCAACTCCGACGAGGGCGTGCTCGGTGTCCGTGGTGACGTGCGGATCTCGGGTCACTCGATCGACGGCAGCGGCGGCATCCTGGCCTACAACTACTATCCGGGCTCGGGTGCCGACATGGTGATCGACACCGACGACACCAACAACTACAGCAACGAGCTCAAATTTCGCAACATCATCGCCCACGAGCTGGGTCACGGTCTGGGGATGAAGCACGTCTGCCCTGTGAACAAGACCAAGCTCATGGAGCCCTTCCTGACGACGCAATTCGACGGCCCGCAATACGACGATATTCTGGCCGCCAACCGTCTCTTCGGCGATGTCCTCGAGGCCAACGACACGCCGGGTACCGCGACCAGCCTCGGCTCGATCGTCGGCAACGCGACGACACTCGACCTGGTGAGCATCGACGACGACAGTGATCCGGATTTCTACAGCTTCACCGTCGACGGATACTCGCCCCTGAACGTGACGGTGACACCGAACGGCAGCACCTATTTGTCGGGTACGCAGAACAACGATGGCAGCTGTTCGGCGGGCAGCTCGTACAACGCCACCGCGACGCAAGACCTGGAGTTCAACATCCTCGACAGCAATGGCTCGACCGTGCTCCAAGCGGTCGATGCGACCTCGGCGGGTGGCGTCGAGACGCTGAGCGACTACAGCCTGTCGGCCGGTACGTACTACCTCGAGGTGGCGGGTTTCGACAACGATGCCCAGCTCTACGACCTCGAAATCAACGCCGGCAGCACCGACGTCTTCGCCTTCGGTCGCGAGACCATCGACGAGAACACCCGCACCGTGTCGCTCAGCGGAATCTCCAACGCCCGCGTGGTGATGGGTCCCCTGTCGTTCGAGGGCGCCGATCCGGCGACCGTGCGTCTCGCCAACGTCAGCGACAGCTCCTTTCAGCACCGTGTGCAAGAGTGGGACTACCTGAACGGCACCCATGACAACGAGAAGGCGAGCTGGTTGGCGTTGCCCAAAGGCGCTTCGACCCTCGGCTCACTCGACGCCGAAGCCGGTGATGTGTCGGTCGACGAAGTCTGGGTGACGGTAAGCTTCAGCCGCTCCTTCGACTCGACTCCGGTGGTCATTCCCACCGTCACCACCAAGAACGGCGGTTCGGCGGTGGTCGTCCGGTTGCGTAACGTCTCGTCGACCGGCTTCGAGCTCCGTCTGCAGGAAGAAGAGGCCAACGACGACAACCACGCCTTCGAGACCGTGCATTGGGTGGCGATCGAGACCGGCAGCACGACCGCCAACGGCAGTCGCATCAAGGTCGCTCGAACGGGTAACTCGGTCACCGACCAGGCGTTTCTGATCACCGCGCCCTCCAACATGGGTGACAACCCGAAATTCCTCGCCGCGGCCCAGACCTACGATGGCACCGATCCGGCCAACGTGCGCTTCGACTCGGCCTCGGTGCCCTTGTTCAACACCTTCTTCGCGGTGATCATGGACGAGGAGACCTCGAACGACGCCGAGACCAGTCACAACTCGGAGAACGTCGGCTACATCTTCATCGACTGATCGATCCGACAAGGTCGGCGAGGAGGGGCGGCTCTTGGAAGCCGCCTTTTCCTTTTTTTGACG
>JBCDBH010000548.1:0-2996 GCA_039184055.1 Acidobacteriota bacterium
GGTGTGGAATCGCAATATGCACGATTCATCGTATTTGACACCCCGTGGAAAACGGTATTCGACGTATCGCTTCTATCGAGAGCCTGTCGATTGCGATTTCCTGCGGTGAGTCGCTTCATAGAGCGGTGCGGAAGCGATTTTTCGGTGATTCTCTTTTTCGAGAGGCTGTTGCAGTCAACTGCTAACCTCCGGCTCGTTTGACCGTCCAGCCTTTTTTCTCGAGCAGGGTGACGAGCTTGTCGCGATGGTCGCCCTGGATCTCGATCACGCCGTCTTTGACGGTACCACCGGAGCCACATTGCTTCTTGAGCTCGCCGCCGAGCTGGGCGAGGTCGTCGCCACGCAGTGGCACACCGGTCACCAGCGTGACGCCCTTGCCTTTACGGCCTTTGGTTTGGCGGCTGACCCGGACGACGCCGTCTCTGGGAGGCTTGCTCGGGGTCGACGGTCGCGACCGGCCTTTGGATGACGATGTAGGCCGTGGTGAGTCTTTGCGGTGGTCGCCGTCTTCGGTCGAGTAGACGAGACGGCTCGAGTCGTTACGTGCCATGCCCCGAGTCTGCCACAGGCCGATAGCGGATCAATCGGCGGCCTGGCGGGGAAGCTCGACGATGAAGAGGGTGCCTTGGCCGAGGGTGCTTTCGAGCTCGATGGTACCGCCGTGGGCTTCCACCACCAGCTTGCACAGCGGCAGCCCGAGGCCGGAGCCCGTGGTGCGGGTGCGTGCCGCGTGAGCCTGACGGAATTTGTCGAAGATGATCTCGAAGGCGTCTTCGGGAATGCCCGAACCGGTGTCCTCGACTTCGAAGCGCACCCGGTCGTCATCACGGTCGAGGATCCGTACCCGAACGTGACCGTTGGTGGGGGTATGTTGGATCCCGTTGCTCACCAGGTTGACCAGCATCCGTCGGAGATGCCCGCGGTCGGCGTGAAACGGTCGGTCGGACTCGGCGTTGAATGCGAGATGCACGCCTTGCGACTCGGCAAGCGCGGCAACGTGGTTTTTCGTTGCCTCGAGGAGCCTTGCAGGCTCGAGCCACTCACGATCGAGCTGGAGATGACCCGCTTCGGCACGGCTCAGCTCGAGCAGAGACTCGACCATCTGCAACATCGAGCGTGCGCCAGCGTGGGCCAAGGAGACGTAGTGACGGGCTCGTGAGTCGGTCTCGATGTGCTCGACGAGCTCGAGACCACCGAGAATCGAGGTCAGCGGGTTGCGCAGATCGTGCACCAGGAGCTGGGTGAGCTCTTCGCGCTGCAGCTCACGCTGGCGCAGGGCGAGATGGCTGTCTTGGAGCTGACGCGCGAGCAAACGGAGCTCGACCTCGGTGGTCACGGTGGCCGCGAGGTCGGTGAGCAAAGAAATGTCGCGCTCGCTGAACTCACGTGGCTCGACATCGACGACACACAGCGTGCCGAGCACGTGGCCCCTGGAGGTGGTGAGCGGCACACCCAAATACGAGACGACACCGATTTCCGTGGTTGCCAGATTGTCTTTGAGCAGCGGATCGAGCCGCGCATCGGCAACCACGAGCGGCTTGCGACCCGAGACGACGTATTGACAATAGGAATGGGTGAGCGGGGTCTGTCGTTCGGTAGCCAGGGGCTCGGGGAGGCCAAAGCAGCTCTTGAAGAATTGCCGATCCGACGTGACCAAGGACACCAACGAGATCGGCAGACCGGTGACAGCCGCGGCGAGGCGGGTGACACGGTCGAAGACCTCTTCCGAGGCGCTGTCGAGCAGTGCCGTGGCGTCGAGCTCGTCGAGCCGATCGGTGTCTTCCAGGGCGTGTCGATGCTGGCCGTCAGATACCTCGACTTGACTGAATGGTCCTTCGGGTACCGTACTCATCGATTGATCGACCCTGTGATTCTCAATGCAGCGGTTTTCGATTCAGCCGCGCATGCAGCGGCGTGGCGTAGGCGTCGAACATTCGAACCCGCTGGTACGTAGTGCATGAAGTGACACGATACACCGGAATTGTCGATCATCTCGTCCGAAAACTCGACATACTCTCTTACTTGAATCAAAAACGACCGGTTTGTCAACCGATCCTTTCCGCGTCCGTGGTCGTGCTTTGCGCGCTTACGGTCGTGGGATGCGCCACCACGTCGCAGTCGACCGGGGGCGTGGTGCGCGTCTACGACGAACCGATCGTGACCACGGAGCCCGCCACCGAGCCGTCTCTCGCCGAGGATCCCGCTGGCTTTACCGAGGATCCCGTCTTTGCTGATAACCCCGGGCTACTCGACGACACGATCGATGGTGACCTTGGCGCGGAGAGCACGTCGGACCATCGTCAAGCTCTCGACCAGGCGATCGCTTGGGCACGCGAAGGTGTCGAGCACGATCGGGCCGGCAATCCGCAGGCGGCCCTGGCGGCGCTCGAGGATGCCCGGATCGCTCTCATCGAGGCCGATCTTCCCGAATCGATGCAAGAAGCCGGGCTCGGCGTGCTCGATTGCGTGCTCGGTGACGATATCGGTGGAGTCGATCTAGAAGCCCTGGTCGCCGAGCTCGAACGTGATCTGACCCCGGTGGCGCCCGAGCTCGAGCAGCGACGCTATGTCGAAAAAGAGGCGCGGCGAATCCTGGCGCAATTCGGCGCCAGCTCACCGAGCGATGCCTATATGGAGACCTTTATCGATCAGGTCGAGAATTACATCGACTACTACCAAGGACGCCATCGCGAGTTTTTCGAACGTTCTTTTGTCCGCAAGTACAAATACTGGCCGGTGATTCGGTCGATCTTCGAGGCCAAGGGCATTCCGATCGAGCAGGGCTATATGGCGCTGGTCGAGAGCGGGTTCAATCCACGCGCGCGGAGCCACGCCAACGCGCTCGGTTTGTGGCAGTTCATTCCCGCCACGGGTAAACGCTATGGCCTGCGCCAGCGCGCTGATTTCTACGACGTTACCCGCGCCACCGAAGCGGCGTCGGAATACCTTCTCGATCTGATCGGCATCTTCGGCTCACGCTCGTTTCTGCTCGCCAC
>JBCDBH010000549.1:0-2965 GCA_039184055.1 Acidobacteriota bacterium
CTTGCCGATGACCGCCGTGGTCGAAACGCTGCGTCTCGCCGACAGCCGTCGTCACGAGGTCAACCACGCTCAGGTGGTGCGCTGGCGCGGCCGGATCGTGCCCTTTCTCGATCTCGGTGTCGCCTTCGCCACCCGCGAGACACCGCGCGATCACGGATACGTGATCGTCATCGAAGCGGGCGCCCGCCTACGCGCCCTGGGAGCCGACGAGATCTCCGGAATCCGTGATATTGTTGTAAAAGGACTCGATCCAATCGTTGGTCAGCCATCGGGAATCGCGGGCTCGACCATTCTTGGTGATGGCCGTGTCATCATGATTCTCGATCCGACATCGCTGATCACCGTCTCACCTTTTCGCGCCACCACCAGCCGATGAGCGACGACAAACGCAGCCGGCCCGGACGCCGAAAAAGCACCAAGCCACGCGGCACATCCCGTCGTGCTGGCAAGGCGACCGAGCCCAGCCAGACCTCATCCGATTCCGAGTCCACGGATCCGCAAAGCACCGCCCAAGACGTCACATCGAGCGCCGGGAACGAGCCACCGCGAAAACGCGAGCTGCCCGCCTTCGGATTCGCCGCCGATCTGCTCGGCGACACCGCCTCTTCTGAATCCAAAGCCTCATCCGAGGACGGAGCGCCCGCCAACGACGAGACCGCGCCGACGATCGACACGGCTGGGATCGACACCGGCCGGATCGACGCCGAAAAGCTCGGCGAGCTCGCCGCGGTCGATGGCCAAGATCGCATTTTCGACTTCGCCGATCGCCTGACCGCGCACGGCGCCAGGCATACCGACGAAGAGGTCGCGCCACGCCGTATCGAGCCGTGGATCACCTGTGCGCTCGCCAACGAGATCTACGCCCTGCCGGTGGCACCGGTGCGCGAGGTGTTGCGGGTCACCGGCATTACCCGCGTGCCCCACGCGCCACGACCGATCCGCGGCGTCACCCACGTCCGGGGCCGGGTCATTCCGGTGATCGATCTCCGCCGCCGGCTCGAGCTCGACCCGGCGCCGCTCGAACGCGCCAGCCGCATCGTCGTGGTCGCGGCGCGTCAACGCTTGATCGGTCTGCTGGTCGATGTGGTTTATCAGGTGGTGCAGATCGATCTCGATCGCGTCGAAACGCCACCCGACGATGTCATGACGGTGCAATCGGATTATCTACAAGGCGTCTACGCGCTCGATGAACAGCTGATCCTCTTGCTCGATGTCGAACGCGTGCTGATCATCCACGAAGCCTCTGGAGCCGCGTGACTATGATTCCGCGAAACCACAAGCCGATTCCGCGAAACCACAAGCAGACATCGCGAAACAAGCTAACATCGCGAAACCCCGAGCCGCGAAGCGACGAGATCTTGTCGAGCCGCGAGCCGCGAGATCGCGTGACCGCCTCGGCCTCTCCGTCATTCAGCCTGCATCACCTCGGTCGACGGTTGATGCTGCTCGTGCTCGCCGTGCTCGTGTTGCTCGGCGGCTCGTGGCCGACGATGGCGCAGGACGACGACGACGAATCCGACGAACCGTCCTTCATCATCATTGTCCACAAGGACAATCCGACCACCACGATCAAGCGCAAACGACTCGCTCAGATCTTTCTCAAGAAGGTCAAATCGTGGGAAGACTGGGACGACGGTCCGAGCGCCTTGCCGATCGACTGGATCGACGATGCGCCGATTCGGGCGGAATTCACCGAACGCATTCACAAGAAGCGCCTGTCGGCGATCAATGCCTACTGGCAGCGGATGATCTTTTCGGGTCGCGACGCGCCTCCCGAGGACGATTTCAATAGTGACTTGGCGGTGGTCACGTTTGTCGCCGCCAATCCCGGAGCGGTCGGGTACGTCAGTGCCGACGCCAATCTGGGCGGCTCAGTAAAAAAACTCGTGGTCTCGGACTGAGCGACGGACCCGTCGAACCCGACACCCTAAACGGGTGTCTAGCGTGGAGTATCGATAGACGATGAGCAGCCTGATCGACATCGATCGTTGGCCCCTCAGGAGAAAACTCCTGCTGGTGCCGATCACGGCCTTTATCGGTTTCATCTTCGTCCTCATCCTGATCGCCTATTTCGGCTCGTCGATCGGCAGGCT
Source organism: Acidobacteriota bacterium (assembly GCA_039184055.1). GTDB lineage: Bacteria > Acidobacteriota > Thermoanaerobaculia > Multivoradales > J023 > JBCDBH01. The sequence continues at coordinate 2,094 of JBCDBH010000549.1, forward strand.
GGCGGATCAGATCAACGAGGACTTTTTCCCGGGTTTCGAGCTCAGTGGCAACCTGCAAGGCAAGGTCCTGGACCTCCAGACCACCCTCCAGGCCGCGACCCGCGAGAACGACACCGACCTGATCGAAACCACCGCCGAGGGTCTGAAAGACGAGATCCTCGCGATGTTCGATCGCGCCTCCGAGAACCGAGCGTTCAAGCCGGACGCGGAGAAACGGGAGGCGATTTTCGGCTCGATCCTCGGTGACGCGACAAACGCCAACCAGGCCTATGCCGACGATCCAGGGAGCTTCGAGCTCCGCGACGAGGCGCGACGCAACAATCGCATGGTCGGCTTCATCAGCACGGTGTGGGGCCTACCGGTCTCGAGTGAGCTCTTGACCGCGATCGACAACGCCTTCACGTCCACCGAGGCCGAAACCGCCAACATGCTGCTCCCCGACGAGACCGCCGCCAACGTGTCGGTCGAATCGGCGAACGAAGCCGCGCTGGTGGTGGAACGCGCCCGGCAAGACTTCATCGCGTATTTTCAGATCGCCATTCCGCTCACCTACAGCCTGATGACCGACGAGCTCGACAACCCCATCGCGTCACCGGTTCCGGTGCCGGCGGGGGTCCAGCTGGTCGACATGGTGCGCGCGCTCCAGACCACGCAAGCCGAGGTCGACGCGCTCTCCGAGGTGGCGCGTTACGGTCTCGGCGCCGAGCTCGACGCGTTGAGCGCCGAGCAGCGCAACCTGCTGTTCACCGCCTTGGCGACATCGCGATAAGGGTCGACATGCTGACGGTCCAGAAACTTGGCCAGCGTCCGCGCACCGCGGGCAATGCCGGGTGCTTGGCTGACATCCTTGACCCGTTCGCCCTGCATCCAAA
>JBCDBH010000550.1:0-2957 GCA_039184055.1 Acidobacteriota bacterium
CGCGGTCATGTCGTACGGCTTTGACAGCGTGGTCAGCGGTGGCTGTGGCGGCGACGTGCTTTTCGTCCAGCTCGGCGGTCGCCCCGGGGCGACGCTCGACATCCTGGGCAACACCGAAGTGTTCTATGGCGGCCAGACGACCCATCTCGTCGACGCGGCCACCGGCGAGCTCTTCGACCCACAGACCGTTTTGCTCACCACCCCCGAGGGCTACGAATACGTCATCGATCGTTTCGGTGGCGTGATGCAGGTGAGCGAGCCGGCGGGTCAGACGGTCACGTTCAACGAAAACGGCGTGCACCACTCGGATGGTCGCAGCATCTTCTTCGAGCGCGACGCCCAGGGGCGGATCCGCTACCTGATCGATCCGGCCGGCAACACGGTGAGCTACAGCTACGACGAGCTGGGCGATCTGGTCGCGGTCACTGATGTGCTCGACAGCACGGTGCGCTTCGAATACGACGCCGACATCCTCCATCACCTGACCCGGATCATCCGTCCCGACGGCCAGGTGGCCCAAGAATTCATCTACGACGCCGACGGTCGTCAGGCCTTTAGTTGTGGCGCCGACGGCAGCTGTATCGAAACCGCGCACGACATCGCCGGTCGGAGCGAGACCGTCTACGACGCTGGCGGACGACCGACGACCTTGGTCTATGACGATGCCGGCAACATCACCTCGCGCACCAATGCCGCCAGCCAGACCACGGACTACGTCTACGACAACGCCGGTCGGTTGCTCAGCGAAACCGACGCGCTCGGTGGCGTGACCGAGTACGGCTACGACGGCCACGGCAACCTGATCTCGTTTACTCGGCCGCACGATCCCACCGCCGATCCAGCCGACTACACCACCTTGATGGCCTACGACGGCCAGAACCGGATCACCACGATCGATCTGCCCACCGGAGGCGGTTACCGCTTCGCCTACGGCACCTCCCGGGTCGAGGCGGAGATCACCGATCACCAAGGCAATGTGCTGTCAGCGGTCGGTTTCGATGGCTCGGGTCGCGCGATCTCGACGAGCGATGCCTTTGGCACCGAGAGCTATGTCCTCGACGGCTACGGCAATCTCCTCGAGCACAGCGACGTCTACGGTCGTCAGAGCACGATGACCTACGACGTGCTCAATCGTCTCACCAGCCTGACCGATGCCGATGGTCGCGTGTCGACCTTTCAATACGACGCCGAGGGGCGTGAGACCCGCGTCGACTACGGCGCCGGCATCACCGCCGATCTGACCTACGCCGAAGGCTCGCGAGCCGAAGACTGGTCGAGCTTCAACGCGCCGACCGTCGGTACGGTCGAACGTGAGGTCGATGCCGACGGCAGGCTGACTCGCATGGGTATGACCAACGGAGGCGAGGTGCTATTCGGCTACGACCAAGCGGGCCGGCTCAGCCAGAAAACCGACCCGATGGGTCGCACCACCAGCTACCTCTGGGCGGACGACGGCACGCTGAGCAGCGTCACCGACGCACGTGGCGCCACGGTGTCATTCACCCGTGACGCCCTCGGTCGCGCCACCACCACGACCGATCCATTCGGTCACACCATCGAACGCAGCTTCGGTCTCGACGGCGGGCTCGCCACCTGGACCAATGGTCGTGGCCACGGCTGGAGCTTCGCTTCGACGCCGACCGAACGGGTCGCCACCGATCCTCTTGGACGCGAGACCCGTGTGCTCAGCTCGCCGCTCGGCTTGCCGACCTCGACGATCTTCGCCGATGGCAGCCAGCAGAGCGCCGAATATCTGCTCACCAGTCCGCTCGTCGGAGCCGACGAGTACCCGACGCGGATCACCGACGAGGCGGGACGTGAGCGCGAGATGGCTTACGACAACTTCGGCCGGATGGTGAGCGCCACCGATCTGGCGGGTGCCGCCACCACCTATGGCTGGGCCGAGGACTTCCTGGTGTCGGTCACCGGGCCCACCGGCGCGACGCGCAGCCTGGCCTACGACGAGCGTGGCAACGTCACCGCGGTGACGCTCGAAGACGGCGGCGTACGCCAGCTCGGCTACGGCGACGACAACCGTCTGGCCTGGGAGATCCGTCCTTCAGGCGCCACCGAGACCTACGAATACGACGACGGCGGCCGCCTGGTGTCGAGCCATGCCACCGGCAACGCACCGGTGCAGCGCACCTGGAACGCCGACGACCGCATCACCGAGATGGTCGACGGCACCGGCACCACGACCTACACCTACGACGTCGCGGGGGACCTGGCCGCGATCGACTTTCCCGACGGCAGCGCGGTGGTCTATCTGCGCGATCTACTCGGTCGCGTCATCGAGGTGACGGTGAGCGCGACCGGTGTGACGCCGCTCACCACCCTCTATGGCTACGACGAGGCGGGCAACCTGGTGACCGTGACCGATCCACTCGGTGGAGTCACCACCTGGGTCTACGATCAGGTGAATCGCCCCACCACTCGGACGCTCCCGAACGGTGTCACCACCGCGTGGACCTACGATCTGCGTGATCGCATCACCTCGATCGTGCACACCGACAACGTCGGGTTGGTGCTCGCCAGCGCGACGTACCAGCGCGCCATCTCGGGTGAGCCCACCCGCATCACCCGCGAAGACGGCTCGTGGGTCGACCTGAGCTACGACGGCGCGCTCCGGCTCGCCGCTGAGAGCCACCACGACTCGGCCGGCGTACTGGTCGAGACCATTACCTACACCTACGACGCCGCCGGCAACCGCACCACGCGTACCGACAACAGCGGCGTGAGCACCTACGGCTACGACCCGGGACATCGCCTGGTCAGCGCCAGCGGCGCGAGCGCCGAAGCGTACAACTACGACGCCGACGGGCGGCTGATCTCGATCGTCCGTGACGGCACCGCTCTCGATCTCGACTATGACAACACCGACCGTCTGGTGGCGGTGAGCGAGAACGGCTCGCCGCTCGTCGCCTACCAGCACGACGGCGCCGGCCGGCGTGTCGCCG
>JBCDBH010000551.1:0-2941 GCA_039184055.1 Acidobacteriota bacterium
CACGAAATCTTCCATCGGCACCGTGCCGACGTTTTGTACGGACAGCTCGTAGGTGATGTTGCCACCGATGAGCACACCCGCCGAGGCGTCGGTAAAGCCCGGGTCGCACAGCGCCTGGACTTCCTTTGACGACACCAGCTGAGCGATCGGCGCTACCGTCGCGCTCGCGCTCGAGGTGCAGCGGTTTTCAGTGGTGTCGCTGTCGCCGTCGAGATCGAGCGAGTCGACACTATTCGTGCCTCGGCAGCGTTGTGACAGACCCGGGTTGTCCAGATCCATACCGAAGGTGTTGGTCACCGTGCCAAAGCTCGCGCCTTCGCGGATCGTCGTATCGATGAAGAGGTGCACCTCGTCACCGGTCGGAATGGCGCCACTCCCGGCGTTCCACCGCCAGCGCAGCAAGGTGCGCCCGCTGCCGGCGAAATTCGGGATCTCTTCGAACACTTGAGGCGCTGGCAGGCCGTTGCCATCAGGATCGTTGAAGGACCAGCTACCCGGGGTGTAGATCAGATCGATGGGCAGGAGGTCGGTGATGACGAGATCTTCGAGGGGGATGGCATCACTCGATTGACCATCGCTCTCGACCTCGAGACGCCACTGCACCGTTTGGCCGGGAGCGAACGGTCCCGAGCTGCCGATGCGATCTTTATCCGGAAAGAGACGGACGAACGGACCGCTCAAGGTGAAGGTGCGGCACGACATGTCGCTCACCGGCGTGTTGACGCCGCTCGGATCGTAGACACCGTCGAAGTCGGTGCAATTGGTGATGCTGTCGCCGAAGTTGACCGGACTGCCCGCGTTGTCGGGATTGATGATCGTGCCGGTGACGCGCGGACGTGGCGAGCCGGAGAAATCGGGGCCCATGATGCCGAGGAACCGCCAGCGGAGCCGGGTGACGTATTCCCCAGCGGCGAGCGCGGGTGCTGGGTAGGTAACATCGGTCGCCGACGTTCCGAGCACCACGAAACCCGCGGAAAGATTGGTCTCATAGGCCACTTCGACCGTTCCACCGGCGAAGTCGTTGTAGGCGCCGCCACGTACGCTGTCGAGCTGGAATTCAATCGGCAGATCGTCGAGCAAGACACCGTTTTCGATCGGCACATTGCCGTTGTTCGACGGTTGAAGATCGTACGAAAACGTCTGATTGGTGGTCGGTGGATTGGGGGTGCCACTCGCCAGCACCTTGTTCATGTTGATGCTGGGATTGGGCGTGAAAACCTCGACCGGATGGGTCGCCGTTCCCGGCCCGAAGCCCTGGCTCGGCTCACCGAGCGGGGTGGCGGTGGCGACGAAGGTGTTGGTGACCATCTCGCCGTCCATGAAGGTGGCGCTCGGGAACTCGACATCGACGATGATGTCGCAGTTCTCATTCGGGGTCACCGGGTCGTTACATGGGCTCGCCCAGGTGATGGTGGTGGGAGTCGTGCCGATACATCCCGGCTCGCAATCGGCGACGGGATTGGCGCCCTGAAAGATCGCGCCCGGTGGCAGCGTGTCGGTAACCGGGCCGACCGAGTCGAGCTGGAGCACACCGCTCGAATTGGGCACGCGGATACGGAGCCGATATTGGCTGATCTGATCGAGCAAAGCCGGGTTGGTGAGCAGCGTTTTGCTGAGGTCGACATCGACCATGGCCACCGCGGTGACATCGACGGGTGGCGTCGTGAACGTGCCCGCGGTCGTCTCGAGATTGATGCCGTCGGCTTCGTTGGTGGCTACCGTGTCATCGGGCGTCGAGCCGTTGGGGAACCGTACGTTGATCAGCAGGTCGCCACTATTACCCGCCGGGAGCGGGTCGATGAGGTCGAAGCGAACCCGCGTACGACCGGTGCCCCCGAAATTCGGCGTGACCTCGATCAGCGCCACATCACCGGTGGGGGAAGCCGGGACCGTGTCGACGAAGTCCACCTCGGCGGGCAAGAGGTCGATGACCTCGGCGCCCAAACAGGGCCCCGACGTATTCGAGCAGTTGTAGGTCAGCCGATAGCCGAACGTCTGACCGACGTCCTTGGTATTGCCGGCATCAACATTGACCGCGCTCTTGAGGAGCGGCTGTGCTTGCGCAACGAACGGAAAAGAAAAAAGCAGAAGCAAGGCAAGAAAAAAACGGCGATACATGCGTACTCCAGGGGGATCGGTTGCTACCGACGAAACCCGTTCGAACAACAGGCTCGATCTGCTGGCGTGGCGTGATACTTCCCTCATATCGACCGCCACGTCTAGAGTGATTTCTGTAAGTTAGTCCACGAGAATACGGGAAGTCAACGGATCTCACGAAGATCGATGCATAGAAAACAGAACAAGTGGACGCATCGATAAAACCCTATCGGATGGCTTGTGGGATCTTTACTTTACGTCTCGTTTTTTCTCGGGACCGAACGCCGGGTTGTGTAACCCAGTAAACAGTCTGTACGTTACCTTGACAGTTTTTGTCAGAATTTATGGGTGCTTTGACATCACGTGTCAGTCGCGCATCGAGACTGCGGTGGAGAGCGACAGTTGACCCGAATCGGAGCGATTGATAGACCCACCGCATGCTACCCCGCTGGTCTCACGACGCCAATCTCAGTTTCCTTCTCGGTCTGCTTGGAATCTTGCTCTTCATGCCTCTGCCGTTCGTGGGCCAGGGCATGACCCAGCTGCTCTTCGACATCATTCTGACGGCCGTCTTGGTATCGGCGTGCTACATCGTGTCGCGACCGCGCTGGCTGGTGGTGTTGACTGTCGTGCTCACCGCGATCGGGATCTCACTTCAGTGGGGTGCCTTCGCTACCGATGACCCACGACTGGGCATGTCCAGTCTGGCGGTGTCGGCGCTCGTCCTGGTGCTGATCAGCATCCAGGTCATGAGGTGGGTGCTCGGACCCGGCATGGTGACCGGGCACCGAATACGTGGTGCCGTCTTGGTCTATCTGCTGCTCGGTTTGACCTGGGCGCTCGC
>JBCDBH010000552.1:0-2929 GCA_039184055.1 Acidobacteriota bacterium
CCCAGATGGCACCCAAAGACCTCGATTCACTGCTCGACGACTGTCATCCAGACCGTCGGTCCTTTCTCAAGGCGCTCGTCCTGGGGACCGCCTACGCGGTTCCCGTGATCACGTCGTTCTCGATGGAGGGCTTCGGGCTCGACGCGGCGGGAGCAGGGGACTTTTTCTGTCCCAACGTCCTGCCACCCAACAGCGGCGCCGCCGACGTGACGATCCTCAAAGAAGCGAGCACCGATTCCGCGGCGCCGGGCGAGCAGATCGTCTACACGATCAGCGTTTTCAACTGTGGGCCCGAACAGGCCGTGAACGTGACGGTCGAAGACGGTGGCGAGGACTTCCTGGCCTATGTCTCTTCACGTCAGGTCTCCCCCGATCCACCGACCTTTACGATCGTCGACGAACCCGAGCCCGGGGCGCCGATGTCGGGTCCGACGATCTGGAAAGCGACCGCGCCGACCCTCGACCCGGGCGAGACCGCAGTCTTCGAGCTCATCGTCCAAGTACCCATCCTCTGAGGACAGCATGCCGCGTACGCTCGCTCACGCCTTTTGCACCGTTACCGGCCTCGCCTTCCTCGGCTTGTCGATCCTCGCGCTCGGCACCCCCACCGCGCTCGCTCAGCTCGACAACACCGTCAGCGTCACGACGGCGGACCCACCGCCACGCGTGGGCAATGCGGTCGGCGTCAGCTCCAACTCGTTCGATCCACAAGATGTGAACGACGCGGCCGCCGACTACACGATCCTCCGGCGTCCATGGACCGCGTCCGGTCCGAATCAGACAGCGGATCTCTCGATCCTCAAGGACGACGGCGTCGTGACCGTCACGGCCGGTGGCACGGTGACCTACACCATCACGGTGTCCAATCAGGCTCCGTCCGGTCTCGGTCGACTCTTCGTCTATGTCAACGAGACCGGGCAGATCTCCGAGCTCGATCCCGCGAACGGCAACGTGCTCAACAGCTTTGCGTCACCGGTCGCGGCGGGCGCCAATATGAATGCGGACATCGGAGGTCCCACCGAAACCTTTGGCATGGCGACGACACCGACCAGCCTCCTGGTCGGTGGCGCCTTTCGCAACCCCGGTGGCATCGGTGCAATCTTCGAGCTCGATCCCGACACCGGCGCAACGATTCGATCCATTCCGAATCCAGGGATGGAGATCTTTGCCATGGCCTATCGCAACGGCGAGATCTTCCTCTCCGGCGCCTTCGCCTTCGAAGCGTCCGACGGCACACCTCGGATCGTCGTGCTGGACTACGCCACCGGTGCGGTCAAGAGGGCCATGGGCTTCGGCTGTCTGCAGAATTATCCGACCGGGCTCGCCTGGTCGGCGGAGAACCTCTCGAGCATCGGGTTCGATCTCGTCGGTCTGGTACCAGTCGACCCGCAAAACGGCTATTGGATCGATCCACTGACCGGCAACACGGTGGTGATCGACTTCGGCTTTCCGAATATCGACGACTGCCTAGACATCGTCGAGGCGCTCGACGACGTCGGCATCGCTCTGAGCGGTGGCGGTCTCGGCGTCATCGGTGACGAAGTCTTCGGGATGGCCGGAACGAACACCATCGACGTCTACGACCTCGAGACATCCACGTTCGCACGCTCCATCCCGGGCGCCGCCGATGGTCAAAACGTCGGTGCCATCGGCGCCGACGAGGTTTCGGGCGCCGACGTGGTGGGCGCCACGGTCACCGACAGCTTCCCCGCCGATCTCTCCTGCACGTGGACCTGTGTGGCGAACGGTGGCGCAAGCTGTACCGCCGGACCGGTCAGTAGCGACATCAATGACACCGTCGACATTCCGCTCGGCGATAGCGTCGTCTACACGGCGGTTTGCGACATCGACCCGGCGGCCACCGGTACCCTGAGCAACACCGCCACGGTGACGGCACCGATCGGCATCACCGATATCGATTCGAACAACGACAGCTCGACCGACGTCGACACCCTCGAGGAACAGGCCGATCTGTCGATCACCAAGAGTGACGACCTGGATCCGATCGCGCCCGGCGGCACGCTCACCTATACAGTGGACGTCGACAACGCCGGCCCCTCGGATGCCACGTCGGTCGTGGTCACCGAAACCCTTCCGGCGGGCGTGACCTTCAGTGCAACCAGCGGCTGTGCCGAGGATCCGAACGGTGTTCCGACCTGTACGTTGGGCACGATTCCGGCCGGAGGCTCGGCGAGCTATACCGTCGAAGTGACCGTCGATCCCGCCACCCCGACGAGCACCATCACCAATGTGGTCGACGTGAGCTCGGCGACGACCGACCCGATCTCTGGAAACGACAGCGCCAGCGAAAGCACGATGGTCGACGCCGATCCGCCGATCGTGACGCTGGTCGACTCCATCGAAGACACCGGTGACGGCATGCTCGACGAGTGTGAAGACGCCAAAGCGGCGATCACCGCGCTCCTGGTCACCTTCGACGAAGACGTACAAGATCCGCTCGGTGACGACGACGCCTCGGACGTCACCAATCCGGCCAACTACCGGCTGCTCGCGGCTGGACCGGACCGAGACTTCTCGACCAGCACGTGTGGCGCACCGCTGGGTGACGACGTGCTGATCTCGGTCGACGCGGTGACCTACGATGCCGGCTCCTCGACCGCGACCCTCGAGGTCAACGCGGGTTCGCCTCTGGGTGACGATCTTTACCGTCTGCTGGTCTGTGGCTCGACCACGATCCGTGACCTCGTCGGCAATGCTCTCGACGGCAACGCCGATGGCACCGGTGGCGACGACTTCGTACGCACATATCGCGTGTCGCGCACCAACCAATTCGTCAACGGCAATCTCGACTGCTCGATCGATGCCTGGACGGCGGTCAGCACCGATCCGAACGAGATCACCTACAGCACGGAAGACGTCGACAACTCGTCGCTTTCGGGATCGGTTCAGATCACCAACCTGACCGCGG
>JBCDBH010000553.1:0-2911 GCA_039184055.1 Acidobacteriota bacterium
GAGAGGCGATCTCTGCTTTGCCGAGAGCGTCTTCGTAACGCAGCTGCACCACCAGCCGCTCGCGACTGCTCAGGGTGTCGAGCGCCTGTCGCATCCGGGTCGTCGCTTCCTTGAGCAGCAGCGCCCGCTCGGGATCGTCACGGGTCGCCGGGGTCTCTTCGATCTCACCTTCCGCCCTGCGTCGCCTGCCGTCCTGACTCACCAGGCGCCAGATGCGTTTCGAGCCGAGCGCGTCCATGACCCGTTCGAGCGCATCGAGAACGTCGAGCAAGCGGAGCCTCGGATGCCGAGTCGCCAGGGTGTGATGGATTTCGGCCGCCGCGAGGCCGTGCCAAAAATAGAGTGAGAAGACCTCTTGATCCTGTGTCGAGAAACGTTCGATCGGACGCGAAAACCGTCGTCGACCGGCCCGCGACCACAGCCAGCTCACCGCCGCGCGCCGCGTGACCTGTCGTAGCCATGGCCGGAGGTCGTCCTCACCACCGAGAAAACGGATCGAGCGGAGTCGTCGGTAGTCGTCGGCCACCAGCCGCTCGCAGACGTACACGAAGCCGTCCATGGCCTCGTCGCGATCCAAACCGAGCCCACGCAAGACGCCGAGCACGTAGCTGGCGTGGCGATCGAGAAAGAGCCGCCACGCGCCTTCGGCGTCATGGGTGAATCGGTCGAGCAACGCTCGATCGTGAGCAGGCTCGGACCGAGGATCCTCGGACGAGACCTTTTCGATCGAGCTCACACGGACCGGTTCGGCCTGAGATGCCATTCCGGCATCATAGCGTGCGCCTCTCACGACCGCTCGGCGATGCCTCTCACCCGCCGAGCTCTTGGACACTCGGTTCGACTACTGCACGGTCGACGACCAGGACGAGGTATCTCCCGACTCGAAACCGTCCGAGAAAATACCTCTCTTGCTGACCCGAAAATTGGCCACCGTCCAGGCGGTGAGGTTGAGCGACTGACGCATGTCGGTGGCTTCGGGCATGCCCTCGGGAATCCCCATCGGCGCGCCGGTCTGAGGATCGATGCCGTCGGGATTCGACCACGCCAGACGTCGTGGGCAGTCGGGGCAATTCGGTGGATCGTTGACCGCCATGATGGTGCGAAAGCCGTTCACCGGATCGTTGTAACCGTGATTGAAGGTGAACGGCGCGTTGTTGGTGGCGTCGGCGCTCCATTGATGACGCCCACCCTGCACGTGTCCGAGCTCGTGCTGAAACGAATAGCCAGGTGAGACACAGGGCACGCCGACCCAGCAAAAGGCGAACTCGGCGTGCGCCACCGACACCACGCTCATGATCAGGCCACGGCCACAGCCACCACCCGAGAGCATCAACATCACCATGTCGGCGGCGAGCTGATCGCGGATCACCGGTACTTCGTCCATCACCCCGTCGTCGGGATCGATCGCGAGATCGAGTGGATCACCCTGGGGCTGGCCTTCGACATAGTCGGTGCGGATCGCGCCGATCAGACGGATACGCGGCTGGACCTCACTCGCCTCGTAGCTCAGATTGGTCTCGGTGACCCCGAGATCGATCAGGTTGAGCATCGCCGTCTCGCCACCAGCGACATCTTCGGCCTGTTGCGTCCACACCACCAGGAGATCGTGGATCGAGCCATCGTCCTGGTCGGCCTCGCCCGCGCGCATGGCGGCGACGCGAGCCTTGCCGTCGGCGAGGGTGTCGTCGTCGAGCTCGACGAGCACCGGCTCGAGCTCGTCGTAGCTGTCGGAGCTCTCGTCGATTTCATGGACGGCGTGCAGCTTGGTCTTCGCATCGTGCACATAGAGCATGTAGAGCTTGCCACCGGTGCGGATCGAGCCGACGGTGATCCCGTCACGCGTCACCAGCACCACGGGGGCATGGAGCTCGCCCCGCACCTTGCCGACCCACGACACACTGCCCGAAGCGTTGCGGATCGTCCGGTCGTGATCGGCGATCACCACGACATCCTCGAACAAACCGATTCCCAACGTCTCACCACGCTCGATCGCACCCTCGAGGGTCGGCTCGTCGATCACCACCAGCCGTGAACGCACCGATTCATAACGGCTGGACGCGGCCTCGACGTCGACGCCGCGTAGGAGCGAGCTCGCTACGACCGGCGTCGCGCTCCCGAGCCCGACGATCAACAAGGCGATCACCCACGCTTGCACCCGCATCGCTCGTTTCCGCATCATGCACCTCGTTTCTGAAACAGAAAAATAGAGTCACAGCATAACGCAGACATATGCCCGATGCGGGCGCGCGTACTATTCAGCGTTGCGTTCGATGTATTCCTTGGCGATCTCTTCGTATTCGGGTGTCTTCAAACCGATGGTTTTGGCTTCGGCGATCGCGGCATCGACCGATAGACCGCCATCGAGCACTCGCCACGGAATCCACAGCGCACCGACCCGATTGGCCGACCCACAATGCATCAAAATCGGTCGTTCGGCGCTATCGAAGAGCTCGCGAGCCTGATCGAAAATCTCGTCGGTGAGCTCGTCGGGCCCGCTCCACGGTAGGTGCACGTAATCGAGATCGAGCGCAGTGACCACTTCGGCCGGGTCGAACTCGGTGATTTCCGCCTCGTGACGCAGATTGATCACCGTCGCAACGCCCTCTTTCTTCGCCAGCTCGAAATCCGCCGGGCTGGGCTGACTGGCCAAAAAGATACCGTCCACGGCGTGGAGACGCTTGATCGTGCCGAGCTCATGCGGCTCGGGCGACTCGGTGACGGCTCGGGTGTCTGAGTCGGCTACCGGAGTCGCCTCTTCCGATTGCGCCATCACCGTCGAAGCGAAAAGGGTCGCGATCAAGACAACACGTACAGTCATGTCTACCTCCTTCGAGACCGATTCTCTTGGCCTCTCAGCCCAGCCCGGCGGATTTCGAGCTGGCGAAGAAAGAGGGCGTTGCGACGGTGATCA
>JBCDBH010000554.1:0-2897 GCA_039184055.1 Acidobacteriota bacterium
ATTGGTCTCTAGAATGGGATCATCATTGACCTTGTCTAGAATTACGGTCGCGGCCTCTTCGGTTTCACCACCGACCCCATCTTCGACCTTAACGGTGTAGGTGGCAGCTTCTTCGTCGCTCGAGCCCAACCATCTCGGTCTGACGATTCACGAGTCCGTCGGTCATCCGCTCGAGCTCGATCGTGTGCTCGGCTACGAGGCCAATTACGCCGGCACGAGCTTCGCCACCCTGGACAAATGGAAAGCGAAGGACTTCAACTACGGTTCGAAGAACGTCACGCTGTTCGCCGACAAGACTCAGACCGGCTCGCTCGGCTGTGTAGGCTACGACGACGAAGGCGTGGAATGTAAACGTTGGGATCTGGTCAAAGACGGCATCTTGGTCAATTACCAGGCGATCCGCGATCAGGTACACATCCTGGGCGAGAAAGAATCCCACGGTTGCTGCTACGCCGATTCATGGTCGACGATCCAATTCCAGCGCATGCCGAACGTCTCCTTGGCTCCGGGAAGCAAACCACTGACACCCGATCAGATGGTCGCCGACGTGGAGAAGGGGATCTACATCGCCGGCCGTGGCTCCTATTCGATCGACCAGCAACGCTACAACTTCCAATTCGGTGGCCAAGTCTTCTACGAGATCAAGGACGGCAAGATCACCGGTATGCTTCGCGACGTCGCCTACCAGTCGAATACCCAGGAGTTCTGGAACAGCTGCTCGGCGATCTGTGACGAAAAGGACTACCGTTTCTTCGGCTCGTTCTTCGACGGCAAGGGTCAACCTTCACAGGTCAGCGCCGTGTCGCACGGTAGCTCGACGACACGCTTCGACGCGGTCAACGTGATCAACACCGAACGCAAGCTCGGCTGATCGACCTCGTAACGTGGGCTCCGTATGGAGCCCCGTTCCTCCCATCATGACTGCCGATTTTGCTTTCACGCGCCTGCAGTACGACTCGGGTAATTGGGATGTCGACCAGCGGATGCCGTCGAATCTCCTGCACTCGTTGATCCAATACACGACGCTCGAAGTCGATGAACGAGAGCGGATCGTGCCATTGCGTGATCCCAAGGTGCTTCATGCACCTTTTGCGTACATCTCGGGGCATCGGCTGGTCGAGTTCGATCGAGACGAAGCGCGCAACTTTCTCCGCTACGTCGAAGGTGGTGGTTTTGTCTTCGCCGACGACTGCAATCACGACATCGACGGGCTGTTCGCCAAGTCGTTCGAGGCGCAAATGGCATCGCTCTTCGGTGACGGCGCGCTGCGCAAAATCAGCAACGATCACGAGATCTATCGATCGTTCTTCGAGTTCGAAAACGGTCCGCCGACCACTTCGTTCGAGCTCAATGGATGGGGGGACGATTTGGTGCACGACTATCTCAAGGCGATCGAAATCAATGGTCGGATCGCGGTTCTCTACTCGAACAAGGATTACGGTTGCGAATGGGATTACGACTATCGCAACAAGCGTTGGCTCGCCGAAGACAACACCAAATTCGGGGTCAATATCGTCATGCACGCCCTTACCCGTTGAATCCGCCATCTCATCGAGCTCGTCATGAACAACGTCCAAACCCAAAAGCCGAATCAGCTGGATGAAGCGGCCGTCGAGCAAACGCTCGAGCGGTTGCAGTCTCTCGAGGCCGAAGTCGCCAAGATCGTCGTCGGGCAGACCGAGACGGTCCGACACCTCACCACGGCCCTTCTCGCGGGGGGTCACGCGCTACTCGAGGGAGTGCCGGGTCTCGCCAAGACTCTGATGGTTCGAACGCTCGCCGACGCAGTCGACCTCGGATTCAAACGCATCCAATTCACCCCGGATTTGATGCCCAGCGATGTCGTGGGCACCGAGGTTCTCGAAGAAGATCACGGAACGGGGCGACGACAATTCCGTTTCCAGCCTGGGCCGATCTTCAGTCACCTGGTGTTGGCCGACGAGATCAACCGGAGTCCTCCCAAAACCCAGGCGGCGCTTCTCGAAGCGATGCAGGAGCAAGCGGTGACCACCGCCGGAGAGACCCGGTCCCTACCGTCGCCCTTCTTCGTCTTGGCGACCCAGAATCCGATCGAGCAGGCAGGTACCTACCCGCTGCCGGAAGCCCAGCTCGATCGTTTCCTGATCCAGATTCGGGTCGATTATCCGAGCGCGGACGAAGAGCTCGACATTCTGCGTCGAACCACCGGTAGCGCCACCGCCGAGGTCGCACCCGTGTTGAGCGCGGCCGATATCGAACAGGCACGGCGTCTGACCCGTCAGGTGCACCTTTCCGAGCCGCTGCTCGCGTGGACACGCGATTTGGTCCGCGCGACCCGTCCCGAAACCAGCACGTCGTCGGCGGTGCGGGAGAAGATCGATTGGGGCGCGGGACCACGAGCGGGTCAGGCACTCGTGCTCACGGCAAAGGCTCGTGCTCTTCTCGCCGGACGATTCAGTGTCGTGTACGAGGATTTGCTGAGCCTGGTGCCGGCGATCTTGCGGCATCGTTTGGTCTTGAGCTTCCGTGCGCAAGCCGAACGTATCGATCCCGACGAGATCATCGCGGATCTCGTCCAGGCACTCGGTCCACCCTCGAGCCCGCTGGAAGCCTGACGATGGCCGTTCCGGCGTCGCGGTTTCTCGAACCGTCGACTCTCGCCACGGTGCGTGATTTGCAACTTCTCGCGCGTCGTGTCGTCGAGGGAATGATCGCTGGGCTGCACATCGATGTTCGCACGGGTTCCGGAATCGAGCTGGCGCATCATCGCCCCTACGAACCGGGCGATGACCCCAGGCGAATCGACTACCGTGCCTGGGCCCGATCGGGGCGACCGTGGATCCGTGAGGCCGAGATCGAGCGTGACGTCCAGGTTCGCTTTCTCCTCGACGCCAGCGGCTCCATGGCGCATCGCGACG
>JBCDBH010000555.1:0-2802 GCA_039184055.1 Acidobacteriota bacterium
GCCGGTGAGTGACAGTCTCGAAGCGTTGGCCGAGCGCTTCCTCGCGAGCAAACACGCACGCCTGCCGCTCTACAACGAATCGATCGATCAGATCATCGGCATCTTGCACATCCGCGATCTCTTCGCGGCCATTCAAAGCGGTGATGACACGGATCCCGCGCGGCTGACCAAAGAGCCTTTTTTCGTGCCCGAGACCACCAGCCTGCCGCAATTGCTCCGTGAGCTTCAGGAGCGTCATCAGCAAATGGCGATCGTGGTCGATGAGTACGGTGGTGTCTCGGGTCTGGTCACGGTCGAAGACCTGGTCGAAGAGATCGTCGGTGATATCGCCGACGAGCACGAAGTCGACGAGGACGATCGTGCCGAGCTCCCCGGTGGCGGTTGGCGTCTCAACGGACGCACCGAGCTTTGGGAGCTCGCCGAGCTCTTCGAGGTCGAGCTCGACGACATGCCTTACGAAACCGTTTCCGGCATGATCGTCGGTGAGCTCGGTTTGGTACCCGAGCCCGGGGCGATCTTCCGGATTCCTCACCTCGCCTTCACCGTCGAAACCGCCGACGAACGTCGGGTCACCACCGTGATCGTCGAGCCGAGTACCGCCGAGATCGACGATGACACCCACACAACGAACGGTGCATCATGACGGCAGCCGATAGCGAGAGCCCGCGCGGACGGGCCGGTACCGTGGCCCTGGTCGGTCGACCCAACGCCGGCAAATCGACCCTGCTCAATCGGATCCTGGCGGAGAAAGTGGCCATCGTGTCCGACAAGCCGCAAACCACCCGCAACCCGATCATCGGTATCCTCAATGACGACCACGGCCAGCTCGTCTTTACCGACACGCCCGGGGTGCACAAACCCCAGCACCAGATGAATCGACGCATGGTGCGGATGGCCAAAGACGCGCTCAGCGACGCCGATGTCGCCTGTTTGTTGATCGACGTCTCCGAGCCCGACGGTAAAGGCGATCAATTCATGCGTGGTTGGATCGCCGACGCCGGGGTCAAAACCGTCGTGTTGCTCAACAAAATCGATCGCTTACGTGACAAGAAAAGACTCCTGCCACGGATCGCGCTCTACGCCGAAGCTGGATTCCAAGACATCATTCCCATCTCGGCGCGTCGTGGTGATGGTGTCGACGAGCTCACGCGTGTTTTGTGGGACGCCGTTCCCGAGGGGCCCCCGGTCTACGATCCCGAGATCCTGACCGTCCATCCCGAGCGCTTTCAGGTCGCCGAGCGCATCCGCGAAAAAGTGCTTCATCAAACCCGCGACGAGCTTCCCTTCGCGACCGCCGTCGTGATCGATCGCTGGGAAGAAAACGATGGTCGCGTCGTGCTCCACGCCAGCATCCTCGCCGAACGCTCCGGTCAGAAAAAGATCCTCATCGGTGCCGGTGGCCGCACCATCAAAGCCATCGGAACCGCCGCCCGGATCGATCTCGAGCGCTATCTCGGCAAGAAGGTCTTTCTCGACCTCAAAGTCAAAGTCGAAGAAGCCTGGCGCGACTCCCAACGCATCCTCGGCGAGCTCGAACGAGCGCCTCTAGCGGTCGATCCCACGGTCTTATTCCCGTCTCCATCCGAGCCGCCAGACGACTGATCACGCGTGCTACGATCCCGGCGATGGCCGGAATCGACGTGTCTCCTCTGCCTCCAACTCCGCATCCTCCGCCCGGTTTGACCGGTAAGCGGTTGAGTGGAATTTTGCGTCGTTTGTTACAACGCAATGCGGCTGGGCGGATCGTCAAGCTGCTGGCGCGGGAGCGGCCGGAGGATGTGGCGACGGCGCTTCGACGCTTGGTGCCGGCGGAGCAGTTCGCGGTCTTCGACGTGCTGTTGGCGGAGTTTCCGGATTCGGCGACGGAGGTGTTGACCGAGCTGGATCATCAGGAGCGGGCGGCGATTTTGGGTCGGTTGCCGACCGAGAATGTGGCTCGGTTGCTCCAGGACGCGGCGGTGGACGACGCGGTGTTCGTGGTCGAGTCGTTGCCGGTCGACGTCCAGGAGAAGGTGCTCGAGATCGTCGATCTCAAGGACGAGCTCGGCGAAGTGCAGGCGCATCTGGCGTTTGGCGACGATAGCGCCGGCCGCATCATGACCGCCGAGTATCTGGCTTTGGCCGAGAGCGTGACAGTGGTGAAGGCGGTGGAGCATCTACGTCAGCACGCCGGTGACGTCGACATGATTTCGTATCTGTACGTCATCGATCGGCTCGGTCATCTGCTCGGGGTGACGTCGATCCGGCAGCTTTTGCTGGCCGATCCCGAGACCCCACTCGGCGAGGTGATGCAACCGTCGTTGATCAAGGTACGCACCGAGACCGATCAGGAAGAGGTCGCGCAGCTCGCGGCGCGTTATGACTTGCTGGCGATTCCGGTGGTCGACGACGACAACAAATTGGCCGGTATCGTCACGGTCGACGACATTCTCGACGTCTTCAAGGAAGAGGCCACCGAGGATTTCTACAAGCTCGCCGGTACCACCGACGAAGAGATCGTCTACCAGGAAAAGTCGTTCAAAGTCGCCGGGATTCGGCTCCCGTGGCTGCTGGTCAATCTCGTCGGCCTGGTGATGGCGGGTTTGATCACGCGACGTTTCGAAGAGACCTTTCAGCTGTCACTGCTGATCGGTTTTATCCCGGTGGTCATGGGCACGGCGGGCAATATCGGCTCGCAGACCGCCACGATCGCGGTGCGCGGCCTGGCCACCGGTCGGCTCAACCACGACGACGGCAATTTGGGCGGCTTTTTGTGGCAGCAGATCAAGGTCGGGGTCATTCTCGGCGTGGTGTGCGGTGGCA
>JBCDBH010000556.1:0-2786 GCA_039184055.1 Acidobacteriota bacterium
GCTCGAAGTACCGAAACGACCGCAAAGGGTCTCCGAGCTCGGCCTACCGGACATGCTCGACCCGGAAGCCTTCATCACCGCGGTCGACGAAGAAATCGCTAAAGAAGGCGTCGAAGGCGTCGATTCGCTTCTCCTGGTGCCACCCGACAACGAGATCAACTTCGGTCTGTGGCGAGCCGAGGTCTTGGTGACCGGCAGTCGCATCACCCGCGTCCGCTTCTTGGTCGACGGTAAGGAGATGATGAGCCGGAAACGGCCGCCGTTCACCGCCGAGGTGCGGCTATCCGACCTTCCCAAAGAACAGGTGGTTCGAGTCGAAGGTTACGACGATGCGGGTGAGCTGGTGGCCGCTGACGAAGTCACGCTCAACCAACCCCGTGGCCAGCTCGCGGTGCGCATCCTCGAGCCTCGCCAGGGGGCGAAGAGCCAAGGGCTCACCAAGACTCGCGTGCAGATCACCGTTCCCGAAGAACGGAACATCGAGGTGGTGCGCTTCCTGCTCGGTGAGGAAGAGGTAGCGACCCGTACCGCGCCGCCCTGGGAAGTCGAAGTCGACGTACCGTATTCGGTCGACTTGTCCTATCTCACCGTCATCGCCGAGCTCGACGATGGCAGCAAAGCCGAGGCGGTGCGCTTTCTCAACTCGAAGGACTTTGTCGACGAGATCGACGTCGATCTGATCGAGCTCTACACCACCGTCACCGATCGCCGTGGTGGCATCGTTCGCGGTCTCGAGAAGAAGGACTTCACCGTCTTCGAAGATGGCAAACAACAAGAGATCAGCAAATTCGAGGTGGTCACCGATTTACCGCTCAATCTCGGTATCGTGCTCGATATTTCGGGCTCGATGCAGGCAGCGCTCGGTTCGGCGCAACGGACCGCTCAGGAGTTCTTGGAAGCGCTGATCACACCGAAAGACAAAGCCTTCGGTATCGCGTTCAATGACGAGCCCGTCCTATTGATGGGACGGACCTCCGACGTCGGCGCGGTGATCGATCGTCTCAACGAGACGCAGGCCTATGGCGGCACCGCGCTCCACGACGCGGTGGTCACCGGGCTCTATTACCAGCAGGGTATTCGTGGACGCCGCGCGCTCGTTCTGCTCTCCGACGGTGACGACACGGCCAGCGCGCTCGATCGCGATCAAGCCTTGCTCTACGCCAAGCGCGCCGGTGTCGTGATCTACAGCATCGGTCTCGGTATCAGCCGGATCTCGGCGGGTACGCGTGGCCATCTCGAAGATCTCGCCTATGAAACCGGTGGTCGCGCCTTCTTCATCGACGAGCCCTCCGAGCTTCGCGGCGTCTACGCGCAGATCGAAGAAGAGCTACGCAGCCAATACCTGCTCGCCTACAGTCCGGGTACGCCGATATCGGCGTCGGACGAAGAGCTGGTTTTTCACGAAATCGAGGTCGAGGTCGAAGGCTCTAGTTTGAAGGCTCGCACCATCCGCGGCTACTATCGCTAGATGCGCGTCTTTTTCCTCGCCGTGCTCGTCGCGGCCCTCTTCGTGCCCGCGGCGACGGCCGAGACGGTCGTCTTCGAGCTCAGTCAGATGAACGGGGTGTGGCGCGATCTCGCCACCACGCCCCAGCCATTCGAGACCGGTGGCCTCACGGTCGCGCTCAGATCGCCCTCGCACTGGCTCGAAGTCCATGACAATCGTGCCCTCTTCGTTCCCAATGGCGATGGCACCCATCGCACCACGCTGTCGGCAACCTTCGAAGGCGGTGGTGATCTGATCGCCGACGTCTACTCACAAGGCCAGCTCGCCTCGAGCTTCGATGATCGCGTCGTGGTGCCGCGGCAGACCGTCGCGGTCACCGGGCAGGTGCGCTGGGCACGCGCCGAGGATGGCTTCGTGCTCATCCTGCTCGAGCTACCGGCGACCACCGCGATACGGATCGACAGCCAGCTCGTGGCGAGCATCGTCGACTCCTGTGCCGCCTTCAGCCTCTTCCTCGCCCTCGACTGCGATCGTCTCGGTCAAAGCCTCGGCCGGGTCGATGTCGATCTGCCGCCAGCGGGAAGCGAGTTCCTCATCGAAGACGCGTGGCTCACCGATCACGAGCGATCGGTGCTGATGGGTTTGGTGAGCGGTTCGGTCTGACCGCCATCGATTCTCGATGCGTGGCACGCAGACTTGAAAAAATGTTATAGATCGCATATAGTAGAGAAAGATAGACTTTCACCTCGCCGATCCCGCCTTTCTCCCTCGTCTGAGCGAGCGATCTGTCCAAATCGGTCCTTTTCTCAGAAATTCGCGCTATCTATCCGACAAATCGAGATTTTCTGCTGAAAGTCGGCGAAAACCGGCTGAGAAGACGAGTTTCCGCAGAAATTCGCGCTCTTTGTCTGCAAGCGTGTGAGTTTCCGCGGGAAGTCGCTTCTGAGCCACGTTTGCGACGATTGCTTATGGATCGTCGGCATCGCAACGGGTTCTTCGGCAACTCGCACCGAGACCGTGCACGGGCGGCGGCTCGTCGCCGTGTCGACCCGGGTATGTGGATACCCGGGCGCCCCGGCCGAGTCGTGCCCTTGTCGAGCGGACTTGTTAGTCTGAGCCGGTGAGCACGCTACCGGTCCTCGGCCAACATCTCATCCTCGATCTCTTCGGCTGTCCTCCGAGCCCACCGGTCGTGCTTCGTGAAGTCTTGCACGCCGTGGCGGCCGCGGCCGCGCTCGAGGTGGTCGGCGAGGTCGAACACCACTACACTCCGCACGGGTACACGGCCGTCCTCTTGCTCGCCGAAAGTCATCTCGCTCTCCACACCTGGCCCGAGCAC
>JBCDBH010000557.1:0-2779 GCA_039184055.1 Acidobacteriota bacterium
CATCGAGCTGCTCGAGCTGGCGACCGCTCAGGTCGGTGTCGCCTTCGAGAACGAGCTCCTGCGTCGACAGATCCAATCCGGCGGCCGCTGAGCCGTGACCCTGGCGGCGGTGCTCGTCGCCACCCTGGCGCTGTTCCCGAGCGGGGGAGCGCTCCATCCCGTCCTTGCCGAGTCCGCGTCACCGCTCGATCCACTCGCTGAGATCTCCACCGAGCTCTGGCTGGTGTTTCACGACGACCGGTCCTTGCCCTTGGCGTTCTTTGCCCCGGCCGAGGATCTGGCGTGGGCCTTTGCGTGGGTCGAAGGCGTCGAGGCGTCGTCGCTCCTTCCGCGGCTCGCTCTGCCTCGCCTGCTCCTGGCGCGTCGAGCCTTTATCGATCCACAAGACGGCGAGCTGCGACCCTTCGCCGAGCTCCCGCTCGATACCGTCGACGCGTTGACGCGCTCGCTTTTTCGTGCGTGGCTGCCACGCCGCGCCGCCGCTCCCGCCTTTCGCGATCGACTCGCCATGAGGGCCACCGAGCGACTCGAGGAATTGCCCGCCACGGAGCGGCTGCCGGTCTATCTCGGCATGCTCGCCGACTACGCCGCTCATATCGTCGCGCTCGATCACGAAGTGCGACGGAGCGTGGCGCGTCGCCGGGCCGCTGGACGCGCGCCGCCGTGTGGCTTGCTCGAGCCACCGGTGGGAATCTTCGCGTTGTGGCAGCAGGCCTTCGACGACGTCGCCTTTCCGGGCGAGGGCACCGATGCGAGCGGGCGCTATTTCATCACCGGTGCGGTTCTGAACGCGGAAGACAAACGGTGGGTCGAGCGTTTTCTGCTCGCCGATCGCTTCGCGGGTGAGCCGCGCACGGATTTCGCCTGGTTGTGCGCGGACGTGTATGATCCCGAGCCGTGACCCCACGAGCACTGTTCGACGCTCAGCGTGATCGTTTCGATCACCGGGCCGGTCTTCCGTCTACGGTTTGCCGAGCCGTGGCCGATTCTGTGCTCGCGGTGCGATCATCACGCGCTTCACGACACATCTTGGATATGGGCGCGGGCACCGGTCAGATCGGTCAACACTTGGCGACGATGGCACCGTATATCGCCATAGATCGCTCTTTGGGCATGCTGGCGGTGTTTCATGACCGCTCGTCGGCATGCACCGTCGTGGCCGATGGCACGACCCGCTGGCCTCTCGCCGACGCCTCGGTGAGCGTGGTTTTTTCCTCACGCGCCATTCATTGGCTGCCCCCCGCGCTCGCCGCGCACGAGATCGCCCGCGTCGCAGCGGGCGGCGTGTTGTTGATCGGTCGCACGCGTCGCGACGCCAATGACGTTCGTCGCCTGCTGCGTCGTGCCTTGCATCGACAGCTTCGTGACGCCGGTCTCGAGCCCCGGGCCGGACGAGATTTGGGTGAAGCATTGCTCGCGCTTTGTCGTGACGGCGGCGCCGAGGATCTCGAGCCGATCGTCGCGGCGCGTTGGCCGGCGACTTCACGACCGTCGACGGTGATCGCCGAATGGCGCGACAAACCGGGTCTCGGGGGCGTCGCGTCCATCGATCCGACGGTGAAACATCGCGTGCTCGACGCGGTGACCGCCTGGGCGAAAGACAACCTCGGCGACATCGACCGCGATTCCACCGCCGAAGATTCCTACGTGCTCACGGGTGTACGACTGCCGGACACCCGACCTTGACGATCCATGACCTTGCTTTCGAGGAGTATGTGTGACTCAGATACCCGATATCGACAGTGATCTGTTGACCGGTCTCGGCCGCTCGTTGATGGGTGGCTCGCTCGGCGACGAGAAACTGCTCGCCGCCACCGGCAAGCAGGAGCCGATTCAGATTTTGCCCAACGCCAACGTCATCAAATTAGGTGGCCAGAGCGTCATCGATCGTGGGCGTGCGGCGGTCTTTCCGCTGATCGACGAGATCGTCGAAAACCTCGGTCGTCACGAAATGATTCTCGGTACCGGCGCCGGTACCCGCGCGCGTCATGCCTACAGCGTCGGTCTCGACCTGGGCTTGCCGACCGGCGTGCTCAGCGTGCTCGGAACCTTCGTCAGCATGCAGAACGCGCGCATGATCAACTATCTGCTCGCCAAGCACGGCATCCCGTTCATCGAGCCGGCGCAATTCGCCCAGCTCCCGCTCTACCTCGCCGAGCGGGGCGCGGCGATCTTCTTCGGCATGCCGCCCTATATCTACTGGCACGAGACCCCGAAAGTCGGCCGGATTCCACCGCATCGCACCGATACCGGGATCTACCTGGTATCCGAGGTGTTGGGCGCCAAGTCGATGATCTACGTCAAAGACGAAAAAGGCCTCTACACCGCCGATCCGAAAAAAGACAAGAACGCCAAGTTCATCCCCCGGGTGACGGTGGCCGAGCTGGAGGCGATGGATCTCCAGGACGTCGTCGTCGAGCACGCGGTCACCGACCTGATGAAGAACGCTCAAAACCAACGTCAGATCCAGATCATCAACGGTCTCGAGCCGGGCAACTTGACCCGCGCTCTCGACGGTGAAGTGGTCGGAACGTTGATCACCGTCGATTGAAGGTAGACATGACTGATCAAAACAAGCCAAACGAGTCGGCCGACGATCGCCGTCACCATCTCCGTTCGCTGCTGGCGCGCGAGAGTCTGCTCGACAAGGACGTCCGCAAAGCCACCGAAACCCCGGTGGTGCGCATGTTGCCCGAAGCCTCGGTGGTCAAGATCGGTGGACGTTCGATTTTCGACGGTGGCCGCTCGACCCTCTACCCGGTGGTCGACACCCTGGTCG
>JBCDBH010000558.1:0-2751 GCA_039184055.1 Acidobacteriota bacterium
GGGCTCCGGGTCTACGCCTTCACCCTCGACAACGGCTATATCGCCGAAGGCGCCAAGGCCAACATCCGCAGGGTCAGCGAACAGCTCGGTGTGCCGGTCGAATTCGCCACCACCCCGGCCATGGACGCCATCTTTCGCGACAGCCTGGCGCGCTTCTCGAACGTCTGCAACGGCTGTTTCAAGACCATCTACACCCTGGGGATGCAGCGTGCGCGGGCGCTCGGGATTCCGATTCTGGTCACCGGTTTGTCCCGGGGCCAGATGTTCGAGACGCGGCTCACCGAGGACGTCTTTCGTGACGGTCGACGCACCGCCGAAGAGATCGATGCGATGGTGCTCGCGGCGCGCAAGGTCTACCACCGGGTGAGCGACGAAGTCTCGCGCTCGCTCGACGTCACGGCCTTTCAGGACGACCAGATCTTCGAGGACGTCCAGATCGTCGACTTCTACCGCTATTGCGACGTCGATCTCGACGAGATGTACGACTACCTGCGTCACAAAGTGCCGTGGGTCCGACCGGAGGACACCGGTCGCTCGACCAACTGTCTGATCAACGACGCCGGAATCTGGGTGCACAAACGCGAGCGTGGCTTTCACAACTACGCCCTGCCCTATAGCTGGGACGTTCTTCTGGGCATGAAGACCCGGGACGCCGCCCGTGACGAGCTCGATGACGATATCGACGAGGTCGAGGTACGCCGCATCCTGCGCCAGGTCGGCTACGACCCCGACACCGCGAAAACCAACCCCCGAGCCTCGCTCGCCGCCTTCTATGTCGCCGTCGAGGAGATCCCTCCCGAGACGCTTCGCCGACGCCTCGCCGAACGACTACCGGCGCAGCTCCTACCGACCTCGTTTCACCGGGTCGACGCCATTCCCATGACCGTGAACGGCAAGCTCGACGAAGCCGCCCTCACCCGGCAGGCATCCGTAGCCGGTCGGGGCGCGCAATACCGACGACCTGACGGCCCGGTGGAGGAATTCCTCGTCGACGCCTGGGAGATGGAGCTGCAGCTCGAACGCGTCGGCGCGGACGATAACTTCTTCCAGCTCGGTGGCACCTCGCTCGCCGCCATTCAGGTGGTGCTTCAGCTGTGTCGCGAATTCGAGCTCGAGCTGCCGCTCGCCAGCCTCTTCAAACATCCCACTCTCGCCGACCTGGCCCGACTCGCCGAAGATCAAATCCTCGCGGAGGATGAGGCGTTGAGCTATTAGGCCATCACAAGACTCGGCGGTGCACGAGCCAATGCCCCACGACGCCGAGACGTTGAAATACCGACAGCTCCCGAAACGTGCCGATCCGTGCATTGGTCTGGGTATAGAGCGACAGCCGCCGAATACGCTGACGCACCGACAGGAACTCCAGGTGGGTGATCCGCATATCCGAGGCGAAGACCATCCGCAGGTCGGGGCGCTTCAAGGCCAGCCGATGCACCAGCTCGCTATCTCCGGCCCGTCGCCAGGTCTCGAAGGTTCCTATCTGCTCGAAGACAGAGGCCCGAACCGCCATGTTGTTGGCGTAGGCGAAGTGATTGGCCGGTGGACAGCGACCGAGCACATAGGCGGTCTTGGCGTTCTCGTACGAGCCGAGCAGACGCAGCGCCCAGGTCGCCTCGTCCGGATAGCGACAATGCCCGACCACCACCGCCGTCCGCTCGTCCACCATCCCGCCGAGAATCGACCGCAGCCAGTCGCGGTCCGGTACGCAATCGGCGTCGGTAAAGGCGATGATCGGCGCGCGAGCACGACGGATCCCGGCGTTACGCGCCGCGTAGGCACCGGGTTGCTCCTCACGCAGGGTGATCAGCTCCGGATAGCGCGACACGATCGCCGCCGAGGCGTCGGGTGAGCCGTTGTCGATGAAGATCAGCTCGACCTCGCCACGGTCGACGCCCTCTTGTGCCAGCAACGATTCGATACACGCCGCGATGGTGGCTTCGCTGCCGAAGTACGGCACCACCACCGAAATCGTCGGTCGAGCGCTCATCGAGCCACCGGACGCGTCTCGTCAGTCGCTTTGAGATGTTCCACCACACGCGCATAGAGATCGTGACGCAGACCGGCGCGGGCTTGCTCCCGCTGCGCCGGAGTCAGCGTTCGATCCGAGCTTCCCGAGCGACGAATCGGACCACCGACCTTGGCTTTCCAGGACTCTCCGTCGGTGACCACCGCTCGCGCACCGGTCTCATAACGTGCCGGAATCTCCGCCTGCCACGGCAGATCGAGGTCGTGACACAAGCGGCGCAGCACCGTCTCGGGATCATCGGTCAGCTGCTCGTAGACCACGAAATGATCTCTCGGCGACGTGCGCCGCGCGAGCGAGAACGCCACGTCTCGATTCCACCGCCGCACGCATTCGGCGACGCCGTACTGCCGCTCCCAATGCGCCGACGCCCGGTGCAGCGAGGCCACGGTCTCCAAACCGTCACGGATCACATGAACGAAATCGACCCGCCCCGGACACAGCCGTTCGAGCCACGGCACGTAGCGTAGGTGACGTGGCGTCTTTTCGATCCAGCCCGTCTTGTCACGCCGCCGGGCCAACGTGTCGAGCACAGCTAATAGGTGTCGCGCCACCCGCGAGGTGTGCAACGGAAGCAGCAACCTCGGAATCGAGCCCCAGTCGTCGGCGAGCGTGGCGTCCGCCTCGTTCTCTTTGACGTCGTTCTCTTTGAGGAAAGCACGCAGCCGTGGCCCGGGATTGTGGGTCAGGATCGGTCCCAGCCTAGGCCAGCTGAAGTGTCGATCGAA
>JBCDBH010000559.1:0-2741 GCA_039184055.1 Acidobacteriota bacterium
GCTTCTTGCGCTTGCGCTGCCTGGCGAGTCGACCACGGCCGCGCTTGCGTTGCTCGGCGGCCTTGTCCGTGGGCTTGGTACCGCCGCCGCTCCCTTCGAGATGGGCGGCGAGCGCACGCACGGTGGGGTGCTGAAAGAAGGCGACGGCTTGAATCTCTTTGCCGAGCGCCTTCTGCAGACGGGTCTGCACGTCCACCAGGAGTAAGGAGTTGGCGCCGAGATCGAAGAAGTTGTCGTCGAGGCCGACCTGACCATGGTCGAGCACGGTCTCGAGGATGCCGACCAGAGTGCGTTCCAACTCGGTCTCGGCGGGTCGATAAGCGACCGACGTTCGGGTGGCGACCTCGTCGGCACGCGCCAAGAGAGCGCGTCGGTCGATCTTGCCGTTCGGGGTGAGCGGCAGGCTGTCGAGCACGAGGAAGCTTCGCGGCACCATGTAGACCGGCATCTGGGCGCGCAACGCCTCTTTTAGGTTCTCAACGTCGAGGGTGATGTCGGCGCGCGCCACCACGAAAGCGAGCAGACGACGTTGACCGGTGCGGGTCTTGGGCGCCAGCACCACCGCCTCTTTGACGCCGTCGAGACGTCCCAAACGCGCCTGAATCTCACCGAGCTCGATCCGGAAGCCACGAATCTTGATCTGCTGATCGGCGCGCCCGGCAAAGCTCACCTCACCGTCGAGCTCCCACCGCCCGAGATCACCGGTGCGATACACCCGCACGTTCTCGGTGTCGAAGACACTCGGGCCGAAACGTTCGGCGGTGAGCGTCTCGTCATCGAGATAGCCACGGGCGAGATGGGCACTCCGCATCCAGATCTCCCCGACCTCACCGATGCCGGCCAGACGCTCGGTGGTCGGGTCGACCACCAGGATCTGCGCGCCGTCCATCCCGCGACCGAGCGGCAGCACTTCGGGACCCTCTGTGTCGGTGTCGTCACAGGCGTGGAACGACACGGCACGCTGGGTTTCGGTGCTGCCGTAGAGGTTGACCACCTCGACCTCGGGTGCGAGGGCTTCGAGCCGGGCGACGTCACGCCGGGTGAGCACATCACCCACCAGCAGGACCGAGCGCAGCGCGGGCAAGGTGAGCTCGTGCTCGTCGGGAAGCTCGGCGAGCAATTGCCCCATCGCCGGGGTGAGATGCGCCACGCTCACCCGCTTCTCCGCCATCCACTGGGCCAAATACCCGGGCTGGAAGATCTGTGTCGGATCGGGCACGACGATCGTCCCACCCAAACCGAGCGCGGTGAAGAGATCACGCTGCAGCGGATCGTGCGCCAGACCGGAGAGCATGCTGACCCGATCGTCGGTACCCATGGCGAAGCGTTCGGCCTGGAAGGGCAAGAAATGGGTCAGCGGCCCATGACGTCCTTCGATGCCCTTGGGCTCACCGGTCGAGCCCGAGGTGAAGGCGAGCAACGCGCGGTCGTCGGGACCGATCTCAATGCTCGGTGGCGCCGGGGCCTCACCCGTGGTGAGCACGCCGTTTTCGTGCCATGGCGCGATGTCGATGACCGCGATCGCGAGGTCATCGAGCGTCTGGCGGAGCGGATCGGGAATCGGCCCAGCGGCCTCGAGAGCAAGCAGAGCGGCTGGCCGAGCGCGACGGACGATCTCGACGATGCGATCCGCTGGGTAGGTCGGATCGAGCATCAAGAACGCGCCACCGGCTTCGAGCACGCCGAGCACCGACGGCACCAGGGCGGCACTTCGGTGCGCCCAGATCGCCACCGCTTGCTCCTTCTCGAGTCCTGTTTCGAGAAGCCGCGTCGCGAGACGCGCCGAGGCGTCACCGAGCGCCCGGTAGCTCCATACGCCATGGGAGTCTTCGACCGCCGAGGCGTCCGGGGTGGCGTCGATGTGGGCGCGGAAGCGATGGTGAATCGCACCGTGCCACGTCGCATCGAGCATCGCGTTCGGATCCGGCAAGAGCGGAAGCGCTCGCTCGGTGAGCAGCGACAGACGCGAAATGGGGGTATCGGGCGCCCGCATCGCCTGCTCGAGCACGTGCCGGTAGCTCGCCACCAGATGCTCGATCCGGTCGCGATCGAAGAGCTGCGCGTTGTAGAGGAAGTGGAAACCGAGATGGTCGCCACGCTGCTTGACGTAGACGGTCAGATCGAATTTCGCCGGTGGATCCGCCGAACGCAGCCCTTCGAGACGCACCCCGGGCAGATCGAGCTCGGACGGCGGCAGGTTGAGCATGTTGAAGAAGACCTGGAAGAGCGGCGTCCGGGTCAGATCACGCTCGATCCCGAGGCGGTCGATCAACATCTCGAACGGAACGTCCTGATGACCGTAGGCGTCGAGGGTGGTGACGCGGACGCGATCCACCAGCTCGGCGAACGTCGGTTCGTCGCTGAGGTCGGCACGCAACACCAGGTTGTTGAGGAACATGCCGATCACCGGCTCGAAGGCCTCGCGATGACGGCCGGCGATCGGCGCTCCGATCGCAAAGTCGTCCTGCCCGGCGAGACGACCGAGCACCAGCTCGAAGCCGGCGAGCAGGGTCATGAAGAGCGTGCCGCCACGCTCGCGGCTCCAGCGATCGAGCTCAGCGGCGAGCTCGGTCGGGAAGTCGACGAGAACGTTGCCCCCTCGGAAGTCGCGGACCGCCGGACGGGGACGATCGGTCGGCAGCTCGAGACCGGCGGGCAGGCCGGCGAGGGTGCGCTGCCAATAGCCGAGCTGACGCTCGAGCTCGGCGCCCTGGAGAAAGTTCCGCTGCCAGCTGGCGATA
>JBCDBH010000560.1:0-2700 GCA_039184055.1 Acidobacteriota bacterium
CTGGTGCTCGAACACGGTTTCGCCTACGGCTCGACGGGCCGTGCCTTGGAGGGGAAGATCGCCTTCAACGTCGTCACGGCCGGTGCCCGCCGTGAGGTGTACATGCCTGGCGGTAGCTACAAGTACGAGCTACGTGACTTCTTCGTGCCTTTCGAGATGACCGTCTTGCTATGCCGCATGCGGTATCTGCCACCCTTTGCGCTCTTCGCCGCCGGTCACGCGATCGATGAAGACCGGCTGGAGCCACACGCGGCGGAGTACGAACGCTTGCTACGGGCCATCGCCGCGGATCGACTCGATCTGGACCGGGCCGAAAGTCGAGCGAGACTGATCGATCTCGACAACCTGATCGTGCCGGAGGTGGCCTGATGGATTTTTTTCAAGACGCCTTCGTCTATCTGCTCGCCGCGGTCGCCGCCGTACCGATCGCCAATCGTCTCGGGCTCGGCTCGGTACTCGGGTATCTGCTCGCCGGGATCGCCATCGGGCCGGTGCTCGGCATCGTCGGTGCCGAGACCGAAGAGGTCAAGCACTTCGCCGAATTCGGTGTCGTCATGATGCTCTTTCTGATCGGTCTCGAGCTACAGCCCGCGATGCTCTGGCGCATGCGCAACAGGCTTCTCGGGCTCGGTGGCCTGCAGGTGTTGATCACCACGGTGCTGGTGTTCGCGGCCGCGCTACTTCTCGGTTTGGCTTGGCAGACGGCTCTCGCGATCGGTATGACGCTCGCCCTGTCATCGACCGCGATCGTTCTCCAGACCCTGCAAGAAAAGGGTTTGATGAAGTCGCAGCCCGGACAGTCGGCCTTTTCGGTATTGCTGTTCCAGGACATCGCGGTAATCCCGATGCTCGCCATCTTGCCGTTGCTCGCTATCGAGAGCCTGGCGCATCACGGCGCCGAGCACGGTGACGGTCACCACAGCGGCGCCGGTTGGCTCGACGGACTACCCCCGTGGGCGGCGACCCTCGCCATACTTGGCGTCATCGCGGCGATCATCATCGCCGGGCGCTATCTCATGCGTCCCGTCTTCCGCTTTATCGCGGCGGCGCGTTTGCGTGAGATCTTCACCGCCGCGGCCCTGCTGCTGGTGGTGGGCATCGCGCTGCTCATGTACAAGATCGGCCTGTCACCCGCTCTCGGCACCTTTCTCGCCGGTGTCGTCCTTTCCAGTAGTGAATACCGTCACGAGCTCGAGAGCGATATCGAGCCGTTCAAGGGTCTGCTCCTCGGTCTTTTCTTCATTTCAGTCGGAGCGGGGATCGACTTCGGGTTGCTGGCTCGTGAGCCGACTCTCATCTTCGGCGGCGCCATCGCTCTGATGCTCGGCAAGCTGGTGGTGCTGATCGTGCTCGGTCGTGCGTTTGGTCTACGCGGGCCGGATATGTGGCTCTTTGCCCTGGCTCTCGCCCAGGCTGGTGAATTTGCCTTTGTTCTCTTTGGTTTCGCCGAGGGCGCGGGGGTTCTGGCGACTGATCTCAGTCGGAGCCTGACCCTATCCGTGGCGCTCACCATGTTGCTCACCCCCTTGCTCTTCATCCTTCACGAGCGACTGATCGCTCCACGTGCGCATGCCGAGAGTGACCGCGACGCCGATGAGATCGAGCAACAGGGAACGGCGATCGTCACCGGTGTCGGGCGCTTCGGTCAGGTGATCAGTCGGATGTTGCTCACCAATGGCCATCACGTCGTCATGCTCGATCACAATCCCGATCTCATCGAGCTGTGGCGCAAGCTCGGTCTCAAGACCTACTACGGAGACGCTACGCGTCCCGACCTGCTGCATGCGGCGGGGATCGAGGAAGCCGAGCTCTTCGTCGCCGCGCTCGACGATCGTGAGAAGCAGACCTTGCTCGTCGAGCACATTGCCAAACACCATCCTGACTGTCGGATCATCGCTCGCGCCATGGATCGGCACCACGTCTACGAGCTCGAGCGCGCCGGGGCCCATCACGTCGAACGAGAGATCTTCGAATCCGCGGTGGCTGCTGGACGACAGGCGCTCGTCGCCTTGGGTACGCATCCGTTCAAGGCCGAGCGCCAAGCTCGCGCTTTCCGTCATCACGATGTCGACATGATCGATCACCTGCGTGAGCGCTGGCACGAAGGAGGCGTCGACAGCCATTACATCGATGCGGCCCGTGCTCGTTCCGAGCAGCTCTTCGACATCATGAAGTCCGATCGTGCCGCCGAACGTCACGATGCCACCGCTCGAGGTTGGGTGCCGCCGTCCAAGGATGCCATCGACAACCTTCTCTAGCCCGCGTTTCTCACCAAACGTCGTAGCCGGCGGGCTGGTGAGACATGCGGGCTAGCTCGTCAATCGATCAAACAACCACGACTCAGGAGTCGCTGATCCATGCCTACGATGATGCCTCGACAGGCTGTACCCGAGCTGAGCTTTCCCCTCGTCTCCGGTGAGACGTTCGACCTCGCCGTCGAGTCGATCGACAACTACTTGATGGTGATCGTGTACCGAGGCCTGCATTGCCCGGTTTGCAAGAGCTATCTCCGTGGTCTCGAGCGTCAGCTCGCCGATTGGACCGCCCTAGGGGTGAGCGTCGTCACGGTCAGTGCCGATCCACAGGATCGCGCACAAAAGTCGAAGGAAGATTGGAGTCTCGAGAGCCTACGCATCGGGTACGGGCTTACCGAAGAGCAGATGCGCACGTGGGGACTCTACGTGTCAAACGCCATCAAAG
>JBCDBH010000561.1:0-2683 GCA_039184055.1 Acidobacteriota bacterium
CGACAATCTGTCGTTCAAGCTGCCCCCGGGTGGCATCGTCGGCATCATCGGTCCCAACGGTGCCGGTAAGACCACCCTCTTCCGGATGATCGTCGGTGAAGAACAGCCCGACGCCGGCACCCTCCGGGTCGGCGACACGGTCGACATCAGCTACGTCGATCAGAGCCGCGACTCGTTGACCGGTGACAAGCACGTTTGGGAAGTCATTTCCGACGAGCAAGATCCGGTCATGCTCGGCAATCGCGAAGTGCCGGCTCGCGCCTATGCCGCCGCCTTCAACTTCACCGGTTCCGATCAGCAAAAGCGCGTCGGCGACCTCTCGGGTGGTGAGCGCAACCGCGTCCATCTCGGTCGCACCCTCAAGGCGGGTGGCAACCTGCTCCTCCTCGATGAGCCGACCAACGACCTCGACGTCGAGACCCTACGCGCGCTCGAAGAAGCGCTTCTCCGCTTCGCCGGCTGCGCGGTGATCATCAGCCATGATCGCTGGTTCCTCGACCGTATCGCCACCCACATCCTGGCGTTCGAAGGTGATTCGGAAGTCGTGTGGTTCGAAGGCAACTACCAGGCTTACGAGGAAGACCGCAAACGACGGATGGGTGCCGACGCCGATCGCCCACACCGGATCCGCTACAAGAAACTCACCCACGATTGATCGCCGCTCATTCGTAAGCGGTCGAAGGTCGCGAACGGTAGAAATAGGTGTTCCAGCCGGCCTCGGCCGGTTGGACATCGAATCGCTCCATGCCGATCGCCTCGAGCACCCGGATCGAGGCGACGTTCGGCTCGTCGACCGCTGCGATCACCTCCACGAGCCCCAGCGTTTCGAAAGCGAAATCCACCACCGCCCGAGCCGCCTCCCGCGCCAATCCGCGACCGGTATACGTCGGCAACAAGCCGTAGATCAGCTGATCCCCGGCGTGACCCGCGAAGTCGAAGAAGCGGAATCCGGCAAAGCCACAGGGCTCCGCCGTGTCCCGGAGACGCAAGAGATAGAGCCCGCGATCACGACCCGCAAACCCCTGTTGTGAGTCGTCGATCGCCTGGCGCGTCCAGCTTTCTGGCACCACCGTGTCGTCGAGCAGATAGCGCCGCACATGAGGATCGGTGAGCATGTCGTGGAGCGCCGCGAGATCGTCAGGCGCGAGCGGCCGAAAGGTCAATCGTTTGCTGATCGGAGCCACTGCATCACTCCCATCGTCACCGTACCGGGTTGACCAGAATCTCGCTCAACGCCTGCGCCAACCCGTCGCTCACCGCCTGACGCAAACGCGCGTCGGCACGGAGCGCCGACGACCACGAGAGCAGCAGACCACCACCGCGGGCATCGGAGATCGCCGGAGCGAGTCGGTTGACCAGATCGGTGGCGTCGAGACCAGTGAGGTCGTCGGTGAGCGTGAACGTGCCACAGGTGAGGTCTTCGTCGGCGCCGTCTCCGAGGGTGTTGACGATGAACATGCCGACTCGACCGGCGCGATCGCCGAGCGCACCGTAGATCCGCTCACAGAGACGATGTTTGTTCTCACGCGGTACGCGTCCACCGATCACCACGATCGGCTGTTCGTGCTCGAAGGCCTGCACCCCGACCGCAAGCCGAAACGGGCGCCCGGGCACATAGGACTCGTGTTGCACGAAGAGGTGATCGAGCCCGGGAAACGAGCCGCGCCCCAGATCGGCGCAGCTCAACGCCCAAGGCGTGCCGTCGGCCGGTGAAGCGGTGCCACGCAAACGCCAGATCGATGGCCGCACGCCCACCTCGGTGAGACGACCGTGGACCGTCGCGGCGACCCCGTCACCACCGTGTGGCAACACCAGCACGAGTCGTGGATCCTGTCGAACCGACACTTCTTCGACCAGAGATCGTCCCGCCATCGGTTCGTCGAAGTGACGATGCTCGATGCCGTCGACGACGGTCAGGCTCGGCCCGACCGCGTGGACGAGCACCGTTGGTGGCGTCGACGCATCGACCGGAGGGCGCCACAGCCGCGAGAGACCGTTGAGATGCAACAGTCGAATCTCGTACTCGGAGGCCTCATAGAGCTCGGTCACGGTGAACATCGCGGTGCCGTCGATCCTGGCGCTACGCGAGGTGATCAGGCGAACCTGGCGTGGCAAATCGAGCTCATGGAGCCCGAGCCGCGTCGCGAGCGCGGTGGACAAGGCAATGTGATCTGGACGATGAAAGGTCGCGGCGGAAGCCGCCGCGTATAGCGCCACCTCGGCAAGGGGTGGCTGACGACGTCCCGAAAAGGGCGCCGGTATCGGGCATGCAAGCATCATGATGATCTCCCCAGGTAGACGGCTTCGAGCCACCTTGTACGATGGTCTCGAGCCCAAGCTGTCGAAGGCTGAAACGCCCTCTTAGGTAGGAAACGGAATCCGAGCGTCAAACCCGCCAAAAAAGATCAAAAAATCCAGCGGCGGCAGTTCATGCCCGATCCAGAACCTTAGAACACACAACTAGCGAGATCTCTTCCCGTTCTTCCCCTTCTACGACTCTTCGACCTCGCGTAGTCGTTCGCACATGGATTTCGCTCGGGGCGAGCGCGCTCCACTTTTCGCTTTCAAGACATCGCATGCATGGCGCAAACAGATTTCGCCTCGTTCCCTGTCACCCTGAGAAACGAAATACACCCCGAGTAGACCCTCGGTCTCGACGATCGTGGGATCGTCGGCATCGGCG
>JBCDBH010000562.1:0-2669 GCA_039184055.1 Acidobacteriota bacterium
CTCGGCTCGGTCGTTTTCGGCTGCTCACCATGCTCGGTCGTGGCGGGATGGGGCAGGTCTTCGAAGCGTGGGATCCTCATCTCGATCGCCGGGTCGCCATCAAGTTGATGCGTGATGGTGATCCGAAGCTGTTGGCGCGGTTCGGTCGCGAGGCACGAGCGCAAGCGGCGATCTCACACCCAGCGATCTGTCCGGTGTACGAGGTCGGTGACGACAGCGGCGTTCCCTTCATCGTCATGCAACGTCTCGACGGTGTGCCGCTGGACGAGGCGGTGACGGAACTGCCTATCGAAGGAAGATTGACTTTGATGCGGCAGGTCGCCGAGGCGGTTCATGAAGCGCATCGCACCGGGCTGATCCATCGCGACCTCAAGCCGAGCAACATTCTCGTCGAGACACCAGCCGGTGAAGCTCCGCGACCGTATGTGCTCGATTTTGGTTTGGCGCGACCCGTCGACCGAGCGATCGGACGGACGATCACCCAAGAGGGAGCGGCGGTCGGTACCCCGGCGTTCATGGCTCCCGAGCAGCTCCGAGCCGAGTCTGGCGCGCTCGATCGCCGAACCGATGTCTACGGTCTCGGCGCGACGCTCTACTGTCTCCTGGCGGGTGAGCCGCCGTTTCGGGTTGCGGGTCCGACCTTCGCGACGGAGGTCCTGCATCGTGACCCACCCGCGTTGCGAAATCTGGGCGTTCCCCGTGACGTCGAGATCATCGTCTTCAAATGTCTCGAGAAAGATCCGGCGCGTCGCTACAGCTCGGCCAAAGAGCTCGCCGACGACCTGGGGCGCTATCTCGACGGGGAGCCGATCGTCGCGCGGCCCGTGAGCATCGGTTATCGGGCAACCAAATGGGTGCGTCGTCACCGTTCCCTCGCCGTGGCGTTGCTCGCCCTCCTGCTGACTCTCGGTGGCTCGATCGGCTGGAGTATCCATCGCGACTATCGTGCTCAGCAACGAGAGGCGCTCGTCGCCTCCTTTGTCGAAGATGTCGAAGAGATGGAAGCCGAGGTGCGATACAGCCACATGTCGCCCGTGCACGATATCCGTCCCGACCGCGAGCTGCTGCGTGATCGGATGACGAGGATTCGCGCGGTCATGGAAGCTCACGATGACGTTGTTCGTGGCGCTGGTCATTTTGCCCTCGGATCCGGCTATCTGGCGCTCGAGGAGTTCGAGCAAGCTCATCGTGAGTTGGAGTTGGCGTGGGATGCCGGCTACCGCACGCCAGAAAGCGCATCGGCGCTGGCGCGTACTCTGTCGGCGCTCTACCGTGAGCATCTCGCGGATGTCGAATTGGTGCAGGACTGGCAGTCGCGTCGCGAGCAACTGACCGCTCTCGACGCACGGTACGGAGAGCCATTGCGCGCCTACCTCACATACGGCGAGAGCACAGCCGAGCAAGAGCCCTTTTTATCCGCCCTCGCCCATTTTCATCGCGATCGCTTCGAGGACGCTCTCGCGATCCTCAAAAGCTCACAGGTACAGCTACCCTGGGACTACGAGCTGCCTCGTTTCGAAGGTGAGATTCGCCGCGCGTGGGCGATCGAGCTGAATGTCGAGGGCGATGAGGAGGGGGCACGACAGCAGCTCGAGCAGGCGCGTGCCGCCTACCAGCGCGCGGCCGAGGTGGCCGAGAGCGATCCGGCGATCCAGCGTGCGCTTGCGCAAGTCGCTTTTCAGATGCTCGGCCAGCTGGAATCCACCAACTGGATGGAGTGGAGTGACGAAGGGTTGATGGCGGCCGACCGTGCGCTCGCGATCCATCCCGACGATGCTCGCGCGTGGCTGTGGCAGGCGCGTCTTCATCGTGCCGTCGCGGTCGAGCGACAACGAAAAGGCGAAGACCCGACCTCCGACCTCGATCGAGCCATCGGCAGCGCTCAACATGCCGTGGAGGGCTTGGGCTCAGCCGCGGCTCGGCGGGAGCTCGCTCGGGGCCACTGGGGTTTGGCTCAATGGTTGAGAAGCCGTGGTGAATCTCCCGAGGAAGCGCTGACTCGGGCCGCCGACGCGCTCGCTCGCGTCGCAAAGCAAGATCGCGAGTTTTACGACGAGCATTTGACCGCGATGATTCATCAGATCCGAGCGGGCTATCGTGTGGCGCGTGGCGACGATGCGTCCGACGACTATATTGCCGCCATCGATGCCTATGAGACCGCGCTCGCGCTTCACCCCTCGGCTGAAGGCGCGTGGATCAACTTGGGGTCGAGTGCGTTGAAGTTGGCTACATCGAGCACTGCCGATGATGTCGATGCACGTCTGCGTCAAGCCGTCGACGCCTTCACTCGTGCGCAAGACCTGCGGCCGAGCGGAGCCTCGCTCTACTATCTCGGGATCGCTCAAATGCGCTTGGCACAGGGAGGAAAACCAGCCACGGGTCGACTCGACCTAGCATGGGCCGACGCCGCGGTCGAGTCTCTTCATCGAGCGCTCGAATCATCACCTTCGCTTTTTCAAGCCCATGTGGGTCTCGGCGAGATCCACCACCTCCAGGCTTTGCACCACATCACCATGGGGCGTGGCCCGCGTGCGCTCTTCAATCGTGCTCGAAACGCCTACGAGGTGGCGCTCGAGATGGCGCCAGCCCAGGCCGGCACATGGTCCAACCTGGCGTGGACCGAGTATTTCGAAGGCAAGTTCCTCGTCCGGACCGGTCGGGCGCCAGAC
>JBCDBH010000563.1:0-2655 GCA_039184055.1 Acidobacteriota bacterium
TCAGAGGCCTCTTTCTTACTGCGTGCCGCCTTTTCACCCGATCTGGCTTCCGCGTCTCAGACAAAGGGTTTCGCGTCGTCATCCAGTCTGGCAATTGCTTCTTCGAACTGCGATTCAGAAGATCATCGGGCAACCGCATTCCTCGGCGACGAGCATCAATCCCGATCTGCCCGAAGCTCTGGGGACGTTGATCGATCACCTGCTCGAAAAGGCGCCGGAGAACCGCCCGGAGAACGCCGAGGCGGTGGCTCGTTTGCTGTCGCCCTGGGCGGAAACGACGGTGCGTTCGGAGGATGTGCCGCCGCTCACCGGCACGATGGACGTCGCGCCGTCCCGACCGAATTGGACACGGTGGGCGGTGATCGGCGTGATCGTCTTGCTCGGTCTCGGACTGGTCTGGTGGGCGCAGCAACGCGGTCCTGGCAGCTCGGGTGGCGAGCCCGAATCGCTGACGCTGGCGGTTCTCGCCCCGGCTGCCGTGGAAGAAGCCGACGAGCTTTTTGCCTTCGGTTTGCGCAGCGCGCTCATTCGCGCCCTCGGCGAACGCGGTGGACTGCGCATCAAATCACCGTACGACGTCGACGCGGTGACCGGCCGACCGGAAGAGGTCGCGGCGGCGGTGGGCGCGGATGAAGCGATCGTATCGACGTATGCGTGCAAGGCGCTCACGTGTTGGGCGACCTTGACCCGGGTGGTCGGAAACGAGGTGGTGACGACCGAGCGGCCCGAGCTTCCCAAGAACGATATGGGACAGGCGGCGCGCGCGGTGGCGGTGGCGGTCGGTGGGTTGTTTCCCGATCGATCCCTACGCGACGACGCGCGTCGATTGGAAATCGAACCCGACGATTACGATCGCTTTCTGCGTCTCCAAGGCTCGTACAACGGCTTTGGCGACACCCTCGCCCCCGCCACGCTGCTCGCCGAGCTCGAAGACATCCGGCGCCGCAACCCTCGCTTTGTCGACGCCTATGTGCTCGCCGCCGAAGTGCAGATCCGTCAGTTTCGTGGCTCGCGTGACGACGACGATGCCCAAGAGGCCCTGCGGCTTCTCGAAGGTGCCGAGCGTCTCGCGCCCGATGATCCAGAAGTCCAGATCGCCCGCATCTACGCCGGGATCGATCTCGGTCGTCTCGACGCCGCCGAGACGGCGATGGAAGATCTGGTGGCCGTGGCGCCGGGTGATCCACGCGTGCTCGATCTGCGCGCGGAATTGGCGGATGCGCGTGGCGAGACCGAAGCGGCGCTCGACGCCGCGAGTGAGGCTCTGGCGCTCAGCCCGTCGTGGCGTCGTCGGTTGACCCATGCGTCACTGGCCTTGCGTCAGGGCGAAACCGCCCTGGCGCGCGACAGCCTCGAGACTCTGCTCACCCAAGTACCCGACAGCTGGCTCGGACGCTGGCTACTCGCCAGCATGGAGCTCAAAGCCGGTGACGCGAATCGCGCCGCCGAGCTCTTCGAAGGTCTCGCCACCGAGGCTGGCTCGGGCGATCCGGGCGCGGTGGTCAATCTCGGTTTGGCGCGTATGCTCACCGGCGATCTCGACGCGGCGCGGGCGAAGTTCGAGGCCGCCGCGTCGTTGAACCCCGTCAACGCCTTCTACCAGCTCAATCTTGCCGATGTCTATGCGCTTCAAGGACGCGCCGACGATGCGGAACAGCGCTATCGCCGGGTGCTCGAGCTGCTCGTTCTGGACGAGGAGGACGGCTGGCAGACGCATTCGGTGCGTGCCCAGGCGCTCGCTCATCTCGGCGACCGACGTGCCGCCATCGCCGCGATCGGACAGGCGCTCGAGCGCGCGCCGCGTGACGGCCAGGCCGCCTACGAGGCGGCGCTCGTCTACGCCGTGGTGGGCAATCGTGATTCCGCGCTCGTGCATGCCGAGCGCGCGCTCGAGCTCGGCTTCGAGTCGCCGGCCTTTTTTCGCTTGCCGTGGCTGGCGAGCATCACCGACGACCCGGCCTTCGCCACGCGTCTTGCGACGCGTGAACGAGAGCTCGCCGGCTATTGATTCAGGTGGTGCAGGTTCGGGGTGAGCAGGCCGGTGGCTCGATCACCGTCGGATCGATGACCACCTTTTCCCCTCTATGGGGACCCACCTCGAAAAACGCCGTGACGTAAAAGGCCATGACCCGGCCGACATGGTTGTCCGTGTTCGCAGGCCCACCCGTTTTGATCTCGTCGTCGCGCTGCCACGCGATCATGCACCGTCGACCCCCCAAATCGACCCGGGCCGTGGAGAGTTGGGTCGGTGTGCTACGGGCCGCCGGTTGTCCGAGCAGGCGTAGCTCGGGCTGCTGGTCGTCACATGTCTTGAATCGCATCCCCTCGGGCAGCTGGATGGCGATCTCTCGGAGTTTGTTGTTCGACACGCGGTACGCGGGCTCGATTTCGAGGTCACACGTGCCGGTGTCGTAGTCGAGCTCACGCCACAACGTCTGCGGTGGCTCGCAGTCTTTGAAACCGGTCACGGTGAAGGTTCCGGCCGGGCTCGTGATCTCCTTGACCGGCGGGCAGAGCGGTTGGCTCAGATTGTCTTTGGGATGCGTCAGCGCGATGAACAACCCACCCTGCACGTCGGCGAGTTTGGCGCGATTGGTCGAGGTGTCGGGGTAGAGATTGTCCCAGCTGACACCGTTGGCGTGGACACACGGTAAA
>JBCDBH010000564.1:0-2652 GCA_039184055.1 Acidobacteriota bacterium
CTGATGAGTCGTCTCCACCACCAGCCCGCGATGTGGCGGCGACTCGTCACCGACGAAGAGCACGCCGTCTTCGACTTGGATGTCGTCACCCTGGCGTTCGACGATCGGAAACGCCACCCCGACCCGTAGGGCGGTCAAGGGAATCGCGGTGTCTCGAATCGTCGGTCGCAGCGCGCGCAGCAGGTCGGCGGCCGCGGCGTCACCGGGTAGATCGGGCCACTTCGTCTTCTCGAGACCCGTCTCGGGTCCGAGCGGCGTGCCGACGGCGTCGAAATCCTGGACCGTTCCACGGCTGCGATAGACCTGGTCCCGCATCTCGGCATAGAAGCGACGCACTTTGGTTTTGCGCAAACCGACAAAGCCGAAATGAAGCGTCTCCGATTCGTAGATTTCAATATCGGTGACCTGGCGCACGTGCCTGGAGTCGACCCGGGTAGTGAGCTTGCGAAAGCCACCGTGGTCGAGCGGGATGATGGTCATGACCTGGCAACTGTCACCGACGGTGTGCGAGATCGTCATCAGCCAGAAATCCCACGGCGAGCGCAAGTCGGGGTTGTGCATCTTGACGCACCGGGTGATGCCCACCGGTACGTCGCGTGGACAGGGGAACGTGAGACGGCCGATATCCAGACTCGTGGTGACGGTCCGCGGCCGAGAGAGCGTTTCGATCATGAATGACTCCAATCGACAAACGAGCCGCCCGGCATGGATCCGGGCGGCTCATCGAGGTCGAGGCTCAGCCGCCGATCGGCGGGATGGGGGTGACGGTGGTGACGAATTTGCCGACGGTGTCTTGGACCTCGAGCTCGGCTTCGATCCGTAGCCGGTTGTAGGTCTTGACGAAACCGAGGTCGAAGCCGAGCGTCGTGCCGCTCGGACCGGTGGCTTCTTTGCCCTTGTCGTGAACCTTGTCACCGGGCGCGGGGCCACTCGACACGAAGCTGCCCTGGGCGCCGAGCCCCAAGGTCAGACCGGCCGAGAACGACGACGATTTCTGCGTCTGCTCGACCACGACTTTGCGATAGAGCCGCGAATCGATCGACTCCACGGTGCGGGTGATGATCAGGGTCGGGAATTGGTCCTTGTCGTAGAAAACGTTGAAATAGGAGTGCAGGATCGGTCGTCCTTCGCGGGTGACGAAGTAGACGATTTCCCGCACGGGCTTGGTTTTTTCGGTATCCAAATAGGTGCCGTCGATGAGATCGCCCGGTTTGATCTCGGCGCCTTTGTCACCGAAGATCTTCGCCAGGGTCTCCTTCAGCAGTTCCTCGGATTTGAGCTTGTTGAAGATGTCCGACTCGACGGGCGATTGGATCGCCTCCGGGTCCTTCTCGTCGGGCTCGGCTTCGGCGGGCTCACGAGCCCCTTCCTCCTTCACCGCCGCCAGCACGTCGCTTTTCGAATCGCGGGTCGTCCCGATACCGAACCGACCGAGCGACGCCACGTCGAGATGCGATAGAGGCACGCACTCGGTCGCCAAGTGCTCGACCTGAGAAGGCAGGAGTACCGCCGAGGCCACCGGCGGCTGCTCGGCGTGCTCGTGGAAGAAGGCGTGCGCGAAGGTGTTGTCGGGACCGAAACGCATGATGCGCATACAGCCACCGTCACGGGTGTGGACGAGATGGCGTCGTCCCGGGGTAAACAAACCGAGACGAGCGATGGTGATCGGGGATTCGACGACAGGCTCTCGGGTCGCGATGGTCATGCTTGACTCCTTTCCATGTCTGAGGTGTACAAGATCAAAGGTGTGCTAGATCAGTCGTCGAGGAGACCGAGGTAAAGACCCTTCGCCGTACCGGCGCCGACATTGGGCCCCTGGACCGCCATCGAGCGCGCTTCGGCATCGGTGAACGACGAGCCGATCGCTTCATCGGGCGCGACCCGCGCACGGAGCCCACCACCGGCGAGCCATTGGACGGTGAACGCGGACGACGGATGGTTCACGAGAACGAGTCCGAGCGGACCTTGGAACGGGGTCTCCTGACGATCGCCCGGGCTGTCGAGGCGCCAATCGGAGATGGTGTCGTGCAGAACGAACGAGCCGTCGGCATCACCCCCGTTGGGCGCTTCGAAGGTCACGATCTGCTTGCGACCGGCTTCGAGACCGAGGGTGAGGACGTCCTTGCCCGGCAGGTCGGCGACGACGTCGTCGAGCCGCACCCGCAAATCGGTCGTCGAGGCGTTGATCAGGGTGATGCGGCTGGCCCCAGCGACGTCGAGACCGGCATCACGCGGAAAGCTCCAGGTACCGACCACCGGCTGAAACGTCGAGGCGGTCCGGACGACGAGTGGTTCGAGGTTGGTGACGGTGGCGCTGGAGGAGGCTTGATCGGCATAGCTCATGGTCGTGTTCTCCAAAGTAGGTTGTCGGATTGCGGATCGATCGATCCGCGCTCACGACAACCCTCTAGAGCATGATGCGTACCACCCTCCACGCATCGCGAAGAAGCCGTAAACCATTGATTTTGCTATGCCCAATTACCTACACCGTTTGATCGGCACCCTCGGGCTGCGCGCTCACCTCGAACAGACCCGTAAGGGTTGATACGCGGCGGCCCGGTCTATCCGATCGGATAGACCCTATCCGTGTGGATAGGGTCGTCTTGGTCTCAGGCATAGCAAAATCAATGGTTTACGGCTTCTTCGCGATGC
>JBCDBH010000565.1:0-2651 GCA_039184055.1 Acidobacteriota bacterium
GATCTGAGCGCCGCCGACGAGCGTCTGGCGACGCTGACCCGACGTCTGCATGGCGATGGTTTCGATCTCTCCCGTCCGCCGCTGCTCCGTGCCGCGCTGGTGCGACTCGATCACGACGAGCATGTGCTCCTGCTGGCGTTTCACCACATCGTCGCCGACGGCTGGTCGTTGGGGATTTTCGTCCGCGAGCTGGCGACGCTCTATGCCGACGTCGACTCGCTCCAACCTCTGTCCATCCAGGTTGCCGACGCGGGCGCCTGGCAGCAGACGTGGCTGGAGGGGGAGCGCTTCGATCGTCAGCTGGCCTATTGGCGGGAGCAGCTCGACGCGCTGCCGGTGCTCGAGTTGCCCACCGATCGCCCGCGACGTGCCCAGCGTGATCCACGTGGCGGCGTGATCACCGGCACGCTCGATCCCGCGCTGGTGACCCGGATCGATGCCATGGCGAGCGCGCACGGCACGACTCGGTTCGTGGTTCTGCTCGCCGTATTCCAGGTGCTCTTGGCGCGGTGGAGCGGGCAGCGTGATTTTGCGGTCGGCAGTCCGGTGGCCAACCGGCGTCATCCCGATCTCGAAGGCCTGATCGGCTTCTTCGTCAACACCCTGGTGCTACGCGCCGAGCTCGAAGGCGAACCGTCGTTCGCCGCCTGGCTCGCGCGCACGCACACGGCCGTGCTGGCGGCGCAGGATCATCAGGACCTGCCGTTCGAGCGTTTGGTCGAGCATCTGGCGCCGGATCGCGATCTCGCCAGCACGCCTTTTTTTCAGGTGCTCTTCGCGCTGCAAAACGCACCGCTCGAGCTCGACATGGGTGGGATCGAGCTCGAAGTGCTCGCCGAGACGCCTCAGGACGTCAAAACCGAGCTAGGCCTATCGCTCTATCCCGACGCGCACGGGGGCCTCACGGTTTCGGTTCGGTACGCCGCCGCCCTCTTCTCGGAATCACGGATCGAACGGCTGCTCGATGGCTATCGTCGCCTGCTCGATGCGGCACTGACGACGCCCGCGAGCTCGGTCTTTCGTCTCCCGCTCGTCGATCCGAGCGACGAACGACTCTTGTTGATCGATTTCAACGCCACCGAGCCGGCGTATCCGGTGGTCGCCAGCGCCTTGCACGACATGGTGTGGCGACAGATCGAGCGTCATCCCGATCGTCCGGCGGTGGTGCTCGGTGGCGACAGCCTGGCCTATGCCGAGCTCGGTCGACACAGTGCGCATCTCGCGCGTCGTCTCCGCGCGCTCGGCGCGGGTCCTGAGACGCTGGTGGTGGTGAGTCTCGAGCGGTCGTTCGATCTGGTCATCGGAATTCTCGCCACGCTCACCACCGGAGCCGCGTACCTGCCGCTCGATCCGGCGCAGCCCGAAGCGCGCCGTCAGCAGATCCTCGACGACGCCAGCGCCGCGATGCCGGTGGTCGCCATCCTTACCCAGCCGGAGCTGATCGGTAGCCTGCCC
Organism: Acidobacteriota bacterium; assembly: GCA_039184055.1. Classification (GTDB taxonomy): domain Bacteria; phylum Acidobacteriota; class Thermoanaerobaculia; order Multivoradales; family J023; genus JBCDBH01. The sequence continues at coordinate 1,456 of JBCDBH010000565.1, forward strand.
ACGATCGAGGCTCACGTATTGGTACTCGATCAACGGGGGCTCGATCGGCGGGCGCTCGAACGACAAGCTCGTGATCAGACGGCCGACGATGAGGACTCGCCAACCACACGGCCGCTCGTGGTGGTCGATGGCGACCATCCGGCCTATGTCATCTACACGTCAGGCTCGACCGGTCGTCCCAAAGGCGTGGTGATCACGCACGCCGCGATCGCCAATCGATTGTCCTGGGTGCTCGCGAACGAGCGGGTCGAGTCGCAGCTCGCCAAGACCTCGATCGGCTTCGATCTGTCGGTCGCCGAGCTCTTTTCGCCTCTTGTGAGCGGGGGGCGCGTGGTCTTGGCGCCGCGTGGTCAGCATACCGACGATGTTTTCTTGCTCGACTTGATTGCCAGTGAGGCGATCACCCAAGTCTCGTTCTTGCCCTCCCAGCTCGCCATCTTGGTGGAGCAGGGAGGTTTGCGTTCGTGTCCGAGCCTGCGTCAGGTGGTGACCGGGGGTGAGACGGTGCCTCCTGAGCTCCCGGCCCGGGTGCTCGCCCAGCTCGACGACGGGGTCGACGTCATCAGTCGGTATGGTCCTACCGAGACCTGTATTTCGGTGGTGCAACACCACTGCCGCGTGGGCGATCATGACGTCACATTGCCGATCGGCAAGCCTTTTGGTGGCGCCAAGATCTTCATCGTCGATGCCTTTGGTGAGCTCGTGCCACCCGGGGTCGCTGGCGAAATTCTGATCGGTGGCATCTGTCTCGCCCGGGGCTACCTCGGTGCCGCGGCTCGGACCGCGACGGCATTCGTGCCGCATCCCTGGACCGATCAGCCGGGTACGCGTCTCTATCGCAGTGGCGATCTCGGTCGTTGGCGTGATGACGGCGTGCTCGAATTTCTCGGCCGGATCGACGGTCAGATCAAAGTTCGGGGTCACCGTGTCGAGATCGGGGAGATCGAAGCCGTCCTGCTCGAACGTCCCGGTGTGCGTCAGGGCGTGGTGGTCGACTACGACGATCCCGCCACGGGCAGCCGTCGCCTGGCTGCCTTCGTGGTGCTCGATCCGGAACATCGAGGCACGTCGACGCTGCGTGACAGTCTTGCCGAGCGGCTGCCGAGCTATATGGTGCCGGCGGTGATCGTCGAGCTCGACGTCATGCCGCTGACCCGCAACGGCAAGGTCGACCGCCGCGCCTTGCCCGAGCCGGC
>JBCDBH010000566.1:0-2640 GCA_039184055.1 Acidobacteriota bacterium
ACCAAACGAATCGCCTCCCAGACCACAAAACCACCGGCGAGGACGACGAGCAAAAACGTGAAGAGAAACGCCAACCCCCAACGATGACGACGCAGCGTCGACTCGCGGGGCGAGGATGGATCCGGGTTCGTGCCGGCTGAGGGTGGCGGGTTCGAAATCGGTTCAGTCATGACCCGATTCTATCCGCGAGACGCGAAAAGTCGCCTTTTACAGAGGGCTTACAACCCGAAGACCGGTGCCCGCGTAACCTGATGAGTAGGTTTTGTCGAGTATGTCAATCACGGAAAAAGAGGCTCGAATGTCGATCACGCGATCTATCTTGCTCGCTCTGCTTCTCGCCGCGCTCGCCACACCCGTCGTGGCCGGCGAGTGGACTCATTGGCGTGGCCCTTGGCAGACCGGTATCGCTCAAGAAACCGATCTGCCCACCAGCTGGTCCAAGACCGGCGAAAATCTCATCTGGCGCGACGATTTCGTCGGCCGCTCGACCCCGGTCGTCTTCGACGGCCGCGTGTGCGCCAACGGGCGAGTCGGTGAAGACATCACACGCCAGGAAACGGTGGTGTGTTGGAACGCCGAAACCGGCGAGCGTGTATGGGAACGCCGTTTCAACATCTACAACACCACAGTGCCATGGAATCGCGTCGGCTGGGCCGGTTTGGCCGCTGATCCCGAGACCGGCTACGTCTACTACCAGGGCGTCGATGGTCACATCGCCGCGTTCGATCGTGACGGCAAGACGGTGTGGAGCTGGCGCACCTTCGAAGACCTGGGGCGTTTTTCGGGCTATGGCGGTCGTACCAACACGCCGGTGATCGACAACGATCAGGTGATCTACCACCTGATCACCGCCGGCTGGGGTCCCATGGCGGGCCCGGGTGATCGCTATGTCGGCTTCGACAAGAAGACCGGCGAGATTCACTGGCACTCACCGAAAGGCAAACAGCTCAAGGATCTCAACACGTACTCGGTACCCGTGGTCGCGGTGGTCGAAGGCCGGCGCCTGGTGATCGGTGGCGGTGCCGACGGTTGGCTTCGCGCGGTCGACATCCACACCGGTGAAGAGATCTGGAGCTACCACTTGTCGCAACGCGGTCTGAATGCTTCGGTGGTCGTCGACGGCACGACCGTCTTCGCCAGCCACAGTGAAGAGAACGTCGACAACGGTGTCATGGGTCGGGTCGTGGCGATCGACGCCACCGGTAGCGGTGACGTCTCCAAGACTCATGAGCTGTGGCGCAAGGACGAGATCCTCGCCGGCTACGCCTCGCCGCTCTTCCACGACGGCGTGCTTTATGTGCCCGACAACTCGGCCAACCTGCACGCGTTCGACGCCAAGTCGGGCAAGGCGCTGTGGGAGTTCAACTACGGCACGGTCGGCAAAGGCTCACCGGTCTTCGCCGATGGTCGGATCTACCTGACCGAGACCAACGGCAACACCGTCTTCGTCGAAGCGAGCCGCAACGGTGCCGAAAAGCTCGATGACGAGCATCTCGAAATGCCCTACGGCCGCTATGCCGAGATCTACTCCTCGTTCGCCCCCGGCTATCAGCGTCTCTACTTCACCACCGAGGAAGGCGTCTACGCCATCGGCGACAAGGACGTACCCTTCGCGGCCGGCGGCGGCGCCGAAGTCTACAAACGGTCGAGTGAGGCCCCGGCCGACGCCAAGCCCGCTCACCTGCAGGTGGTGCCGGCGATGACCGTCGTCGATTCCACCGACAGCGTCGATTTCCGGGCGCGTCTCTTCGACGATCAAGGCCGCTTCCTCCGCGAGGTCGAGCCGACCTGGGCGCTCAGCGGTGTCGCGGGCGCCATCGACGCGACCGGCGTCGCCACGTTCGACAGCGCCAAGATCGCCGGTACCCGCAATGGTCTGGTGACAGCCACCTTCGAAGGCATCGAAGGCAAAGCCGGTGTGCGGGTCGAAGGTCCGCTGCCCTGGAGCTTCGATTTCGAAGACATGAAGGTCGATGACGTGCCGCGCAATTGGATGGGTGTCGGCAAAGGCGCCAAAGTTGGCGATCTCGAGGGCAACAAAGTCCTGGTGCAGCCCAAGGCAGCGCGCGGCGCGCCACGCGCCAGCATCTTCCTCGGCCCGAGCTCGATGACGGGCTACACCATCCAAGCCGATTTCATGGGCAACCAGGAGCGTCGCCGACGCACCGACGCCGGCCTGATCAACAGCGGCTACACCATGGACGTCCAGGGCGTGCACCAGCGCATCCAGGTGCGATCCTGGGCCTCCGAGCTCCGTATGAAGCAGGACATCCCGTTCGAGTGGGAATCCAAGGTTTGGTACACCGGTAAGCTTCGTGTCGACTACGAAGGCGACAAAGCGATCGTCCGCGGCAAGGTGTGGAAGCAAGGTGACGCCGAGCCCGCCGACTGGACCTTCGAGGTCGAAGATCCGCTTCCGATCCGCTCCGGTTCGCCGGGCCTCTATACCTTTGCTCCCCTCGAGACTTACTTCGACAACATCGTCGTCACGGAGAACTGATGCGCTTTCATAACACTCGCTCCTTGATTCCCGCTCTGACCGCTGTCGCGCTGCTCTTGGCACCCACACCCGGGGTCGAGGCCGAAGACAGCACGGTCGCCGTCTGGGGCGGTAGCAACTCCCGCAACCTCGTGTCGGCG
>JBCDBH010000567.1:0-2534 GCA_039184055.1 Acidobacteriota bacterium
CGTTGCTCAGCAAGCCGTCACGCCGTGAAGTCGATGTCACGATCGACTACTGCGGTTTCGAGATCGACGATCTCTTTGTCGTCGGCTATGGTCTCGACTACGCTGAGCGCTATCGCAACCTCCCGTACATCGGTGTCCTCGACAACAAAAAAACCGATTGACCTCATATCTCTGAAGGAGCGTCCGAAACATGACCATCAAGCTGCATCACACCGACTCGGCGCCTGGTGCCATCGGCCCGTACTCGCAAGCCGTTTCCGTCGACGGCTGGCTCTACACCTCCGGCCAAGTCGGCATCGACCCGGCCACCGGCGAATTACACGACGGCTTCGAAGCCCAGGCCAAGCAGGTGATCGCCAATCTACGCGCCGTGCTCGCGACCGCCGACGCCACCTTCGACGACGTCGTCAAAGCCACCATCTATGTCGCCGACATGGGTGATTTCGCGCGGCTCAACGAGCTCTACGGTGAGGCGATGGGAAGTCATCGACCGGCGCGCTCGACGGTGCAGGCGGCGGCGCTTCCCAAGGGTGCGCTGGTCGAAATCGATCTGGTCGTACGGCTCAGCTGAGGGCGTACGCGCTCGCCCGGCTCATTCCGCGTCCGAGTCTCGGCTCGGATGCGGTCGACCGAGATAACGTGCTTGCAGCTCGTCGAGCAACTCCGCGCGCCCGGTCGCGGCGAGCTCGGCGAGCAACGCGGCCGACTCGGCATCGAGCCACGTCATCACACCGAGATTCTTCTCCCGCGCCAAGCTGACCAAGTCCTGATTGGTGTTCTCGGCGCCTCGCGCGGCGCGAAAAAACGCCTGGCCGGTGGCGACGCTTTGCTCCAGTCGAAGCCACAGCTCGGCGGCCACGGCGAGACGCGCCGCCAACTGACGATTGTGCCGCTGGCGCGGGATGTGACCGGTCGTTGGCCGGGGCATGAACGGCAGCAGATCCCAACCCGCGGCGACCCGTGAAAAGGCTCGCTCACTCGGTGGGCTGCCGTGAAAAATCGCGTCGAACGTGTCATCGCCGAGCTGTTCCACCAGGCTACGACGCACCACGGGTGTCAGCTCGAGCAACAGCGGTTGTACCCAGCGGACACCGACGGTCGCCAGGGTCTCGCAGGCCTCGTCCCACACCGCTTCGTCATCGGTGACGCCAGCGATCAACGGCCACACCGCGGTCGCATCGGCGGGCAAGCTACCGAGCGACATCACGTCACCGTCCAAGAGAGTCGACAACAAGTCGTAGACCACGGTCACGCGGGGCTCCGGTGGCGGCTCCCCTGGTCGTAGCTGAACGAGAACACTGTGCCCGCCGGCGACGAGCGTTTCCACCGTCTCGTCTCGCGCCGCCCACAGCTCCTCATCGACCGGTGGAATGTAGAGCAGATCGTCGACATCGTCGGCTTCGATCTCGGGAACGTCACTCAAGGCCCGGCTCGCGGCACCCCAGCGCGCGTTGGCCAGGTCGGTCCACGGGCGCGTCGTGGCGCGCCAGACACGTGGCGACCAGCCGATCCAAAAACGCGATGGCTCGGGCAGCAGCCGAACCGGCCGAATCCGCGCCGCGCGCTCGTCCTGACCGCTCATCCACGCTCCGCCTGGTTCACCGCCAGCGCTCGAGCGACATATTTGGCGAGAATGTCGGCTTCGTAGTGAACCTTCGAACCGATCGTCAAACGCCCCAGGGTCGTCACCTCGAGCGTGTGAGGGATGAGGGCGACGGTAAACCGATCCTCGGCGACGGTCGCCACGGTGAGCGACACGCCATCGAGCGTCACCGAACCCTTCTCCACCACCCAGGCCCGATAGGCGTCGGGCAGAGCGAAGGCCAATTCGCGATGCGCTTCGAGATCGCGCCGGTCGACCACCTCGAGCACACCGTCGACGTGTCCTTGCACCCAATGGCCACCGAGCGCGTCACCCACCGCGAGTGCCGGCTCGAGGTTGACCCGATCGCCGTCCCGACGCTCGCCGAGCGTCGTCCGAGCCAGTGTTTCGGGACCGAGCTCGACGACCGCGCTCTGTGAACGGTGCTCGATCAGCGTCAAACAAACACCATCGACCGCGAGGCTGGCGCCGATGGCGAGGCGTTCTCCTAATTCGCTCGAATGACCGATCACTAGCCGTACACCGCCTTGGCCCGATGGCTCAGGGGGTGCGGTCAGCTGGCCACGCTCCCAGACAAGTCCTGTAAACATCCCGCGCGAAAGCCTTCGATAATCAGATCTCCGCCGCGACGGCGGATCCGAAGATGATCGAGAAACGGTGACGCGGCCAAAGAGTCGATCCCGTCACCACCGAGGGGCCCGGGAGCCCCGGAACCGCCGATCAGCCGTGGCGCCACATCGACAGCCACGCGATCGAAACAACCAGCGGTCACGAATGCCGAGGTGACCGTACCACCACCCTCGACCAAGAGACTCTGAACCTGTCGCCGTGCTAAATCGGCGAGCACCTGATCGGGAGTGACGGATGCGAGCACCACCACGGTCGCGCCTGCATCTTCGAGCTCGCGCACCGCCCGGGCATCATCGCGCGC
>JBCDBH010000568.1:0-2491 GCA_039184055.1 Acidobacteriota bacterium
CCGGGCTCGACGACCCACCATGTCGTTGGCTTCTCGCCTATCGTCGCGAATCACACGGTCGGGTCGTCGCCTGGCTCGACGATGTTCTTCGTGATGCCCGTGTACTCGGTCTCCAGGACATCGCGACGTTGCCACACGATCTCGCGGATGCTGGACGATTCACCGACTGGCCGCTGAAAATGCTCGCCAAGCCACCACCGAATACCGACGATCCCATCGAAGCCACGACCCGAGTCTTTCTCGAAGTGATCGAGAAACCACTGCGTCTTCAGCGCTATCCATGGGTCTTCGCCGCCGGCCATGCCGAGCGACTGGCTCGCGCATTTGCGGAAGCACGGATCGAGCGTCCCGACACCCCGTTGGTGCCAGAGCTACAGGTGGTGCTCGCGCATCTGCTCGCCGGCGCCGAGGCCAGGAATGATGGAAGCACCACGCTCGTCGAGGTCCCCGAGGATCCACACGACCTCATCGATGACGCGCTCAAAGAACACCTTCGTCGTGTGCTCGACTTGGTCTACCCACCAGGTACCGATCGTGCCGCTCGCACCGCTCGTGCCCGTGCCCTGCTCGTGTTGCGGGAGCTCGCCGGAGTTCATGGCCGGCACGAACGCGGCCTCGGCGCCGACGAGCTGACCCGAGCCCTTGGCGAGGACGGCGAAGAGGTACTCGCCGCATGCGCCACCGCGCGCACTCGGCTGGTGATTCGCGAACGGCGAGGCGATACCTGGGTCTACGTCCTCGCCCACGACCGACTCGCTGAAGTTCTGGTGCGAGTCTTCGATGCTGGCGATTGGCTCGGGCTCGAAGTCGACACCGATCTGCTTGCTTTACGCCGCTTCGTTGCGCTGCAAAACCAGCTTTACCACTCGGGCGACATGGAGCAGTCGACCGTTGTTACGCCCACGTTTTACAACAAGATCGAGCAAAACGGCGAGGTTCTTCTTTGGTCTGAGCGACAACGTGAATGGTGGCGCGCCTGTCGCAATCGGCTCAGAGTCAAGCAACGCCATGTCTTGCTCCGTCGAGTCGCCGCCACGTTCGTGATCGCGACGGTAGCGATCAGCGCTTGGGCGTTCGCCGCCCAGCGTTCACAGTATCGCGCATTGCTCGAAGACGTGGCAAGCGGCCGTCCCGAGACCGCTTTTGCCGCGATCGACGCCCTTCTCGATCGCGATGCCGAACCGGCAGCGATCCGCGCGAGATTGACCCAACGCGAGCTGCCATTCGACGTCTTCGAACAGGGTCTTGGTGGCGTAGCGCCGAGCGATCGGGCTGAGGCGTTGATTCGCGCAGCCAAGGTCGCCCTACCCTTGCTCGAAAGTCGGTCTGAGGACCCGGTGATGATCGCTAGCGTCGTATGGGCTCTCGACTTCTTCGCCGCAACATTCGCGGCTGAAGCGCGGGACTTGAAAGACGCGGCACTCGCCACCCTGCGTATCCAATACCCACCACCACCCAGACCCACGACCACCGACCCGCTCTGGGTCACGGTTCCCGCCGGCACCTACTGGATGGGAGCGCACCCTGACGATCTCCGCGACGAGCCCGACATGACCGACGAGCACCCTCGACATCAGGTTCGAGTTTCCGCTTTCCAGATGATGCGCCGTGAGGTCACCAATAGCGAGTTTCGGAGGCTCTTCCCGACGCATAGCGGCCCTCAACCAGATTCCGACGACCTCCCGACAAGCGCTCTTTCTTGGTACCAGGCCTACACCTACGCCGCCTGGCTGGGTGGCCGTCTTCCAACAGAAGCCGAATGGGAGCATGCCGCGCGGTCCCGCTGCGCACACCAATTTTGCGATCGACATGGTGAACCCACTTCGATCGACGAAGTCGCCTGGTGGGCGGGTAATTCCTGGGATCGCTCAACGGGCTACCCTTCCCGACAACCCGTCATGACCCGTGAGGCCAACCCACTAGGAATCTTCGATCTCCATGGCAACGTCTGGGAATGGACCTCGAATTGGTACGAACCGTACCCCAGGGAATCCGTTGCCGATCCACCTGGACCGACACGGGTAGTTTCCGACGAACGCATCGTGCGCGGTGGTTCCGCGTGGCGACGCCGCGGCGCGATCATCGCCAGCGAGCGCCTAGCGGCCGTGCCGAGCACCTACAGCGTTTCGATTGGATTCCGGGTAGTCATGCCATTCGATGACGCGCCGAAAACCGGTCAGGCACCGAGTCACACCCACCACCCGCGAGTCGCGTCGCTGACAGCTGGCCCCTGTGCTAGGGTGCCAGCCATACTTTCAAACTAGTATGTGGGGTATTCATGACCGCCAAAGATCCGCGTCGCAGTGTGCCATCGACCGAACTACAGGACGCGTACGACGCCGTGAGCGTTGAAAATCCTGCCGAGCTCGAGACTTGGGTCCAGAGTTCGAAAATGGTCGGAGCCGCCTTTGTATCTACACTTTATCTCGAGCCGATCGTCCAGGTTTCGACTGAAACCGCCCGTATCCCTGGCGACCATGATGCGCAAATC
>JBCDBH010000569.1:0-2487 GCA_039184055.1 Acidobacteriota bacterium
GCAGGGTGTTCTGAGCTTCCTCGGTGGCGTAAGCGCTGACCACGATCGTGCGCGGCAGGTCGATCTCGAGCTGGCTCAGCCGAGTCAGCAGCTCGACACCATCGACCTTGGGCATCTTGAGATCGGTCACGAGCAGGTCGATCTGGGTGCTGCGCAGGATCGTCAGAGCTTTCTCGCCATCGCTCGCCGTCAACAGCGTCCAATCTGGATGAGCAGGCTTGGTGGCATCCACCACGCTGCTCAAGAAGAGCGGCTCGTCATCGACGATCAGAATCACGGGCGTGGAGCTTCTGTCCATGCCGCTCGACTAAAGCAAGCCGCGTACCAGCTGCAAACGCCTTGATTGGCGTTACCTTGTTTGCAAGGTAGATCAAATTGATCGGTCCGGCGTTGATCAAATTGATCGGGTGATCAAAATGATCGGTGAGCTAATCGGCTCGATAGGCGCGAAGACGTCGCTGTAGGGTGGCGATGCCGATTCCCAACATGTCAGCGGCGCGTTGACGATGACCGTCGCACGCTTCGAGAACCCGCAGGATGTGCTCTCTCTCCACCTCGCTCAGCGGGCGGAGGTCGGGTGTCTCGCTCTCGATCGGGGCAAGTCGTGGCGTCGGTGCCGTCGCTGTGAGGAGCGCGGACGGGCGCAGCGGTGGCTCTTGAAGGAGCAACGCGCGTTCGAGGGTGTTGCGTAGCTCGCGTACGTTTCCCGGCCAGTCGTAGTCGGCGAGGATGCGGAGCTCGTCGGCAGCCAGCTCGATGTTCGGTGCACCGAGCCGGTCGAGAATCGATCGTGAAAGCAGGGGGAGATCGGTGCGTCGCTCACGGAGCGGGGGCACCTCGATCGTGACCACATTGAGACGGAAGAGCAGATCGGCGCGGAAGCGGCGCTCGTCGACCTCGTGCTGGAGATCGCGGTTGGTGGCCGCGATCACCCGAATATCGAAGCGCACCGGTTGACGGCCGCCGATCCGTCGGGCTTCCCGATCGTCGAGCACGGTGAGGAGCTTGGCCTGCATGGGGAGCTCGAGCTCACCGATTTCATCGAGGAAAAGGGAGCCGCCGTCGGCGAGCTCGAAGAGACCGGGTCGACTCGCGGAGGCGCCGGTAAAGGCGCCCTTGTCGACCCCGAAGAGCTCGGCTTCGATCAGCGACGCGGGCAGGGTGGCGCAATTGATCTTGACGAATGGCCCCCCGGCGCGGCCTGCTTCGTGAAGAGCGGTCGCGACCAGGGATTTGCCGGTGCCGGTTTCGCCGGTGATCAGCACGGGATTGACGCGCTCGCTCACCCGTTCGATCGTCGCGCGCACCGAGGCGAGACCCGAGCCGTGGAGTGGGCGCGCCGCGGCTTCTTCGGCCCGTCGTCGACGATCGGCGGCGGCGACGCGCTCGAGTCGCAAGGTGTCGAGGCCACGCAGGACGGCGTGTCGAAGCAGCTCGAGATCGACCGGTTTGAGGAGGTAGTCGTCGATGCCACGTCGCAGGGATTCGACTGCGTTGTCGAGCGCGGCGTGCGCGGTGACCACGAAGACGCGGCAGTGTTGACGCGCGTCGTCGCCCAGGTCGTCGAGAAGATCGAGCCCGGTACCGTCGGGGAGGCGATGGTCGAGCAAGAGAAGCTTGGGCACCGGGTGCAGATGCTGACGCGCCTCGGCCAACGAGCCACAGGTGACCACGCGCAGGCCGTCGCGTTCGAGATAGGTGCTCGCGGCGTCGCCGAAGAGGAGATCGTCGTCGACGATCAGGACGTCGATCATTCGTAGTCGTGGTTGTCGAGAACGATGGTGAAGGTCGTGCCCCGACCGGGTGTCGACATCGCGTCGATGGTGCCGTGCATGCTCGAGATGAGTTTCTTGACGATCGTCAACCCGAGTCCCGTGCCACCGACGCGATTGGTGAAGAACGGGGTGAAGATCCGGTCGAGATCGTTGGCGTTGATCCCGACGCCGTTGTCGGCGACCTGGATGTAGATACGGTCATCGCTGGCGCGGGCTTTGATGCGGACGAAACCATCGGCTTTGTCATCGACCGCGGTGGCGCCGTTCGAGATCAGATTGAGCAGGACGTGGAGCAGCGCCTGGTGATTGGCGAGCGCGACCATGTCATCGGGACGATGGACGTGGAGGTCGATGTTTCGCGCCTCGAGATCGCGTCGGCTCAAGGAGTCGATCCGTCCGAAGAGCGCACCGATATCGACGGCCTCGATCGTGATGCGATCGAAGAGGCTGAAGGAGCGCAAGCCCTCGAGGAGATACTCCATCCGGTCGATCTGCCCCAGCATCTGATCGAGGTAATGATCGCGTCGTTGCTCGTCGAGGGTGCCCGATCGCAGCACCGTGATCGCCGACTTGAGCGAGTTCACCGGGTTGCCGAGCTCGTGGCGAAGCCCGGCGAAGACCATGCCGAGATGGTCGCTCATATTGAGCGACACGGCGATATGTTCGAGTCGTTTTTGTTCGGTGACATCGCTCGCCACGACCACGAAGCCGA
>JBCDBH010000570.1:0-2484 GCA_039184055.1 Acidobacteriota bacterium
CCGGGCTGATCACCGACATCTTCGGCTTCACCCTGCTGTCGCCACCGGGTCGCGCCGTGGTGCGTACGCGCCTCAAACGCTGGTTCGAGCGGCTGATGGCCAGCCAAGCGACCCAGGGACGGGTGATCGTGGTCGACTCGCGTCGCATCGACGAGCCAGACGACGATGTTTCGGACAACGACGTTTCGTAAGGGCTGAGGTCAGTACGGAGAGCGCGCTAGTAGGGAGAGCGTGGCGGGAAAGCCCGTTCGGACTTTTCGAGCTTGGGAGCAAAGAAGTAAAGCTTGCCGGGTTGCTTCATCGCCCCAGCGCGCGCCGCCGCTTGCTCACCCCGTCCCCAGAAGAAATCGACTCGACTGGCGCTCTTGATGGCGCCACCGCGATCCTGATTGAGCACGAACCGTCGCAGCGGCGCCGCCGCCACCGTCGTGCCGTCCGCGGCGAGCTCGGGCACCTCGGAGACGAGAAAGCCGAGCGCGCCACGCGGGTAGAACTCGTGATCGGTAGCGATACTCCGCCCGGGGGTCACAGGTCGACCGAGGCTGCCCACCGGGGGCCCGTCGAGACGACGAAAGAAGACCTGTGACGTGTTGTGATCGAGCACCCGCTCGATCTCCTCGGGGTTCTCGCCGAGCCACACGCGAAGCGCCTGCATCGACATCTGTTCGCGCGGGATCGCTCCCTCGTCGATCAGCAATTTGCCGATGCTGCGATACGCCCGACCGTTGGCACCGGCGTAGCCGATCCGCATCAAGCTGCCATCGGGTAGACGCAGACTGCCGCTGCCCTGCACCTCGACAAAGAAGAGCTCGACACGATCCTTCGCCCAGGCGATCTCACGACCCCGCATCACGCCGGTCTCGCGAATTCCCTGGCGGTCGGGAAACGGCACCAGCGTGCCCTCGTCGAGCAAGCCGAGTAGACGACGACCGGCGAGATCCGGATCGAAAAGCCCGAGGTCGACCCGCACCAGGCCCGTAGGTGGTCCGTAGATCGGCACCTCGTACCCTTCACGACGTACGAGACTGCCTTCGATCACCGGCTCGTAATAACCGGTGACCAAAATCTCCTCGTCGGTCGCTACGAAGATTTCGAACTCACGGGCGATCTCGGCGCTCAGCTGTTCGGCCGACACGCCGGCTTCGAGCCACTCATCGATCTGGGAATACGCCTGCGCCAGCTCACGTGGGCTGTACTCCTCGGCGCCGAAGCGCAGCCGTTCTTCCCACGGTCGGCCATAAAGCCAGGCCCGGCTCTCACGCAACGCCGCGCGTAGCGAGTCGAGATCGGCATCATCGATCAGGAACGGCACCTTGCGATCGGGCAAGCGCTCGAGCGCGCGCTCGGGTACGGTCTCGGGCTTGGGAGGCATCGGCGGCGGCGGGGTGCGGGTACACCCGGCGATCGCGGCGGCGATCAGCAAGACGACGAGGAGTCGCCCAACACGCTCAGCCACCGGCGCGAATCTCAGCCGGAACGGCGAATCCCAGCCTCTCCTTCACCTCGACCACTTTGCGTTCGGCCACCTCGCGCGCCTGCTCGGCGCCACGAGCCAGCAAGCGGTCGAGCTCGGCGGGATCGTCCATTAGCTGATGATAGCGCTCGCGGATCGGCGCGATCTCCTCGATCACCGCCTCCGCCACGGTCTTCTTGAGATCACCGTAGCCGCGCGCGTCGGCGAACGCCGCCTCGACTTCCTCACGGGTCCCGCCCCGCACCGCCTGGTAGATGGTCAGCAAATTGTTGACCCCCGCCTTTTCCGGATCGTCGCTGAACACGATCTCACGTCCCGAGTCGGTCACCGCGCGTTTGAACGACCGCATGATCTCTTTGTCGGTGTCGTCGAGACGCACCGCGTGACCCCGGGCGAGCGCGCTCTTCGACATCTTGGCGGTCGGATCGTCGAGCCCCATGACCCGCGCGCCGGCCGCCGGGATCACCGGGGTCGGTACGACAAAGGTCTCACCGTAGAGATGGTTGAAGCGCTGCGCGACGTCGCGCGCCAGCTCGATGTGCTGCTTCTGATCGTGCCCAACCGGCACTTCGTGCGCGTCGTAGAGCAAAATGTCGCCACATTGCAGCACCGGATAGGTGAGCAGACCGGTCAACACGCTCTCTTGTTTCGCCGCCTTCGATTTGTATTGCGTCATCCGCTCGAGCCAACCGAGCGGCGCGACACAGCTCAACAGCCACGACGCCTCGGCGTGCGCGCGGACATGACTCTGGACAAAGAAGACGGTGCGCTCCGGATCGATACCGGCGGCCAAGAGCATCGCCGCCAGCTGACGCGTCTGCCCACGGAGCTCGCCGGGATCCTGAAAAATCGTGATGGCGTGGAGATCGACTATGCAAATGAACGACTCGGCGTCGTCCTGACCGGCGACCCAGCGTTTGATCGCCCCCAGATAATTGCCGAGGTGCAAGCCACCCGTGGGCTGAATGCCGGAAAACACTCGTTTTTTGTGCATCGTCGTGAACCCTCCG
>JBCDBH010000571.1:0-2473 GCA_039184055.1 Acidobacteriota bacterium
AAGCGGTGACCGACGCCGATGTGGTGATGATGTTGCGGGTTCAGCTCGAACGACATCAGCGCGCGCTCTTTCCGTCGAAACGCGAGTATTTCTCGCTTTTCGGACTCACCGCCGAACGTCTGCGACACGCCAAGGACGATGTCATCGTGATGCATCCCGGGCCGATGAATCGCGGCGTGGAAATCGCCAGCGATGTTGCCGATGATCCGCGTTTCTCGGTGATTCTGCACCAGGTGGCCAATGGTGTTGCGATCCGGATGGCGGTGCTTTACCTCCTTTCGGCGGTACGACGGGGTGAGCCCGTCCGAGGAGGCGGGCTATGAATCGCTTGATTCGCGGTGGCCGGGTCGTCGATCCGAGCCAGGATCTCGACCAGAAGGCCGACGTTTTGATCACCGCAGGGCGCATCGCCGCCATCGAGCCGGCGATCGAGATTCCCGAAGACTGTGAGCTCATCGATGCCGAGGGTCATGTCGTGACCCCGGGTTGGATCGACGCCGAGGTGCACCTTCGTGAGCCGGGTGAAGAGCACCGTGAAACCGTGGCGACCGGTTTGCGCGCCGCGGCGCGCGGCGGCTTCACGACCGTCTTGGCGACACCCGACACCGATCCGGTGCTCGACTGTCGTTCGGTCTGTGAGCATCTGCACAGCCTCGCCGCCGCCGTGCCCGACGCCCGTCTCGCTTTGCTCGGCGCGGTGTCGAAGGGTCTAGCGGGTGAGGAGCTCGCCGCCATGGGTGAGGTCTCGGCCGCTGGCGCAGTCGGTTTTTTCGAGCCCCGCACGCTCGCCAATACGGCGCTTCTCAGACGTGCCTTGGAGTATGCGCGACACTTCGACGCACCGGTCGCGGTCTGCAACGAGGATCCGCATCTGGTGAGCGGTGGCGTCATGCATGAAGGCGAGGTTTCGACGCGGCTCGGGCTACCGGGACGACCGGCGCTCGCTGAAGAGAGCTACCTGGCGCGTGACCTGATGCTCGCCGCCGATACGGGCGGACGGCTCCACATCGCGCGCATCACCACCGCCGCTGGGCTCGAGATGGTGCGCGAGGCGCGCCGACGTGGGGTCCAGGTGACCTGTGCCACCACCGTCCAACACCTGGTCCTCACCGACGAAGAGGTCGCCGCGCGCCAGTTTTCGCCGCTGGTCAAGGTGAAGCCACCGCTGCGTCCCGAGACCGATCGACGAGCGCTGGTCGCCGCGCTCGCGGCGGGCGAGATCGACATCGTCGTGAGCGGTCACGAGCCCTCGCATGACGACGAAGTGCTCGTGCCGTTTTCGGCGGCACCCTTCGGGGTGTCGGCGCTCGAAACCGCCGCGGCGGTGTGTCTCGACCGATTGGTTCACACCGGTGGCGTCCCACTCGCCGCGTTGATCGCCGCTTTCACCTCGGGGCCAGCGCGGCTCTATGGACTCGAGGCGGGCACCTTGGCGCCGGGCAGCCCGGCACACATCACGCTGCTCGATGAAGATCGCGACACCCTGGTCGATCCGACAATGTTCGCCAGCCGGGGTCGGAACAATCCGTATGCCGGTCAATCGCTACGTGGCGGCGTGGTCGGCACCCTGGTGGCCGGTCAGCCGATGATGGCGGGTGAGCCCGTCGATCCTGTTTGAGCCGAGCAAAAAAGAAGAACCGGCGTGCCAGGCACGCCGGTGGACCAGATGGGAGCGGTGCGCTCGTCGGGTACCTGTTGCGAGCTCGTGTGCGATCTCACTTCGGGTCGAGGATTTCGAGGTCGACTTGGTAGATATTTCCGTTATGCTATGGGCTCATCAAGGGTAACCGTCGATCGACCCTGTTCATGGCGTTCGCCGCTGAATCTGAAATGACTCCTTTAGACCGACCTGGAGGCTCTCATGAGGTGTAACCACCGTTTCGTCTTGACCCGTTTCGTCTTGGTCTTGTCGCTTGCGTTTGCGTTGACGTCGACCGCGTCAGCCAAGCCGGGCGATTTCGTCTTCGATCTCGGTGGTGAACGCTTCGATCCGCTGGTGACCGCGCCGGCCTCGCTATTCGCCAACGACTGGTCGACCCGGACCAGTCCAGCGGACACGGCAGATCTCAAATTGGTGCAATTCAACGGCCCGGTGCGTCAAGCCTGGCTCGATGATCTACGCGTCCGTGGCGCCGAGCCGCTGCAGTACATCCATCCGCACGGTTACATCGTCTGGGGAACGGGCTCGGCGCTCGAGGCGCCCGCGACGGCGGTGCGTTGGCAGGGTGATTTCTTGCCCGCCTTTCGGCTCTTGCCGCAGTGGCGTTCGCTGTCGACCGAGCCGATTCGGGTCGGTGTCTTGATCGTGCGGCAGGCGGGCGAGGAGTCGGTGGTCGGCGAGCTGGAGCGCTTGGGAGCGAGTCGCGAAGGCGTGCGGGTGCTCGATGATCGTTTCGCCCATGCCGTGGTGACGGTGCAGGGCGGTCAGCTGAGCGAGCTCGCGACCGTTCCCGGCGTCTACAGCGTGCAGCCG
>JBCDBH010000572.1:0-2430 GCA_039184055.1 Acidobacteriota bacterium
ATTCGCTGTCTAGCTCGGTACTGGCGAGGCCTCGACGCTCGAGGTAGTCGCGGGCCCGCTCGACCGCATGGTCTTCATCGACCAAGATGCCGGTCTCGACATCCTCGTCGTAGCGTTTGATCGCACCGATCACCCGGCCATCGAGAGAAATGGCCACCTGGTAGGACCAAGCACGACTCGCGGCCTCGGGCGGATAGAGCGTGACATGCCACTGTGGCCGAGCGTGCTCGCCCAAACGACTGGAACGGATCGTCTCGACACCGACCTCGGCGGCGGCGAGCTGAAGACGACGATCGAGCTGACCTGGACCGTCGATTTGCGCGGAAAGATAAGGCTCGGCGACCTCATCACCAAAGGCACGCACTTCCTCGAACGCGATGGCGACCGCTTCGTCGCGGGTCACCGTCCACGCGTCGGGAAAAAGCACGAATACACGCGGGAATGCCCACCACACCAGGAGGGCGCCCAAACCGCCGAGAATCGGCCCTAGTAGGAGGTCACGTACCGTCTTCATCACTCACCCGATCGAGTACGAATACCCGTCGTTTGCTCTACGCTGTCGGGCGGTGGATGTTGCGGCCACGCAGCGGATCGTCGACTCGTCGAGGACGAGTCGACGGATGACGCAGGGCCGGGCGGCGGCCCCAGGCGTGCAATCAGAGATTCTCGACGATGGCGGCGGCGAACTCGGAGGTCTTGAGCAGCGTGGCTCCCTCCATCTGGCGCTCCAGATCGTAGGTCACCCGTTTCTGCGAAATCGTCGCGGCAAGAGCCGTCTCGACCGCATCGGCGGCGTCCCGCCAGCCGATCCAGCGCAGCATCATGACGCCGGAGAGGATCAATGATCCGGGATTGACCTTGTCCTGGCCGGCGTATTTCGGCGCCGTGCCGTGGGTGGCCTCGAAGAGCGCCAAACCATCGGCCTCATTCGAGCCAGGCGCCATACCCAAACCACCGACCTGGGCCGCCAAGGCGTCGGAAAGATAATCACCATTGAGATTCATCGTCGCGATGACGTCGTATTCCGCCGGGCGCAAGAGCACTTGCTGGAACATCGCGTCGGCGATCCGATCTTTGATCAGGATCTTGCCGTCTGGCACCTTGCCACCGTGATCGTCCCAGATGCGCGCTTCGGAGATCGTCGCGTCACCGTGCAGCTCCTCGGCTGCCTCGTAGCCCCAATCGCGAAAGGCTCCCTCGGTGAACTTCATGATGTTGCCTTTGTGCACGAGGGTGACGCTGCCGCGATTCCGTGCCTTGGCGAAGCGAATGGACTTGTCGACCAGACGCCTCGTACCCGCGGCGGAGATCGGCTTGATGCCGATACCGCTCGCTGGGCGAACGGTTTTGCCGAGCTCGTCGTGGAGGAACTCGATCACCCGGTTGGCCTCTTTGCTCCCCGATTCGAATTCGATACCCGAATAGACATCCTCGGTGTTTTCACGGAACAGCACCATGTCGACCTTCTCGGGCTCTTTCACCGGAGACGGCACGCCGGCGTAGTGCTTGACCGGACGCACACACGCGTAGAGATCGAGCACCTGCCGAAGCGTCACGTTGAGACTGCGAAAGCCGCCGCCGACGGGCGTGGTCAAAGGACCCTTGATCGCGGCACGGTAAGTCCGGATCGCCTCGAAGGTGCGCTCGGGAAGCCACTCCCCCACCGCTTCCTTGGCTTTTTCACCGGCGAGAACTTCCATCCAAGCGATCGAGCGCTTGCCACCCGAGGTCTTCTCGACCGCGGAATCGAGCACGTGTCGCGTCGCACGCCAAATGTCCGGACCGATACCGTCACCTTCGATGAACGGGATAATTGGCCGATCGGGAACCTGCAGCACATTGTCGGGATAGGTGATCATCTCGCCGTCAGCCGGCGCCTGGTAAAAATCGCTCAAGGCTCGCCTCCTCGTCTACTGGCATGACGCGCGGGCGCTGGGCGCTCTCGCATCTGGGTCTCGATGTGCTGGATTCGTGGCGTGGTTTGGGGCCGGAGCCTTTGTTCACGCAATTGCAGGTACCAATCTATACAAATTATCACAGACAGCCACGGTTGCAGCCTCGCGATGAAACGGGAAAGGCCCGAAAAGACGAACGCCCGGGCAAGCCCGGGCGTTCGACGTCATGACATTGGATCCGAGGGTCTTATTGGTAGATGACGAACCCCGGATTCATGATGCCGTCTGGATCGAATTTTTCTTTGGCGGCCACGAAAGCGTCCCACGAGTCACCAAAGTGTGCTTGCCACTTCTCTTTGGTGTCGAAGGTGATGTAGCCGGACAGGTAGCGTTTGCCACCGTAGCCGATCGACATCTCGCTCGCCATATCGAGTGTGGGAAGCGCCAAGTCCAAGTATTTGTGAGGAACGGCCGGCAAGACACCCCACCCCATCACGAAGTCACCACCGGGATGCTTGAAGAACGGCGCGTCGGG
>JBCDBH010000573.1:0-2428 GCA_039184055.1 Acidobacteriota bacterium
AGCAACGAGCACAGCTTGACCGTGCGCGCGCCACGGCCTTCGAGTAGATCGAGCACGGTACGCAGGGTGTGACCCGTGTCGACGATGTCTTCGATCAAGAGAACATCGGCGTCGAGGACGGACAGATCGAGATCTCTCTTGAGCCGCACCTCACCCGGGGTCGTGCTGTCTCGGTAGCTCGAGGTTTGCATGAAGTCGACCTTCAGCGGTCGCTCGATGTGTTTGAGCAGGTCGGTGAGAAAAAACACCGATCCTTTGAGCACACCTATGCACAGGAAGTTCGAGCTGTCCGCGTAGTCCCGTTCGATGTCCATCGCGAGCTCGCGGACTCGGCGCGCGACGGAATCCGCTGGCAAGAGCGTTCGTGGCGATTGAATTGATGAAGATCGATGTGTCGAAGTCATGAGGAGAGGATGATAGGGTCTCGCCGACGTGTGAACAAGCTTCGGTGCCGATGTCTCGAGTCGGACCGTCTATTCGATTTTCCGTTATTGAGGTTGCAATGTCCGTAGAGGAGCTCAATCGCGTCCACCGGCGGTATATCCGCACGTCGAACGCGTTTAAATCGGCCTGGACTTATCACCAATTCGTGCTCGGTTTGCGCAAGGTCTTTACCGAGGATGGGCCCGAACCGTATTCCGCCGACTTCCAATCCCTCTACGGGACCCTCAAAGAGGTTTCCCAAAACCTCACCGAAGCTACTTATCCCAAGGCCGCTGACCAGCTCGAACGAGTCGAGCGTGAGCTCGGTCGGGTCGAAGAGATGTTGCTGCAAGCCGATTGGCAGATCTCGCCAACATTGCTTCGTCAGTTTTTCCAACGCGTCAAGAATTACGACGAGGGCATTCTCTCGCAGCTCGTCAAGTTCTATCTTTTCGCACAGAGCGGTGACTGGCCGTTGGATCGTATTGACAAGGTCGACTTTCTGGTCACCAAGCTGAACGAAGAGCTCGATGGCGGCGAGCGGTATGTGATTCGCGATCGACATCGTTTGCGTGAGATCGCCGAGGGTTTTTGGAAGTCGATCGGCCCGCTCGAGGTCGACGAGACCGAGATCGCTTCCCTGTGTGACGAGCTCGATGCTCTACGACGCGAGGTCAGCGAGATCGACGCCATCGACGAGCTCAATCAGCGCAATCTGGTGCAGCGCTACCGCGATCTCAAGCATCGTTTGCACTCGCTTTTCTTCGAGCCGCGGATTCTCGAGCACATCGTCGACACCAATCTGGCCATCAAGAATCAGGTCCAGAGTCTCTACCAGCGTGAAGAGCAGCGAATCGTCGCCGAGTACCAGGAGGTCTTCGACCTCGAGCGCGAAGTGTTGGTGGAGCCACACCTCCGTGACGAGCTCGCTGACTTGCGTGGCGCGGTCGAACGCTTCGAAGAGCAGATCCAAGGCTCGAACGTACGTCTCGACGAGCTCGCCAAGCTGCGCGAACGCGTGCGGGCGCTTTTGCCCCAGCTACGGTCGGATGCCGACGACACCATGTCCGGATTGGGAAGCGGCATGTCGGCCGATGCACCCACGCAGACGGTCGTCATCGATGCCGCTGAAGCGTGGGTCGAAAAAGCGCTCGAGAAGATGGCGCAGGCGATCGATGAGGTCAATCCATCACTCGACCCGAAGAAGGTGACGCTGGCACCGGAGCTTTTCTCGTATGGCCTCGAAGGTCGCGAGATCGTCGCTCACCGGCGTGTCGAAGGGCGCGAGTCGGGTGATCGCGAGTTCGAGGGCTTTATTCTCCGAGGCGCCGCGATGCGGGTACGGATCAAGGAAGAAGTCGACGAGATCAAGAGCATTCTCGACGATACGGCGGTGACACGCGACGCGCCGATCTTCACCCAGGCGCGCACCACCCTCAAACACGCCGATTGGATGATGCGTCGCTACGAGCATCGCGTGGCGCACGCGGTGATGCTCGGCGATATCTCGAGCGCGCAAGAGCTGCAGCTGTTGCGCGTCAAACTCATGCGGAGCTACGCTGGTCTGTGGCTCATGGTGTATCGCTAAATCGATGTCTACAGAGCCTTTCGATCATCTCGACCGTGAGCTTCGAGAAGCCGTCGATCGTTGGCGGCAAGCCGGTCTGCCGACGCCGAATGTCGTTGCCATAGCGGGTTCTGGTTTGTCGGTGGATCTCGGTGCACCGCTCGATGCGGGGCCCCGTCATTGGGGTGATCTGGTGCCGTTCGAAGTCGATGGCATCGAGGGTCACGGTCTCACGTTGGAACTTCTGCGGCCGATCGAAGACCGCGTAGTGCTCTACTCGAAGGGCCGGCTGCACGCCTATCAAGGCTACACGCCGGCCGAGGTGGTGTTTCCGATCCGCCTTGCCGCGCTCTTGGGTGCGAAGGTGCTCTTGGTGACCAACGCCGCTGGGGGCTTGCGTCTCGAACAGCAAGCCGGAAGCTTGATGTTGATCAGCGA
>JBCDBH010000574.1:0-2426 GCA_039184055.1 Acidobacteriota bacterium
CTTCGAAGCCGACGATGCTCACTTTGCGCACCGCGCTTCCCAACACCAACCAGCCTCGCGCCCGCAACATCCGACGCGTCTCGACCACCCACGGCTCGGTGGCCAACTCCGCCACGAACGCTTCGCTATCGGCTTCCGCCGGGAGCTCGATTTCGAGATGGGGCGTACGCGCGAGCACATCCTCACGCAAGAACCGTTGCAGGCCCGACAGCGCCGCCATCACCACCACCAAGGCGGCGACACCCAACACCATGCCGACCGCGGCGAGCAGAGAAAGCAGACTGACAAAGGCATCACGACGACTGCTGCGGAGATAACGCGCCGCCAGCAAGAGCGGAAACGGCAACGTCATCGTCCGCCGAGGACGGCTCACTCGTCGTCACCCGCCTCGGTTGCGTCATCGTCGGCGCGCGTCGCCTCGGGACGAAGCAGCGGAAAGAGAATGACGTCGCGGATCGACGGGTTGTCGCTCATCAACATGGTGAGCCGATCGATCCCGATTCCCTCGCCTCCGGCCGGTGGCATTCCGTGCTCCAAGGCGCGGATGTAGTCGTGATCGAAGGCGTGCGCCTCGTCATCGCCTTCTTCTTTCGCCGCCAGCTGCTGACGGAAACGGTCAGCCTGGGTATCCGGGTCGTTGAGCTCGGAAAAGGCGTTGGCGATCTCCATGCCGCCGATATAGAGCTCGAAGCGCTCGGTAAAGCGTGGATCGTCGTCGCGTTCTTTCGACAGCGGCGAGACCTCGACCGGATGATCGGTGATGAACGTCGGCTGGATCAGATGCTTCTCGACCGTTTCGTCGAAGAGCGTCATCAAGCAGTGCCCGTAGGTCCGCGCCGGGGGTGGCGCGATGCGTCGTCGTTCGAGCTCGGCGAGCAGCGACTCGACACTTTCCAGCGCCTCACGATCGACCCCACCGAGCTCGACCGTCGCGTCACGCACCGAGAGTCGTCGCCACGGCGGCGTGAGATCGATCGTGTCGCCCTTCCAGCTCAGCTCGGGCTTGCCGAGAATCTCGGTCGCCAGCTCGACCAGCATCGTCTCGGTGAGATCGATGAGATTCTGGTAGTCGGCGTACGCCCAATAGAACTCGAGCATCGTGAACTCGGGATTGTGCTGTGTCGAGATGCCCTCGTTACGGAAGTTGCGATTGATCTCGTAGACCCGTGGAATGCCACCGACCAGCAAACGCTTGAGATAGAGCTCGGGCGCGATACGCAAATAGAGCTCGAGATCGAGCGCGTTGTGATGGGTGACGAACGGTCGCGCGGTGGCGCCACCGGCGATCGGCTGCATCATCGGCGTCTCGACTTCGAGAAAGTCCCGCTCGTCGAGAAAACGCCGAATCCCACGCACGATCCGCGCACGGGTCTCGAAGGCGCGGCGCGCTTCCGGATTGACGATCAAATCGACATAGCGCTGCCGATAGCGCAGCTCGACATCCTTCAAGCCACTGTGCTTTTCAGGCAGCGGCCGGAGCGCCTTGGCGAGCAGCACCAGCTGATCGGCGCCCAGGCTCAGCTCACCCAAGCGAGTCCGGAGCAGCGGCCCCTCGGCACCGACGATGTCGCCCAAATCCAGACTCTCGACGATCCGCCACGCCGCCTCGTCCATCTTGTTCTTGCGCATGAAGAGCTGCAGCTTTTCGCGTCCGTCGTGGAGATCGGCGAACACCAGCTTGCCCTGACGACGAATCGCCAGCACGCGACCCGGGACTCGCAGGCGCAGCCCCAGCTCATCGAGCTCCTCGGCGGTCTTTTCACCATATTGCGCCACCACCTGAGACGTCTCGAGATCGAACTCGAAACGGTGTGGATAGATATCGACACCCTCGGTGGCCAGCTCATCGCGTTTGTCGCGTCGTACTTGGATCTGATTATCGAGCTCAGACATGCGGCGAACCCTACCCTATTTCGATGAGCTTGTAGACTCCGCGCATGTCGCAACCGTCGTCACCCCGCGTCCACCTCGCTCTCGACACCGCCTCCCCCACCACCTCGATCGCGGTCGGCGCCAGCTCGCAAACCGCCGTCGAGCGCGTGCTGCCGCTGCGACGCTCGGGTGAACGTCTCATCCCGACCGTCGCCGAGCTGCTCGACGAACAAGGCTTGAAGACGAGCGATCTAGCGAGCGTCATCGTTTTGCGGGGCCCGGGCAGCTTCACCGGCCTGCGGGTCGGCTTGGCCACCGCGCTCGGGCTCCACCAGGCGCTCGCCATGCCCATCGCCATCCCGAGCACGATGACGGTGCTTGCCGCCAGTACGCCTGCGGCATGCGTCCCTGCGGTAGGTACGCCCGACAATCAAACCATCACCGCCGTGGTCGACGCTCTACGAGGCTTCTGGAGCGCGCAACGCTTCACCCGCCACGCATCCGACCCGTTGCCCCGACCGATCGACGCCGAACCCGAGCTGCTCGACGCCGCC
>JBCDBH010000575.1:0-2398 GCA_039184055.1 Acidobacteriota bacterium
CACGGTTTCCGAACCCGCGCGTCCCACCGGTCGTTACCAGATCGTGTTCACGGTACGCGACACGGGGATCGGTATCCCCGCTGCCTTGCGCGACGAGCTGTTCAAGCCCTTTACCCAGGCTGAATCATCGTCGACACGCAGCTACGGAGGGACCGGTCTCGGTCTCGCGATTTGCAAGCGTCTGGTCGAGATGATGGGCGGCACCATCCAGGTCGACAGCGTCGAAGGCCAGGGGGCGACCTTTTCTTTCAGTATCGTCGTGCCGGCGGTTCGAGACGCCGCGAGCGAAGTGGCGACTACAAGCCCAGCACGCGCGCGATGATGTTGCGCTGAATATCCGACGTTCCGGAATAGATCACGCCGCCGAGGGAATCGCGTAGATCGCGCTCGATCTCGAATTCGGCGAGGTAGCCCTTGCCGCCATGAATCCGCACGGCTTCGAGGCTGTTGGCGACGAACGATTCGCCGATATGGAGCTTGGCCATCGCGGCTTCGAGCAGGGCGGGTTCGCCACGGCCTTTCATATCGGCCAGCTTGTAGAGGAGAAGACGCGACGTTTCGAGACGGAGCTTCATATCGGCGATCCGGTTCGAGACCGATTGGAATTGGCCGATCGGCTTGCCGAACTGCTCGCGTTCACGGGCATACGCGATACAGCCTTCGAGTTGGCGCGCCATCGATCCGACATGACTGGCGAAAACGAAGCTGCGCTCCCAGTCCATCGAGTGGGTGAAGACACTGACGCCGACACCTTCGGGGCCGAGGCGGTTGTCTTCGGGGACAAAGCAATTCTCGAGCACGATGTCGCCCAGCGGGCTCGTGCGTAGACCCATCTTGGTCTTGGCGGGGGAGGCTTTGTAGCCCTCGAAATCGCTTTCGACCAAGAATGCCGAGACTCCCCATTGACCGGCGTCGGGACGCGTGGTCGCGAAAATCAGCGCCAGACCGGCGACCGGTGCCAAACCGATATAGGTCTTGTGTCCGTTGAGCACATAGCCGCCGTCGACTTTCTCGGCGCGGGTCGTCAGGCTGAACGCGTCGGAGCCGCTATCGGGCTCGGTCATGCCATGGGCACCGAGCAGCTCGCCCGTTACCAGGGGCGTAAGGTAGCGAGCCTTTTGCTCGTCGGTTCCGAAGTGGAGCAGAGGTTCCTGTACGCTCCAGAGCTGCCCGTTGAGACCCAGGGTGAGGGCGTTGTCACGACAGCCGTAGCCGATGCCTTCGAGCATGCGAATCGAGGTCAGGACATCCAGACCCGCGCCACCGTATTCGGCGGGCATACACCACCCGAGCACGCCGAAGTCGGCGCTCTTACGCCACAGCTCGAGACGGAATTCGCTGGTGGTATCACGCTCGGCCAGGTCGACATCGAGATGCTCGCGCGCGAAGTCGACACAGTCGCGGTACCGGTCTTCTTGTTCGTCGGTCCAGGTGAAGTTCATGTCATGAGTCCGAGTTGGCTCGGATCGCGAGCCGTTGATGGGGGTCGTCTCATTTGCATGTCGTCATGGCATCCGATTGGTGACGTCTGACGAAGCGCGCTGAGGATAGCTCATCCGCTGCTGAGCATCCCTCTCGTCCTTCGTGAGACATTTGGCGGTGGATTTTGCCGCTCTCCGGGCCGCGGATATGATCCGTCAATCACTTACGGAACCATGATGCCAACCAGTCGCTTTGCCTTCATTCGTTCTTCGCTTCTCATTCTCCTCATCGTCGCGGTCGTACCGGTGCCCGCCCATGGTCATGCAACTGGCGAGAGCTATGTCTGGCTGAACGCTGAATCGAACCATCTCGAAGGGCGATTCGAGATTCGCATCGACGATCTGCGCACCAAGTTCGATCTGGACATCGCCAAGGACGAGGAAGGCGCGCGCCGCGATATCGCCGCGACGCAATCGGTCATGGAGCGCTACTTCAAGGAGCACTTCGAGATCCTGATCGATGGTGAACCGGTACCGTGGGAGATCGTCGGCACCGACGTCTTCGCGGAGTCGGGACAGCATCAGTTCATCTCGTATGGCCAATACTTCTACCGCACGGGCGAGCTCACCGTGCCGGACCGCCTCGACATCCGCAACACCGTCCTGCTCGACGGCGAAGATCCCTTTCACCGCACGCTCTTGCTGGTGGAATACGACCGTCGAAACGACAAAGACTTCGGCGAAGAATTCACCGCTTTGGTGTTCAGTGCCGCGAATAGCGAGCAGGAGCTCGATTTCACGGATATCCGGGGCCTGCTCAACCCGCGTGATTTCGTCTGGCAGGGCGTGCTGCACATTTGGATCGGGATCGACCATGTGCTCTTCCTGCTCGCCCTGTTGCTCACCGCGGTCATGACCCGGCGGCGTGACGAGGATGGCAACGTGCCGCTCAACTTGAGCGCGTGGCAGCCGGTCGA
>JBCDBH010000576.1:0-2349 GCA_039184055.1 Acidobacteriota bacterium
CGACCAGATCCTGAACCAAATAGCGGTTCTGGTTCACCTTGATCGGATACACGCCCCGATACACGCCTCGATAACCATATTCGTCGATGGCGTGCTGAAAGGCGCCGTGAATGGCGTCGAGCCGAGCGTCGAGCAGATCGGAAAACCGAAACAGAAACGGCGGATCGACCCCGCGTTCGACCACCTCGTCGACAAGCTTCTTGAGATCGATTCCCCGTGGCTCCGTATGGGTCGGGCCGACCACCAGGTGGCCATCTTCATTGACGTCGAGGAACTCGCGTCCCCACGTATCGATCCCATATAGCTCGAGAGAATCCTTGATCCGCCAGCGTCCGTCCTTCCTGACACGATCCATCGTCATGGGCTCCGTGAAAGATCGCCGAAAATCAGCGGCCCGGGATCGTACCATGGAGATCTGCTACCATTTGCGGCCTTCTTCCGCTTTTCACCCCGCAGATCCCAGGAGGGCATGCCCATGTCCGATACCGATACGCACGCTCACTACACCGCCGTCAAGGCGTTCATGGATCACCACTATCGGCATTTCAACGCCCGCACCACGGTGGAAGCGGCGCGTGCCTGGATCGCTCAGCTCGAGAGCGGCAACCGGATGATGGTGACCCTGGCCGGCGCGATGTCGACCGCCGAGCTCGGCATCTCACTCGCCGAGCTGATCCGGCGCGACAAGGTGCACGCGATCACCTGTACGGGCGCCAATCTCGAAGAGGACATCTTTCGTCTGGTGGCCCACAACCACTACCAGCGGGTCCCGAATTGGCGCGCCCTGACCGCCCAAGACGAGCTCGCTCTGCTCGAACAAGGGCTCAACCGGGTCACCGACACGTGCATCCCCGAGGAAGAGGCGATGCGCAAGGTGGAACGGGTGATCCTGCGCTATTGGCAGGAGGCCGAAAAGGCCGGTGAGCACCATCCGCCCTACGTCTACTTCTATCGGATGCTGCTCGACGGCGCACTCGAAGACGTCTACGAGAACGATCCGGCACGCTCGTGGCTGATCGCGGCGGCGGAAAAGAACCTGCCGATCTTCGTCCCGGGTTGGGAAGACTCGACGCTCGGCAATATGTTCGTGGCGTCGGTACGGATGGGCTGGCTCGAGAGTCTCGAGACGGTGGAATCGGGTCTCCGGCAAATGAACCGCCTGATCGATTGGTATCAGGCCACCACGGTCGATCGCGGCGTCGGCTTCTTTCAGATCGGCGGCGGTATCGCGGGTGATTTTCCGATTTGCGTCGTGCCGTTGATCGAGCAAGACCTCAAAGAAGAGGTCAAGCTGTGGAGCTATTTCTGTCAGATCAGCGACAGCACGACCTCGTACGGCTCGTATAGCGGCGCGGTACCCAACGAGAAGATCACCTGGGGCAAGCTCGGACCCGAGACACCGAGCTTTTTGATCGAAAGCGACGCCACCATCGTCGCGCCCTTGATCTTCGCCTACGTGCTTGCTTCCTGATGAGTACGGAGTAGCGTCGATCAGCGAACCGTGCTCATCGAGGAACCGTGCTCATCGAGGAATCGTGCTGCTCCACACCCGCGTATCGCCGGTCTCGAAATCGTCGGCGAACACCGTGCCTCCGGGCAACGACCACACATAGGCGCCACGCGATCGGGTAAAGACCCCCAGGGTGCTGGCGCCATAGTCGACCGCCAGATCGAAGACCATCGCCACCGGCAAACCCGCATCGAAGCGGTACCACACGGGCTCGTCGACCTCGATGTCGTCGGTGATGTAGAGCCCTTGGTCACTGCCGACAAAGACCTGCGTCGGTCGTTTCGGGTTGACCAAGATGGTGTTCATCGGCAGATCGGGTAGGTTGCCCGATTTGTCACGCCACAGCGGCACACAATCCGCGTCGGCGCAATCGAGCTGAAATACATGTCCGGGTTGCTCGGGGGTGTTGGCGTCGAAGCCACCGACCGAGGCGTAGGCCCGCCCCACCCCATCGAACGCCACGCCGAGGATCGGCCGATTGGGAAGCACCGCATTGCCATCGGTGACGTCGAGCCACGTCGGTGGTCCGAGCTCAGGCTGACCGAGCCCGAAACCGAGCCAGACATTGCCATCGAGCGTCGCGACCACGGCGCGCTGGGCATCGGTCGGCGCAAACGCCAGATCGGTGATCACCGAACGCTGACCGAGAACCCCCTTGGTGAGATCGGGCGACACCGGCTCCCAACTATCCGAAGGGATGCCGCCCTCGACCGTCTCCCACACGCGGTAGGTGCCGGCGATCAGATGCCGGCAGCCACGCACCGGTGAGCAGCCGCTCTCCGCCATGGTGAACGGCATCAAGAAACCACGCCGATCCGACGACCAGCCACCGGTCGCCG
>JBCDBH010000577.1:0-2347 GCA_039184055.1 Acidobacteriota bacterium
CCGCTGGTAACACCAATTGTTAGTGCCCGTAGGTAGTGTCAGTGCATAATCGTATGCAAGATGACCTCGTTAGGCGCATATTCAGTGACTTCCCGACTCAGCAGAATTCCCAACGAGCGAGATGGAACGGGCTTTGGCGATCCGTCGTCAGACCCTCGGCGCCGGGCATCCGACCATCCCGTGGAGTCTCGGCATTCTCGGTGATTTCGCGCGTGACGCGGGTGATCTACGCCTCGCCGAGACTTACTTTCGCGAAGCGCTCGAGCTGCGTCGCGTACCCGACCGCGATGTCGACCTACGACGCGCCGAAACCGCGCTCGATTTGGCCGAGGTGTTGAGCGAGCTCGGTGATGCCGGTGACGTCGAGGCGCTGTTGACCGAGGCCGAGACCGTGCTGCCGACGTCGGAGGATGACTCCGAGGTCGAGCTGAGGACGCGAATCACCGAGTTGCGTCGACGATCGAGGTAACAGAAACGGACGGTCATACCGCGTGCTGGAAATAGGACCATTCTGGTACAGTTTCGGTATGTCACATCGACTTCAAAGACGATTCTCTCGACCACCGGTGAGCAGGGCTGATCGGAGGCTCGGAGATGGCTAAGCACATATATAGGACGAACGTCTCGAACGTTCTCGTCATCGGTTCGGGCGGCGCCGGTCTGCGTGCCGCGATCGCCGCTCATCGGACTGGCGCCGAGGTGGTGGTGTTGGGCAAACGCATGCGCAACGACGCCCATACCGTGTTGGCGGCCGGCGGGATCAACGCCGCTTTGGCGACCGTGGACCCCGAAGACACCTGGGAGCAGCACTTCGTCGACACGTATCAGGAGGGTTACCACCTCGCCGAGCCGCGCACGGTGGAGCTCCTGGTGCGCGAGGCGCCGGCGCGGATCCTCGAGATGGCCGAGTGGGGCACGCCGTTCGCGCGTACCGCGGAAGGCACGCTCGATCAGCGGTATTTCGGTGCCCACACCTACCGGCGTACCTGCTACGCGGGTGATTACACCGGGCGCGCCGTGCTCAATACGCTGACCTAGCAGGTCGAAAAACTCGGCATTCCGATTCACGACATGCAATACGTCTCGCGTCTTTTGGTCGACACCAGCGCGGGAGAGTCGGTGTGTTTCGGTGCTATGGCCTTCGATGTCATCAGCGGTGAGCGCACCGTGTATCTGGCCGATGCCGTGGTGTTGGCGGCCGGCGGTCACACGCGAATCTGGCGGCGCAGCTCGTCACGACGCGATGAGAACACCGGTGACGCGATGCGTCTGGCGCTGCACGCGGGCTGTGAGCTGGCGGACATGGAGCTGGTGCAATTCCATCCCACCGGCATGGTCTTTCCCGAAACCATGGCCGGAACGCTGGTCACCGAAGCCGTGCGTGGCGAGGGCGGGCATCTGCTGAATCGTGAGGGCGAGCGCTATATGCGGCGCTACGACGCCGAGCGTATGGAGCTGTCGACCCGTGATCGGGTGGCCTTGGCCAACTACACGGAGATCGTCGAAGGGCGGGGCACCGAGAACAACGGTGTCTTTCTGGACATCAGCCACCGGTCGAAGGATTTCATCCTGGACAAGCTGCCACGGATGTATCGCCAGTTCATGGAGTCGCAGATGCTCGACATCTCCAAGCAGCCGATGGAAGTGGCGCCGACGGCTCACTACTCGATGGGCGGCGTGGTGGTCGAGCCGGACACCCACGCCACTCGGGTCAGGGGTTTGTACGCGGCCGGTGAGTGCACCAGTGGTGTCCACGG
This sequence comes from Acidobacteriota bacterium, assembly GCA_039184055.1. Classification (GTDB taxonomy): domain Bacteria; phylum Acidobacteriota; class Thermoanaerobaculia; order Multivoradales; family J023; genus JBCDBH01. The sequence goes on from JBCDBH010000577.1 coordinate 1,758, forward strand.
CGCCAACCGTCTCGGTGGCAATTCGCTGGCGGAGATCCTGGTGTTCGGCAAGCGCGCCGGTGATAGCGCCGCCGAATACTCGGCCGATCTCGACCTGCAGCGACGCAGCCGCGCCGTGATCGGCGCCGCGCACGACGAGCTCGACCGCCTGACCAAGCACGACGAGGAGCTGGCGCGGCCGCTGCAGCGCGCGGTGCGCAACATCATGTGGGCGAATTGTGGCGTCGTGCGCGATGAAGAGAAGATCGAGCTCGGTCTCGACAAGCTCCAAGACCTGCGTCGGGCCGCCGCGCACGTCGATGTTCGTCCGAGCGCCGAGGGCTTTGGCGATCTGGCTCTGGTCCTCGATCTGCTCGGTTCCCTCGACAGCGCCGAGGCGTCGCTCCGTGGTGCCAAGGCGCGTCGTGAGAGTCGTGGTTCGCACCAGCGCGCCGATTTTCCCGAGGTCGAGGCGGAGCAGCGGGTCAACTACGTGATCGAGCTGGACGACGAGGGAGCGTTGACGCTGTCGAGCCGTCCGGTCGCGGCGGTGTCCGCGGAGCTCGACGAGCGATTGGCCGAGGCCGAGGAGATCGAAGTGGCAGGGAGGC
>JBCDBH010000578.1:0-2331 GCA_039184055.1 Acidobacteriota bacterium
CAAGAACTCCTCCGGCTCTTGGAACCGCATCAAGCCCAACGCCAACTGGGGCATGGGTGGCGGTGGCGCCTGGGAAATCGCGGGCCGCTACTCGAACATCAACCTCAACGATGGCAACATCTCCGGTGGCGAGATGGATGTCTTCACCCTGGCGTTGAACTGGTACCCGAACCCGGCCACTCGCCTGATGATCAACTACGTCCTTTCCGACGTCGATGGCGTGGGCGAGGCCGACTTCATCCTGCTCCGTCTCCAATTCGATTTCTGATCGACTGACGACGCTCACCGGCTCCCGCCGCCGGTGAAAAAAAGGGCGATCCTCTCGGATCGCCTTTTTTTGTGCCCGCGATCGCACCGTCGAAGAAACGGACGTCGCTTCGACCTCGTGTGCGCTGTTACGATCTACGCTCGTGTCCAACGTCCTAGAGAGAGGAGTTCCCCTTATGCATCGAATTGTCGTCTTCTTTGCTTGTCTGTTGCTCGCCACGCTCCCAGCTGTGGGCCAAGAGGATCCCAGTGCCCTACTGGCGGCCGGAAAGTACGATGAAGCGCTGCCGCTCTACGAAGCGCTCACCAAGAAGAACAAGGACTTCCCCCAAGGCTGGATCGGGCTCGGCCAAACCCTCCACGGGCTAGGTCGTTACGACGAGGCCGTCGACGCCTTCGACAAAGCCGGTGATCTCGGCTTCGACAAACGCGCCGTGTACTACTACTCGACCCGTGCCGAGGCCATGAAGGGCGACGCCAAAGCCGCCAAGAAAGCATTCAAGAAATACCTCAACGCCGGTGGCGCCGGATACAGCAACGCCATCGGAGACGAAGCCCTCGCCTCATTGCGGTCGGACAAGGAGTTCCAAGAGATGCTCGATTCGATCAAGCCGTGCAACAGCGAAGCTCATCGCGCCTTCGATTTTTGGGTCGGCAAGTGGAATGTCACCAACCAGCAGCTCAACGCCCCGTCTGGCACCAACGAGATCACCAAGATCCAGGGCGGCTGCGCCATCTACGAGAACTACGTCAACGGCAACTACACCGGGAACAGCGTCAACATGTACGACCCGGCGCGTGACGTGTGGACGCAGAATTGGATCGACAATCAAGGTGCGCCGCTCTATCTCGAGGGAACCTACGAAGACGGCAAAATGATCCTGTCGTCGGATCCCGAGAAGTCGCCGGTCAGCCGGGTGACCTGGACCAAGCTGAGCGACGACAAGGTCCGGCAGCTGTGGGAGATGTCACCGGACGGTGGCACGACCTGGCAGGTCGCGTTCGACGGTCTTTACGAACGCCAGAAATGAGCCCTCGGGTGACGCCTGGACGCAGGCGTCACCACTCTCGCCCGCCTCTCGACTCCCCGCCTTCCGAACTCGCCCACGATCTTTCACGGTCCATACAAACCTTTTTCGCAGTGCGATCGTCATAGAGAGGAATACGCCACCGCGTGGCGCGCGCCGCGCCGCGGTTTGCTCTCGCGACCTAGGAGGTATGCACCATGTCGAAAACGACTCTTCTCGCCATCCTGGCTTGTCTCTTTCTCGCCGCTCCGACTCTCGCCTGGTGGGGTGAAGCCCACAAGGAAGAAGAGGTCATCGAACGGACCGTCGCCACCGCCGCCGATGTCTCGATCAACGTCGAGACCACCAACGGTGGCATCGACATCGAGGTCTGGGATCAAAACGAGGTCAACATCATCGCGACCAAGAAAGCGCGTGGCCGCGATGCCGCCGAAGCGCTCGAGGTCTTGCGTGAAACCGAGATCAAAGTCGCCGAAGGCAATGGCACGCTGAGCATCCGCACCGACCGTCCACGAACGGGTTGGAACGGTAAGCGTGGCATCAGTGTCTCGTACGAGCTTCGTGTGCCCCGCTACGCCAGCGTCGACCTGGGCTCGACCAACGGTCGAATCGAAATCACCGGGCTCGGTGGCACGGTCCGCGCCGACACCACCAACGGCGGCATCCGGCTTCAAGACATCGATGGCTCGGTCGACGCCACCACCACCAACGGCTCGATCAAAGCCTACGATCTCGGTGATCGGCTCGACGCGCGCACCACCAATGGCAGCATCTACGCCGAGGTCAACGCCGGTAGCCTCAGTGAAGACATGCGTCTCATCACCTCGAACGGTTCGGTCGAGCTGATGTTGTCGCCGAGCGTCGCCGCGACGATCGAAGCTCGGGTCAGCAATGGCTCGATTCGCAGCGACTTGGACGTCGATGGTCGGATCACCAAGAAAACGCTGTCGGGTGATCTCAACGGTGGCGGCCCTCGGATCGAGCTCCGCACCAGCAACGGTCGGATTCGTCTCAGCGAAGCCCGCTAACGCCCGTG
>JBCDBH010000579.1:0-2292 GCA_039184055.1 Acidobacteriota bacterium
CGCCTTCGCCAAAGCCTGGCTCGGCGCCAACCACCAGCTACCCCAGGAAGGCACCGCCTTCGTCTCCGTGCACGATCGCGACAAGGGCGCTCTCCTCCCTGTCGCCCGTCGTCTCAGCGCGTTGGGATTCCGGCTCATCGCCACCCAGGGCACGGCGGCCTTTCTACGCGATCACGGTCTCGACGCGGGCGACATTCAGAAAGTCCACCAAGGCCGACCGCACATCGTCGACGAGCTCATCAACGGCGGCGTCCAGCTCGTCGTCAACACCCCGCTCGGTCGCGAATCGCATCAAGACGACGCCGTCATCCGTCAAACCGCGCTCAAATACGACATCCCCTGCATCACCACCCTCTCCGGCGCCATGGCGGCCGCCGAAGCGATCGCCGCGCTGAAAGAAGGCAAGCTTTCGGTCGAGCCGTTGCAGGAATTGGTGGGCTGAGTCAGCCCGAGGAGCAGTCTAGCTCGTCGTCGTCGATGAGACGCCCAGCTTCCGAGTCTTCGAGCCCCGCATGAACCGCCGCGACAAAACGATCGCGCTCATGATCTCCAGGCGAAATCGACATCTCGGCATCTTGGCCACCCTGCGTGTCGACTGTCCGCCGCTGATCATCCTGAATCATGTGCTCCTCAAACCTCGAGCGGCAACTGCACGCTCAGCTCGAAGTGCTCGATCCCATGCGCGAACGGACCCCCCACCCAGGCTTCGAAACACGGCAGATCGGCCGGCTCGTGGCCGCTTTCGGGTAGCCAGGTGCCGAAGATCCAATCGATCGCACGCTGTTCGAGCTGGATATCACCAGCGATCGCAATGTCGGCGACCCGCATGGCCGGAAAGTCGAAGCGGCCGATCTCACCGGTTGGCACCACATCATCGACCACCACGGCGGCGTCGTAGCGACAGTCTTCGAGCGCGACGATCTCCGGGTCTTCCCACATATAGCCGAGCCACTCGCCGTCGGCTACGCCACGCTCTTCCGCCCAGGCGAGCAAACGCTCGCATGCCCCGGTCACCGCGTCGGGGCGAAAGGGATCGAGCACGCGAATATAGGCGACGGTACGAGGCGGCAGGTCGCGGATGCGAACCTCGAAGCCATCAGGATTCTCACCCTTGGGCAACCGTTCGAGCATCACCCCACCCAACGCATTGTGCGCGTTGAACGCCTCCCGCCGCGAGGCGCGATACGTCCCGACGTCGAAGACGCTGGGCGGGACGCCAAAACGCTTCTTGAAGCTCCGTGAGAAATCGGACGACGACGAGAAGCCACAATCGAGCGCGATCTCGGTCAGCGAGCGTGACGGCGCGTGCGACATCAAATACACCGCGCGCTCGAGCCGTTGTCGCTTGATGAACTCGTTCAGCGTCTCACCCAGCAGACGACGAAAAATCCGATGGAAATGAAACGGCGACAAACACGCCGCGCGCGCCACCTGCTCGAGCTTCAGTGGGGCGTCGAGATGCCGGAGAATGAAATCGATGGCGCGATTGATGCGATCGACATAGCTCAGATCGAGGCCGCTAGGGTCCGGGGAGGTTTTTTCGTCGATGAGCAAGATCTGTCAAGCCAGCCAAAGTCGGATGCGCGATCCTAGCACCTCACCAAACAAGGAGACTCGAACCATGCAACTCGGCGCCTTCTCCGTCAGCCTCGCGGTCCAAGACATTCACGCCTCCAAAGCCTTCTACGAGAAGCTCGGCTTCCAGGCCATCGGTGGCCAGATCGAGCAAAACTGGCTCATCCTGCGCAACGCCACCACCACCATCGGCCTCTTTCAGGGCATGTTCGAAAGCAATATCATGACCTTCAACCCCGGCTGGGACGGCAACAACAACGAGCTTCCCGAATTCGAGGACGTCCGTCAGATCCAGGCTCGACTCAAAGAACAAGGCCTCGCCATCGAAAAAGAAGCCGATCCCGACACGGAAGGTCCCGCCAGCTTCGTCGTCGTCGACCCCGATGGCAACGCCATCCTCTTCGATCAGCATGTCTAGCCCGCATTGATCACCAGCCCGCCGGCTACGGCGCGGAAACGCACGCAATCTCTGGGCATGCTCGCTCTTCGCTCCCTCGACGTACCTCGGGTACGCCTACGGTCGCTCAGCCCTGCGCTGCCCAGATCTCACGCACCTTTCCACCCCTCGCTACGACGTTTGGTGAGCAAGGCGGGCTAGCTGATGGCAAAGGCACGAGTCGGGGCCGGGCCGGTGTAGGGGGGCGGGCCCCCCCCACGGCCAAAGGGATTGTGGGGGGGGGGTGGTTTTTTATTATTTTTTACCCCCCGCCACACCCC
>JBCDBH010000580.1:0-2280 GCA_039184055.1 Acidobacteriota bacterium
GACGTCGTCGCAGATCCTCGATCAAGAAAGAAACGCTGATGACGTGAAGCTTGTCTGGATTGATCTCGTCTTTGAAATTGCCGGGGTAGACCATGATGTGATCAAAGGCGAGCGAACCGGCCACGACGACTTGGCCGTCGTCCCGGATAGGAAAGGGAGGGCGCGTCACGAGCAGTCTCCTGCGGTCAATCGATGGATTGCAATCTACGCGAAAGCATTGGGCGGCTGTCGCCACCCGAATCAGCGGCGGCCGATTGTCTCAGACACGAGAGCCGATGGCAAAACGCTAGGCCGCGGCCGGCTTCGCTTGATCTTGACGCCGCGCGACCACCATCAGAGTGAGATCGTCGGCCAGTGGCATGCCGCGTCGATGCACGGACACGGCTTGCAAGATTTGATCGTGGAGCCGTTTCGGACTGTCCTCGGTGCGCGCGGGAGGCACCGCGGCGACGAGGTTCTGGAGTCGGTGGAAACCAAAGGTCTCGATATTCGAGCCCTCCGCGCCGCGAGGCCCACCGATCGCCTCGGGTAAGCCGTCGGTATAGAGAACGAGCAGATCTCCTGGCTCGATCACCGTTTGCCCAGTAGGAATATCGAGCTGGGCTCGCATACCGAGCGGCAAAGACCCCGAGCCGAGCTCTTCGACCTGACCGTTGGCGCGACGCAGGAAAGGGAAGGGGTGGCCAGCGCAGGCATAGTCGAAGCGACCGGACTCGGGTTCCAACACACCATAGAACAGCGTCATGAACGCTCGTTTGGTTCCGGTGCGGTAGAGAACACGATTGAGCAGGTCGAGCGCCGCCGCCGGTCGCTCATCGAGGTCGACCGCGGTCTTGAGTGTCGCGTTGGCGATCGCCATCAAAAGCCCCGCGCCGATGCCATGACCGCTGGCATCACCGACGGTGAGCACGATACGACCATCGTCCAGCTCGATGACGTCATAGTAGTCGCCACCGATCTCATTGGCGGTCTGATAGGCGTGGGCAACCCGGTAGCCCGAGAGGGGAGGCACGTGATCGGGTAGCAGCTCACGCTGGAGCTCACGAGCGATATCGAGCTCGTCGCGAACGCGGAGACGGTCGACCATCTCGAGCGCCAGGAGAAGCACCAGACCCCCGAGACTAAAGAGGAAGAGAAACGGCGACGCATCGACCGAGACTTCGGTGGGCCCGAGGGTCGCCTCGATCTGTATCAATCCAACCAGCGGTAGCAAGAGACACGCCGCGAAGAGAAGACGGCGAGCCGGTGACAGCTTGAACGAGAGGCCCAGGAAGAAGCGTCGCGTATCGTGCAGGAAGCGCGTCAGCTCGTCGGTGTCTTCTTTGGGAGACTGATCGCGAACCAGAACATCGAACGCTCGACGCGCGTCTTCCTGGAAAAGGCGTTCGACATCATCCTTGTCGACATCGGCGGTAAACGTCCGAACAAATCGTTCGCCACGTCGCCAAAGACTCTCCCGCGGTACGTGCTGATCTCGTTTCAAGGCTCTTCCTCACTCACATCCGAGAGTACGAGTCTTCGCGGCTGGATGTTCACGATGGTTTGACGCTCCGTCGAGCGACCGTTAGGCTCGCCCGCCATGACAAAGCATGACCCGACCGAAATCGGCCTCGGCTCTGAGATTCAAATTCGACGCGAGCGCGTCTTCATGATCCTCGGCGGCCTGTTCATCGGTTCGATGACGATGCTCAATCTCTTGGGGGTGACCCGTTTCGTCGATCTCGGTTTCGACATCGGGGGAACCCGGATACCCATCGTTCTCGCGATCGGTGTCCTGCCCTATCCTGTCACCTTCTTGTGCACCGACTTCATCTCCGAGCTCTACGGACGGAGAAGGGCCAACTTTCTCGTTTTGGTCGGATTCCTCGTCAACGTCTGGCTCGCGTTCATCCTGTGGCTGGGTGGCGTTCTTCCCGGAGCCGGAGCCGACGTCGGAGCGGTGACCGATGCCGCCGGACGCCTGCCGCTCTTCTTCGAGATTCGCAATCTCACCTTGGGTGTGGTCGCGGCATCCATGATCGCCTACCTCGCGGCGCAGCTGGTCGACGTTCAGGTCTTCCATTTCTGGAAACGTCTGACCGGTGGCAAACACCTTTGGCTCCGTAACAACGGTTCCACCCTGGTCAGTCAATTCGTCGACTCATTCGCCGTCATCAGCATTACCTACTGGATCGGCGGATTGGTCACCGTGGTCGACTCGAGCCGTCCGGTGTGGCCACAGCTGTGGGGGCTGATCCTCACCGCCTACATCTTCAAAATTCTCGCGGCCCTGGTCGACAC
>JBCDBH010000581.1:0-2253 GCA_039184055.1 Acidobacteriota bacterium
GCCGTGTAGCCCATGTCGACCAAAAACGGCCGAAGCAGCGCCTGCGACAAATTGTCGGCGAGCTTGTAAAGCAATACGAAGGCGAGAATCTCGAGCGCCCGATGCCGTGACAAAAAGCCGAGAAACGGTAGCCAGATCGCCTCACGCAGACTGGGGGGTGGCGCCAGCTCGACCTCTGGCTCGGGAGCCTTCCAGGTGATCAAGAGCATCGGTAGGTAGCACGCCGCGAGCAGCACGTTGACCCACGCCCAGCCGATTTGCGCCGCGACGGTGATCGCCAGACCCCCGGCGATGAACATCGCGCCGCGATAAAGCGCGATCTTGGCGCCCACCGCCGGCCCTTGTTCTTCGGGGCGCAGCACATCGACGGTGTAGGCGTCGTAGGCGATGTCCTGTGATGCGGCGGCGAAGGCGATTCCGACCGCGAGCGCGATCAGCACCCATGGTGTTTCAGGATGATCACCGAGCCCGGCGAGCCCGATCCCGAGCGCCACGAGGGCGAATTGGGTGAGCGCGATCCAGCCCCGCCGTCGTCCCCAAAAGCCGGGGGTGAAGCGATCCATCAGCGGCGCCCAGAGCAACTTGAAGCTCCACGGCGCCTGCGCCAGGGTGATCAGACCGACGATCCGAATGTCGACATCGGCGGAACGCATCCAATCGGGAAGCGCGATCCACACCAGGCCGAGCGGCAGACCCGACGAGAACGACAGCAGCGCGACCGAAAGGGTGCGCCACGAGGTGAGAGCGAAACGCAGACTGGCGAGGGTGCCGAGGCGTTCGCCCTCCGGCTTGGCGTCGTCCTGAGTCTTGGAGTCGTCGGGATTCATGGCACGGCATCATAGCGTGATCGGCGGTAGGATGAGCCCGGAGGTCCCCGAGCATGGCGAAAACGCACTATCGAGCCTGTCCCTTGTGCGAGGCGATTTGTGGCCTGGCGATCACCGTCGACGATGATGGTCAGATCATCGATCTGCGTGGCGATGTCGACGATCCGTTCTCACGTGGTCATATTTGTCCCAAAGGCGTCGCGCTCCAGGATTTGCAGGCCGACCCGGACCGTTTGCAACGTCCGCTGCGTCGGGTCGGCGAGCAGTGGCAGGAGCTCGCCTGGGACGATGCCTTCGACCTCGTAGCCAGCCGTCTCGACGACGTCCGTCGCATCCACGGTCGGAACGCGCTCGCCACCTACTTCGGCAATCCGAGCGTACACAACATCGGCGCCATGCTTTTCGGGCCGCGCTTCGGTCGCGCCCTCGGCGCGAAGAATCGTTTCTCGGCCACGTCGGTCGATCAGCTCCCACACCACGTCGCCGCCCACTACATGGTCGGCCACCAGCTCTTCGTGCCGCTGCCCGACATCGATCGCACCGACTTCATGCTCGTATTCGGCGCCAATCCGGTGGTCTCGAACGGCAGCATGATGACCGCGCCGGGCGCCAAGCGGCGGCTCAAGGACATTCAAAAACGCGGCGGCAAAGTGGTGGTGATCGACCCGCGTCGCACCCGTACCGCCGAGCTCGCCGACCAGCATTGCTTCATCCACCCGGGTACTGATGTCCTCTTGCTCGCCGCGCTTCTCCAGGTGATTTTCGAGGAAGACCGCGTCGAGCTCGGTCACCTCGCCGACGTGATCGAAGGTCTCGACACGGTGCGGCAGGTGGTCGCCGCCTTCACCCCCGAGCGTGTCGCTTCGACCACCGGCATCGATGCCGAGACCATTCGCGAGCTGGCGCGCGCCTTCGCCGCGGCCGAATCGGCGGTGTGTTACGGCCGGCTCGGTGTCTCGGTGCAGAAATACGGCGGCCTGTGTCAGTGGCTGATCCAGGTGCTCAACGTCGTCACCGGAAATTTCGATCGTCCCGGTGGCGCGATGTTCACGAATCCGGCGATCGATGTCGTTTCGCGCACCGGTCGCGGTCATCTCGGTCGCTTTCGTAGTCGGGTGCGTGGCCTGCCCGAGTGGAACGGCGAGCTGCCGTCGGCGGTGCTCGCCGCAGAGATCCTCACCCCGGGCGACGGCCAAATCCGCGCCCTCGTCACCTCGGCGGGCAACCCCGTGCTTTCCACGCCCAACGGCCGTCAGCTCGAGAAGGCCCTGCAGTCGCTCGACTTCATGGTGTCGATCGACTTCTACCGCAACGAAAACTCCCGTTTCGACGACGTCATCCTGCCGCCCATCGCGCCGCTCGAGCACTCCCATTACGACATGATCTTCAACAAGCTCGCGGTGCGCAACGTCGCCATATGGTGATA
>JBCDBH010000582.1:0-2241 GCA_039184055.1 Acidobacteriota bacterium
ATCGAGCCGGATCGTGAAACACCTTCCGACAACGATGCGTAGGGCCGAAAGACGAGAGGAGAAGCCGATGATCGGCGAACGACATTCCATCGAAAACTGGCTTCACGCCGAAGCGACGGGCGACGAGCTCGAGGCCGAGCGTTCCCTCGCTCGACTCATGGAGGCGTTGCCCAGACCGACACCATCACCCGGCTTTACCGACCGGGTCATGGCGGTGGCGACGGTTCCCAGGGTCGAGCCGATCGGGTGGCCCGTCGGGTTGGCGTTCGCCGCTTGTTTGTTCGCTGTCGCGATCGCGGCGCCACTGCTACCGACGTTCTTCGCCATCGTGATCGAAGTGACCGAATCGATCTTCGCCACGACTCGCGCGATGACCGTGGTCGCCGAGACGGGTGGTGTGTTGGCGTTCGGTCAGTGGCTTCTCCGACTCATCTCTCTCTTGCTCGATGTGCTGACCACCGCGCCCGTGGTCACCGCCGTCGCCTTCGCGGCAATGGTGGCGACCCTGGCCATCCGTGGTCTCAACCGATTGCTCGCTCCCCGGAGGCTCCACCATGCGCTGGATGCATCGTTGTCTCGATAATCGCCGCGGTTGGCTTCTCGTCGCCGCATGCGTCGTCTCCCTGTTGCTCGCGACGTCGGCCCTAGCCGATCAGGCCGAACCGACCGGCTCGGATCTGACCACCACCGAAACGGCGGCGTTGCTCGAAGCGCTGAACGACGATTTCGAAGTGATCCCACTGCGTGACGGCTACTTGCTCGTACCGAGCTCCGAGAACGCTCGTTATCGTTCGATCGAGGTCTTTCCGGGTGGGGTCGAAATCGATCGTCGGCAGGTCAGCCGCGCGAGTTTGATCGACACCGTCGGTGACGACCTCGCGGGCTCGATCCTCCGGCTCGCCGGCCTGTCGAACGCGGGTGACGCGCCAGCCACCACGGAATCGGCCGAAGCGGCGGCGTCGGCGGAGGCAACGGCATCGGCCGAGTCGTCCGAGCCCGCCGCAGCGGATGACGAGGCGCCGCCGGTCGAACAGGTCGTGGTGGAACGAAATCTCATCGATATCGAAGAGTCGGGAGCTCAGGTCGAGACGACCCTCGGCGAACGTGACGAAGCCGACCTCGATACCGATGCCGCCGAAGTACGTTCCGTGGTTCGGACTCGACGATCCGATGCGCGGGTGTCGGTGGGTGGCTATCAGTACATCGAAGCCAACGAATCGGTGGAGGCGGCGGTGGTCATCGGTGGCTCCCTCGAAATCGATGGCGAGGTGCGTGGCGATGCCGTGGCGGTGGGTGGCTCGGTGAGCGTCGACGGCGATGTCGACGGAACCGTCGTCTCGGTCGGTGGCTCGGTCGAGCTCGGTCCGGAAGCCCACGTCCATGACGACGTGGTCAGCGTCGGAGGGCGCGTACGAGCCCATCCCGAAGCGATCATCGACGGTGAGATCACCGAGGTGTCCGTCTCGCCGCTGGTGGGTGATTGGGATTGGGGCTTTGGCAATTGGGATCTGCGCCCGGGCGGCTGGTTCGCGTTCGGCTGGGGCGATGTCTTCGATCTGGCCAGCAACGCGATCGCGCTACTGGTGCTGGCCTTGCTCTTCACGCTGATTCTGCGGCGTTTCGTCGAAGGCGCTTCGGCGACGGTCAGCGACAATCCCTTTGGCGCCTTTACGGTGGGTCTGGTGGCGTTGATCGCCGTATCGACCGTCTTTCCGGTCGTGCTCTTCGTGCTCACCGTCTCGGTGATCGGCATACCGGTGGTGATTCTGCTCACCCCCATCGTGGTGCTCGCTCTGCTCGCCGCCTTGATTCTCGGTTACGCGGCGTCGGCGCATGCGATCGGACGCATGGCGAGCCGTCGACTCGGCACCGAGCTTCCTGGCGCCCTGATGCTCGTCCTGCTGGGCGTCATTCTGATCCAGTCGGTGAGCATTCTCGGCGAGGTGATGAGCATCTTCGGCTGGCCGCTCGGTCTGGTCGCGTTCGCGCTCATCCTGTTCGGCTTCCTACTCAAGGCCGGTGCCTGGATCACCGGGTTCGGAGCCTTGCTCATCCATCTGGCGAACGAGAGGAATCGGCGTCGCGCGGCACGCGAGGTCACGTGGGATCAGCCCGTGGCCGCCACCGCGCCGGTGGCGACTCCGTACGCCGGTTGGGGAGAGCCCGAAACCGGTGCGGGCACGGCACCCGTGCCTTCCGTGACCCCCATGGACGGGGATTCGCGCGCGTGGAGCGACGAGC
>JBCDBH010000583.1:0-2222 GCA_039184055.1 Acidobacteriota bacterium
CCCCAGCCTTCGACATAGACCCCATCGCCGAAGAGCCAGCGCACCGGTCGTCCCATCCGCGCGGTGAGATTCAGCTGCAGCACGTGCCCGGGAATGATCTCGTGTGGGGTGATCATGATGTTGAAGTGATCGTTGAAGGCGCGAAAGAAGGTCTCCTTGGCTTCCGGGCTGGCGTCGTCGGCGGGCGCCGGGACGAAGTAGAGCGTGTCGGCGTTTGGGTTGTAGGGACCGGCGGGATAGACACCGCCAACGCTTTGCCCGGCGAGAAAGGCCGGTGAGCGAGCGGTGGTGACGCCCAAGGTCTCGGGAATCGGCACCATGTCGCGTTGACGCGCGAAGTCGATCGCTTCGTCGACGAGGTTGCGGTAGTGGACGACGAAATCGTCGGTGCTCGCCGCGTGGTCGCTTTCGAGACGATCGAAAAGGGCGCGGAGCACGGCGCGGTCATCCGTGGGGGGTTCGGTATCGGCAAAGACCTGTCGCCACACGCCTCGGCCGTACGCGGCGGCTTCGGCGCGCTTGGCGGCGAGGTCACGTTCGGCGTCGCGGAGCACGACGTCGACCGGTGTATCGAGCCCGGTGACGAGCTGGAAGCGACGGGCGTAGCGTTCGGCACCGAGCGCCGGGTGACCCGTGGCGCGGGTGGCGAGATCGTCGAGAAAGCTGGCGAATCGGTCGAGCGCCTCGGCGGCACGTGTCCCGGCGGCTTCGAGGGCCGGAGCGAGATCGGCGGTCTCGTCGGTGGCGGCGCGGGCGAAGCCGTCGCGGTAAAAGGTGGCCGCGCCTCGCACTTGGCGGGCGGCGAGCTGGGCGTGCTCGGCGACGATCCGATCGAGATCGCCGCTACCGAGAAGCGTTTCAGCCTGTGCGGTGAGTTGCGGCAGGGCGAGGGCGCGGTTACGCGCCGCTTCGAGACGATCGGGCAGCGGGTGATCGTCACGTACCAAGAGGTAGACGTGCGCGGTCGCGGTGAGTCCCGACCACATCAGCGGATCATGACGGAAATCGCCATGCTCGCCGTGATCGTGCGCGGTCAGCCGGGTGTGGCGGAGCAAGAGCCCGACATCGAGACGCTCGTCCGAAGTGAGTCGTGGATCGACCAGCAAACGACTCAGGCTTTCCGACGTCTCGTGGTTGTAGGCCGCCCAGGCTTCCCAATCGACGTTTTCGAGCTGGCTGGCGTAGTCGAAACGCCCCGCCGCCAGCGCGCTCGACGGAAAGGTCTCGAGATAGCGCTCGATATAGGCGTCGACCACCTCGATGGCCGGTGGATCACGACGGATTTCGTCGCCTTGAGCCGGGACGAGCGAAGACAGAGTGAGAGCAACCGCGAGCACGTCGAGCATGTTTGGGACTCCTTTGCGAGATCGACTCGACGATACCAGTCCGCTCAGCCTGCATGTCTTTTCGTGGCTGGTTCAGTCATATACGCCATCCGCCCACCACGCATCATCGAGGCGATCTTTGTAGACCCGGTAGAGACCGCCGTCGGCGAGCTCGAGATCCCAATATTCGCGATCGGTGGGATGTTCTTGCCACCAGCCCTCTTCGAGATTCCACGGACCGGAGGCGACTTTGACGCGGCCTTGCACTCTGGGACGGGGGCCGTCGGCGCTGTCTTCGGTCTCGAGGCTTTGAATGGCGGTGGGTGGGTGGTCGCCATCGACGGTGAGCCGGAGGGCGGGGCGGAGGACACGGATGCCGAGCAAGCCGCGATTGGGTGGCGCGGGTTGTTCGGTGGGTGGCGGTGGCGGTGGCGTGTAGGGCAGGAGGGCGAAGCGTTCGGGCCGATGACCGTCGGGGGCTTCGGGAGCACCGACTCGACCCTCACCGAGGATGGCGAAGAGACGAGCGATGGTGGTGGCGAGCTTGTCGGGGGAGATGTCGGCGGCACCGAAGAGACCGAGTTGGGCGGTGCGTGGACGGTCGGGATGGGCGGTGAGACGAAAGGCGACGGTGGGCGCGCCGGGCGGGGTGGCCTCGAGATCGAGACGCAGAAGAGTGAGCAGGGTTTTGATGTCACGGGTGGGTGCCGGCAGCGTGATGGCGCGGGTGTGGTGGCCCTCGGGCTCGAGGGTGAGGGTGAGCTCGAGACGGGCACAGGCGAGACCGTGACTTTGCATGCGGCCGATGAGGCGTTCGAGGGCGGTGCGGGCGATGAAGAGGAAGGGCTCGAGGGCGACGAGCGGCCATTCCATCTCCATGCCTTCGCGAAAGACCGG
>JBCDBH010000584.1:0-2221 GCA_039184055.1 Acidobacteriota bacterium
ACGTTGAGCGCGAAGCCGTGCATGGTGACCCAACGGCTGAGATGAACGCCGATCGATGCGATCTTGGCGCTGGTGAGGTCGTGATCCCCCACCCACACACCGATGTGCTCTCGACCGTCCCGACGGCGCGCTTCGATACCGACCGTCGCCAGGATGTCGATGAGAACCTGCTGAAGATCCTGAACGTAGCGCCTGACATCGCGGCGATCGGGATTGAGGTCGATGATCGGATAACCGACCAGCTGCCCCGGACCGTGATACGTCACCTGACCGCCACGACTGGTGACGTGCACATCGATCCCCCGCTCGACCCGCCACGGCATGCTCGCCGTGACGTCACCCGCATCGGCGTTCTTCCCCACCGTGTAGACGGGATCGTGTTCGAGCAGAAGCAGCTGATCGCCGAGATGACCGGCTTTCACCTCACGACGCAAGTGTTCTTGTAAAGCTACCGCGCGGGGATAGGCGACGCGACCGAGCCAGGTCCAGGTGAGCGTGCGATCGCTGGTCGTCAATCCATCGCTCCGGAAAGCAGGCCTCGATAGTCGAGAAAGGACTCGGTCAGGCTCCAGAGCAGATCGAGACGATCGATCAAGCGATGATCGCCATCCGTCATCAAATGAAGATGAAGCGCTGATTCGTCACACGAGTCGACGAAACGAATCACGTCGCGATAGTCGACGGAGTCATCGTTCGTGCCTTGAAAGATCAAACCCGGGGAACGATAGACATCGGCCAAGCGTTGTAAGGGGTAGATGTCGAGATCGGCCATCAGATCCCAACCGATCTCCTGGACGCCGAGCTCGTGAGGCCAGACGAGGACGCCGTCGTCACGCCACTTGTCGAGACCTTCGGGTCCGAGCCGTCGGCGTAGACCACCGCCGAAGTCGACCGCGGGCGCGATCAGGATACAGGCGACGGCGGTTTCGGGTCGGCGGGTGGCGTGCCACAGGGCGGTGCCCCCACCCATCGACGAGCCGAACAAGACGAAACGTCGATACCCCCGCGTTTCGAGAAAGGATTGGACACAAGCGATGTCGTCGAGATTGCGGGACAGGGTGAGGTCGCGCATACCGCCGCCCGAGGCGCCGTGGCCTTGGAAATCGAACGAGCAAAAGGCGAGGCCCAGGTCGAGAAATCGCCGACGAAAAAAGCCTGCCTTTTCGCCTCCCTGGCTCGACGCGAAGCCGTGGCTGTACAGTACCGCTAGGTCGCTGGTGGCATCGTCCATCGTACCGTTTTCAGGGGTAGCGAACCGGACCGCCAGACTCGAATGCGCGCCGTCGATGTCCAGCTGGATCAACCGACCGTCACCATTCGTGCCGGGATCAACGTCAGACTGCGGCGTAATTGACGTCATGATGCGGCGAATCTTATCGCGCGCATATTCGTAATGGAAAATGAATTCGCCGAAAGACCGCGAATCGGCAAGGACGAAGGGAAAACACCACGATGAACGAGCCCTTGCAACTACCTCGACTCGACCTCGATTTCCTCGGCCCCGACGTCCTGAGCGCGCTCGGTGGCGCGGGCGTGGCGGCGCTGCTCATCGGCGGCGTGCTCTTGCTCTTCGGTCGTCAGATCTACTGGCTGGCTTTGGGCGCGGTGGGTTTCGTCGTCGGATTGCACGTGGTGCGACAGGTGGTGACCACCGCCACCGAGCCTTGGGTGGTACCGGTGCTGGCCTTGATCGTCGGTGTGATCGGAGCGCTATTCGCGGTGTTCGCACAGAAGCTCGCCGTCCGATTGGCCGGTTTCCTGCTCGGCGCCGGAGCCGGCGTCACCATCGTGCAACAGCTCGGCACGGCCACCGATTCGGCGCTTCTGCTCGCCGCCGTGATCGGAGCGGTGGTGGGCATTTTGCTGAGCGGCGTACTCTTCGACGCCGCCTTGACGATCATCTCCGCCGCCATCGGAGCCATTCTGTTGCTCAACGGTCTCGATGCCGCGGGCGTGGCGCTCGACGCTCCCCTGCCCCTGATCGCGGCCATCGTACTCACCGCGATCGGGATCGGCATCCAGAGTCGGGGCGGTTCGTCATCACGTCGTCGACGCCGACGCCGCGAAGCAACCGCTGCCTAAATGTAATTCTTGATCTCGGGCCAGAAGTCGGCGATCGGCATGCCGGGCCCGCGTGCGATCCAGATGCTCTTCTCGGCTTCGTAGGGCATGCACCACTGGCAACGATAGTCGGCACCGAGCTCGACCTGCTCGAAGAGCT
>JBCDBH010000585.1:0-2197 GCA_039184055.1 Acidobacteriota bacterium
ATTTTGCAGTCGTTTGGGAAATCGACTCGGGGTGGAAGTCCCTCGTCAGAGCATGCCGAGCTCGAGACGAGCCTCTTCGGTCATCATGTTGGGATTCCACACCGGATCCCACACCAATTCGACATCGGCGCTTTCGACCCCGGGAACGCCAGCGATTTTCGCTTGGACTTCGCCGGGTAGCGAGCCGGCGACCGGGCATCCGGGGGACGTGAGCGTCATCTTGCAATCGACGTGACGATTCTCGGGGTTGATCGCGACATCGTAGATCAAGCCGAGCTCGTAGATGTTCACCGGGATTTCGGGATCGTAGATGGTCTTGAGGGCCTCGACGATCTCAACGTCGAGCGTATCGGCTTCGGCCGCCGTGAGCGGGGCCGATGGGGTGCTGGTTTCGTCCATGGTTTCGCCTTTCATCGAGTCGTCATGGGTACCGATCACTCGGTCGAGACGATCTTCTCACTTTTGGCGCCATCGAGGGCCGATGCGAGGGTATGCCAGGCGAGCGTCGCGCATTTGACCCGCATGGGGTATTCCCGAACGCCTTCGAGCGCTTCGAGCTTGTCGAGATCGACGGTGTCCTTGCCAGGGTCGTCTTCGCCCTTGACCATGGCGAGAAAGACACGTTTGAGATCGTCGATGGTCATGCGGTCTTTGCCGTGCACGGCTTCGGTCATCAGCGAGGCGCTCGCCGTGGAGATGGCGCAGCCAGCACCTTGAAAACCGATATCGCGGACGGTCCCATCGTCATCCACGTCGACCCAGATTTCGACTTTGTCGCCACACAGCGGGTTGTGTCCGAGAGCATGATGATCGGCGTTGTCGAGGCGGCGGAAATTGCGCGGGCGCCGATAGTGGTCGAGGATGATCTCTTGGTAGAGCTCGCGCAGATCACTCATGATCGACCCCGGAGGGGCCGCGACCGAAAATCTCGCTGACGGTGGTCAGCCCAGCGACCAGAGCATCGATTTCTTCCAGGGTGTTGTAGAAGGCGAACGATGCACGGGCGGTGGCGACGACCCCGAGATGCTTCATCAAGGGCTGCGCGCAGTGGTGGCCGACACGAATGGCGATGCCGCTGTGGTCGAGGATGGTGCCGACATCGTGGGCGTGAGCGCCATCGACCAAGAACGAGAGAACCGGCACCTTGTCGGCCGCCGTGCCGAGGAGCCGAACGCCGGGCACGGCGCCGACCTTTTCAGTGGCGCTCTCGAGAAGGGCACGCTCGTGTGCTTCGATCGCGTCCATATCGAGGGTGTCGAGATAGTCGATCGCGGCGGCGAGACCGATCGCTCCCGCGATGTGCGGCGTGCCACCTTCGAAGCGCACCGGCGGGGTCGTATAGGTGGTGCCCTTGAACGAGACGGTCTCGATCATGTCGCCGCCACCCATCACGGGTGGCATCGATTCGAGGTGTTCATAGCGTCCCCAGAGGACACCGATCCCGGTGGGACCAAAGAGCTTGTGCCCCGAGAAAGCGTAGAAGTCGACCCCGAGAGCTTCGACGTCGAGCGCCAGATGAGGCGCCGCTTGCGCACCGTCGACCAGGATCGGGACGCCGGCGTTTCGTGCCATGGCGGCCATCTCGGCCACCGGGTGAATGGTGCCCAGAGCATTCGAAACGTGCTGGATGGCGAAGATTTTGGTGCGTGGCGAGAAGAGATCGCGTAAGGCGTCGAGATCGATGACGCCCTGCTCGTCGATCGGTGCCACCACGACTCGCGCCCCGGCGGGCCCGGCGATCATCTGCCACGGCACGATATTGGCGTGATGCTCGCCGGCACTGATCAAGATCTCGTCACCGGGCTCGAGCCTGGGAGCGACAAAGCTTCGCGCCACCAGATTGATGCCGTCGGTGGTGCCGCGGGTGTAGACGATTTCTCGTTCGTCGGTGGCACCGAGCAGCCGTCGACAACGTTCGCGTGCCGCTTCGTAAGCGTCCGTGGCGCGTTGCGACAGAGTGTGAACGCCGCGATGAACGTTGGCGTAGTCGTCGCCGTAGAAGTGCGCGAGCGTGTCGAGCACCGCCTTGGGCTTGTGGGTCGACGCCGCGTTGTCGAGGTAGACCAGTCGATGCCCGCGAATGTCCTGATCGAGCGCCGGGAAGTCTTGCCGGATGTGCTCGACGTCGAACGGGGTCGAGGCGGGCATCGAGGTGTCGGAGGTCATACTGCCTGTCTTACGACGTCGCCTTTGGGCA
>JBCDBH010000586.1:0-2195 GCA_039184055.1 Acidobacteriota bacterium
CAAAGAGAACAACACGCGCATTCACTTCGACGACACCTCGGCCTCGGCCAGCTTCCCCAAGAACGACTGGCGCCTGACCGCCAACGACACCACCAACGGTGGCGGCGAGTACTTTGCGATCCAAGACGCGACCGCCAACACCACAGTGTTCCGGGTCGACGCTGGTGCCGGCAACAATGCGATGCGGATCAGCTCCGACGGTAACGTTGGCATCGGCACCGCCAGCCCGGGTGGCATCGAGCTCAACGTGACCGATGGCGACAGCCCGACGATTCGCCTGGCGCAGGATGGTTCCGCCGGTTTCCAGACGCGGAGCTGGGACATCGCTGGTAACGAGACCAACTTCTTCGTCCGCGACGTCAACGACGGCTCGGCGCTGCCCTTCCGGATCTTCCCTGGCACCGGTGACGACACTGCGGTTCTCCGCAACGGCCGACTCGGTGTCAACAAAGACAACCCGCAAGAGACCCTCGACGTCAACGGTAACGCCGCGGTCGCCGGTGAGCTCGCGGTCAGCACCGATGGCTCGACGGTCACCGCCACCATCACCGAGGCGACCAACAACACAATCCTCGACCTCGCCAACACCGCCGCTGGCGCTGGTTGGCAGTTCCAGTCGCGCACCAACGGTACCTTCGTTCTCCTGAACTCGGCCCAGGCCTCGAACGCCGCGATCAAGATCGACCCGGCGATTACCAACAACTCGCTGGTCATCCGTGACCAAGGCATTGGC
Organism: Acidobacteriota bacterium; assembly: GCA_039184055.1. Classification (GTDB taxonomy): domain Bacteria; phylum Acidobacteriota; class Thermoanaerobaculia; order Multivoradales; family J023; genus JBCDBH01. Next base: position 734 of record JBCDBH010000586.1, read on the forward strand.
ATCGGTGACGGCACTCCGACCGTCGCCACCGTGAACGGCGAGGTCTCGCTCGACGTCAACGGCCCGATCTATCAGCGCGGTACCTCGCTCCACGCCGACTACGTCTTCGAAGACGACTACCAGCTCCTCACCCTCGAAGAGCAGGCCGCCTTCATCGCCGAGAACAAGCACCTGCCGGCCGTCCCCGGTCGCACCATTAACGAGAACGGCAAAGAGGTCATCGAGCTCGGCGCACACCGCCAGGGCATGCTCGAAGAGCTCGAGAAGGCTCACCTCTACATCCAGCAGCTGCACGGCAACATCAGCGAGCTGACCGAGGAGAAGGACGCCAAGATCGCCCAGCTCGAAGAGCGTCTGGCGGCTCTCGAAGCGGCTATCCAGAACTGAGTCGTTCCCTGATGACTCGCGAGCCTCGACTCGAGGCTCGATGAAAGCGCCCCGGTTTCGGCCGGGGCGTTTTCTTTTTCCTTGGCCCGCATTTCTCACCAAACGCCGCAGCCGGCGGGCTGGTGAGAAATGTGGGCTAGTTTCGTTGTTGATTTCGTCGCACCGTCGTCGCCTACCACAACGAACAAGACTCAACTTGTTCGCTACAGAGGAATGTCGACATGCGATTGATCACCCTTTTGAGTCTTCTATGTCTGCTCGTCAGTCCAGCTTGGGCCAACGAGCTTCCACCTGATCCCGAAATGGATTTCATCCTCACCGAGATCGGCGGGCCCGGTGTCGTCTTTTCCCCGACGGGCGAGTGGACGAGCTTCGAGCTCGTTGTGGTCGGACCCGAGGGCGTTGCCGTGGCCGAGATCTTCGACGGCACAATTGCGCCTGAGTTCTCTTTGTTCGAGCCTTCGGGTGAGCCACGTTGTGATGGCGTCTACACCTGGGAGATCCGCGCCGAGCCCGCGCTCACGCCGGAAGAGATCGACGCGCTCGAGCTGGCTCGTCTCGAAGGCGAGCCGCGACCCGTAGGGATTCCGATGGGTGGGGTCGACCACGGTGCCTTCTCGATCCAGGCGGGAGAGGTGCTGATCGGCTCGGAAGGCGATCCTCTCGAGGGTGATGATTTCGATGAAGGTACCTTTGCTGCTCGGAGTATCGATCCTGATGTGGCGACTCGACAGGTCATCCAGAACGACTTGATCGTCTGGAATAGCGCTTGCGTCGGTTTCGACTGCGAAAACCCTGAGTCGTTCGGCTTCGATACCTTTCGTCTCAAAGAAAACAACCTGCGGATTCACTTCGACGATACGTCGACCGCCGGTTCGTATCCGAAGAACGATTGGCGGATTCGTGCCAACGACTCATCGAACGGCGGTGAAAGCATGATCGCGATCGACGACGTCACCAGCGGAAGGACGCCTTTCAAGGTCATGGCCGGGGCAGGGAACAATGCTCTTGTCGTGCGCGCTGGAGGCAACGTCGGTTTGGGTACGGCGACACCCGTTGCGGATCTGCACGTTCG
>JBCDBH010000587.1:0-2187 GCA_039184055.1 Acidobacteriota bacterium
CCGCCACGCCGCGACGAGCTATCGCGAGCGTCTCGGCGCGCTCGGCTTCACCGTCGCCCCGGTACCCGAGGGTTGGCGCGAAAACGGCTATCTATCGGTGGTGCTTTTCGACCCCGCCGACCGCCCGACGGTGGAGACGGTGCTGAAAGAGCACCAGATCGGCTTTGGACGGGTCTATCCCGGAGCGATGTCGAAACAGCCCGGAGCCGGCGACACGCTCATCGACCGGCTCGGTGGCGAGCATGCCGATCGGCTCTGCCAAGGCGTGATCAATCCACCCCTCTTCGCCCACATGACCGACGACGAGATCGACCGGGTGGTCGACGCCTTCGCGCGCGTCGCCGAGCGGCTCAGGTGAAGACGGCTTCGTAATCCGGATGGCCGTCGGTGGTGCCGATGGGCACCAGGAAGAGCTCCATGTCACCAAAGCCATCACCGACGATCTTGCAGATCTGCTGCTCGATCGGATCACCGGTCTGATTGGCGCGGAAAAGCAGCGCGAATTCGTTCTTGCGCGCCGGATCGACACCCGAGCTCGCCTCGATCAAGGTGGCTTCGAAGGCCGCCTCGTCAATCGACGGCTCGATGGTCACCACACGACCCTCGAGCGGTGAGAAATCATCCAGCGTTGCGGTCTTGAGCTCGATCATCAGGCGTTCTCCGTGGATTCCGTGGGCGGCCGCCATTCCATCAAATGGTAGACGCCGACATCGTCGACCTTGCGAAAACCCAAACGTTTGTAGAGTCGCATGGCCGGGTTGTTGTGCTCGACATGGATACGCACCGCCTTGCCGACTCCGGACGCTTCGTCGAGCAGCTCGCGTAACAGACGCCCGCCGAGACCATGCCCCCGGTGCTTGGTCAGCAAAGCGATATCGACGATCCGAAGCTCGTCATCGCGTCGTTGCACGTAGAGCCGACCGACCGCTTCACCGTCCACCTCGACGATGTCGAAGCTCGAGTCGGCGTAGTGGTCGAGATAGTGCTTGTGCTGCGCCTCGAATTGAAACTGAAGAAAGGTGGCTTTCTCGGCCGCGCTCCACGGCACCGGCTTCATTTCTTCCTCACGGGTCGAGGCGTAGAGCCGTGACAGAAACGGCACATCCTCGTCGGTCATCGGGCGCAATCGATATTCGGCGGTCACGGTCTCGTCTCAGGGTCAAGGCGCGCAGGGCACGGTCTCGTCTCAAGGCATCAGGCAAAAGCGCCGGTCCGCGAACGAACCGGCGCTTCGATCGAGTCTAGGCGAGCGCCAGCTCACCTAGAGCGGTCAGCCACGTGACGGATAGAGCCCGACGAGAGCGATGATGAAGTTCATCGCGATGAAGGGCTGCAGGTTGTTGTGCGGCTGGCTCCCTCCCGCGCTGGTCAAGGCCGAGCTCGACATCGCTTGGAGATTGGCGGCGTTCGCGTAGACACCCGCGCGAGCCAGGGTGCGCTTCTGTGGATCGTTGTCGTCACCGGGCTCGTCTTCTTCGACGCGCAGCTGATGCGTATGGTTGGGCATCTGCGCTTCGGTCAACGACACCATCTCGACGCCACCACGCTGCCCCAGGCGACGCGAGGTCAAACCCGGACCACGCCCCGGATGCATCGGCACGCGGCCTTGGAGATTGGGAAGCGCCGTCGTGCTCCGACCGTCGCCACCGTAGGTGGTGCCGATCAACGAGAAGAGCGCGGTGTTTTGCGAAATCGGTAGCAGCTGACCGTCGCAGAAGGCCCAGCCACGGGGGGCGAAATTGCCCGCGAAGATACGAATCTCGGCGGTAAAGGGCTCGGACATCGTGATCTCCTCAGTGACGGGACGGGTAAATGCCGAATAGCGCGATGATGAAGTGGATACAAAGGAAAGGCTGGAGGTTGGTATGCGAGCGACTCCCACCGACATTCGACATCGCCGACGTGCTCAGATTCGTCGGCTGATCGAGGTCGTCGAAATAGGGATCGGCCACCGCCTGTCCGAGGTTGTTGCCCACCGGGTCGAGCAGATTCGCCGGCACCGTCGAAGCACGCCAGGCATGGTTGTGTGACGGCAGCTGATTGACCGTCAACGTGACGTTCTCGGCGCCAGCCTTCGCTCCCAGCCGACGCGGTGACAAACCGGGTCCCGAGCCGGCGTGAATCGGGATCCGACCGCGCAGATCGGGTAGACCGAAGGTGGTACGGCCATCTATGGTGGCGATGGCC
>JBCDBH010000588.1:0-2186 GCA_039184055.1 Acidobacteriota bacterium
ACGGCAGCGGCAAGAGCACGATCATCAAGCTGCTGTGTCGGCTCTACGATCCCGATCACGGACGGATCGACATCGACGGCGTCGATCTCAGACGGCTGCGCCTGGCCGATGTGCGACGTCGTATCGCGGTCTTGATGCAGGAGCCGATGCGCTACGACGAGACGGCTCGGGACAATGTCGCCTTTGGTGCCGAGGGTGATCTGACACCCGAGGCACTCGACCGCATCGCACGGGGCGCCGGCGCCGACGAGGTGGTGGCGTCCTTGCCCGAGGGTTGGGACAGTCGTCTCGGTCGTTTTTTTGTCGATGCCGGTGCCGAGCTGTCGGTGGGGCAGTGGCAGCGCTTGGCGTTGGCGCGTGCTCTGGCGCGTGGTGCCCGCGTGGTATTGCTCGACGAGCCGACCAGCGCGCTCGACGCCTGGGCCGAAGTCGGCTGGCCGCTACGCTTGCGCGAGGCGGCCGGCGACAGCACCATCGTCTTGATCACCCATCGATTCACCACTGCGATGCACGCCGACCGCATCCACGTTTTCGATCGCGATGGCCGAGTGGTGGAATCCGGCAACCACGCCGAGCTGCTCGCGGCGGATGGAACCTACGCGCGATCCTGGCGCGCGCAAACCGGGATCGCCTGAAACGAAAAAGCCCCGAGCCGAAACGGCATCGGGGCATCGGGGCTCGAGATCGACTCGAGTGGGGTCGGCTCAGCGGCGACGCAGCAGTACCACCGCGCAGCCGGCCAGCAGTACGGCGAGCGCGCCGAGCGCCCATTCGCCGAGCGTCGGGATCTCGAGCGGTGAGGGCGGTGGCTCCGGCCCGCTGCCGATGGTGATCTGCTCGGTGTTGGTCATGGTGATGACCGTCTGGGGGTAGGCGAGGGTCAAGGTGCTCGCCGCCGAGTAGATCTGAACCGTCGTCGCGGCGGGCGAGGCGCGGAAACTGAACCGCGCGTTGGCATAGACGTCGTTGACCAGCGTGCCGGTTTGCGGGTTGCCGGTGACCGGCGGGTAGATCGCGGTATTGCTGATCGGACCGAGACCGGGGCTCGGAAAGTTCGCCAGCGGGCCGGTCGGGGTCAGCCGGGTGCGCAGGGTGTAGCTGCCGTCGCCCGGGTAGGTGTGGCTGAAGGAGCCACGGAAGACATTGCTGCCACCCGGGCCGACCGCGGTGGCGTCGAGGGGCAGGTAGAGCATCGACAGCGTCGCGCCGTCACCGTATTCGAGCGCCGGCTGAACGGTGGTGTTCCAATCGGAGCGCAGATAGCCGTAGAAGAGATACGTGCCCCCGCCGTAGCCATAGCCGTAGTCGGTGACGTTGATCGTCGTATTGTTGTCGGTACGATCGAGAGGATAGCCGGCGCGAATCTGATTGGCCGGTGAGCCGGTGACACCGTAGGCCGAGACATCGAAGTCGATGTCGTTGCCCATTTCGTTGGTGACGGTGACGCGCACGCCGGCGATTTGCGCTTGCACGATGCCCGCGGTCGAAAAAACGAGCAGGCTGGCGATCACGAGCCAGGTGGCTCGGCGTGGCCGATTCGGTCTTGTCGTCGATCGTGGCCGGTCGCCGAAGATCATCGATACCCTCCCGTTTCGCTGCGCGAAAACGTATTCGGCTGATTCATCAGGTATTCACTTTGAATCGTTGTGTTTTTCACACGGAGATTTCAATCCAAGGTGCCTCATGTTTATAGTAGAGTCCCTTTTCACTGTCAAGATGTGGTGGCGACATTTTGCACAAATTCTTGTGCGCACGTGCCCGCCACCGTCACCTCCGGGCGACGCTCGACACACTAGAGTTTGCGGACGTTTGATGGTAGCCCTGTTGGCGAAGCCGGTGCGTGGTGGTCATGGTCCTCTCATGTCGATAGGGCTATGTTTGGCGATGCTCATATTTGGCTGTCGTACCGAGCCGTCGCCGTCGGAAGTAATCGAAACTTCATCCGCGGATACACCGGTCGTCGCGCTCGAAACGACGCCACCCGGCGACGAGCCGTCGAATGTGGATCCGACGCTCGTGGCCACCCGTCTGACCGCGAAGATGTGGTGGAACCAAGCGTCGGTCATCGAGGGTTTGACCCTCGACGCGACGCAGCGCGCCCGGATCGATCTCGTTTTCCAGCGCTATGTGCAGGCTCGACGCGCGCGTCGCACCGCGCCGCCACCGGATGATGCGAGCTTTTACGC
>JBCDBH010000589.1:0-2182 GCA_039184055.1 Acidobacteriota bacterium
CAAGTTCAACAGATGCTCGAAGAAACCGAGCATCATCTGCGAGTCGAGCCGAGTTTGCAGGTAGATGAACAGCGCGTGTCGTAGGAAGGTGGTGACCGCCAACATCACCACGATCACCCCCAGACCGAGGGCCATGATGCCCAATAGGCTCTCGAGCTTGAAGGGAAGGATGTCGTCGACGATGACCTTGGTGGCGATCGGTACCGCCAAACCGAGCAGTTGGAGCAGCAACGAGGCGCCGAGAATCTGCAGCAGGATGCGCCGAATCCCGGACAACGACAGCATGTAGTCGAGATAGACGCGCCACGGATTGTCGTCACGGGTCGGTCGTTTGCGCTCGAAATCGACCCCCGGCTCGAAGATCATGATGATCCCGGTGAAGCCGGCGTCGAATTCTTCGGAGGTGAGCGTGCGTCGACCCATTGCCGGGTCGACCACGGTGACCTCCGTGGGCGACCAGCGCTCGACGACGATGTAGTGCTTGAATTCCCAATGCACGATGGCGGGTAGGGGTAGCACTGGAAAATGTTCGGGCTCGCCGGAAAACGATCGCGTGCGCAGGCCCTTTTCGCGCGCGGCGCGCGATAGCGCGCTGGCGCGTACGCCGTCACGACCCGTGGATATACAGTCGTGAAGCTCGGAGATGGCCGTCTTGCGACCGTGGTAGCCGAGAACCATCGCCAGGCAGGCCGCCCCGCATTCAGCGTTGCTGTTCTGCAGAATCAGCGGTACGTCTTTTCTTCGTCCTAGCATCACGAGTCTTCTTCAGGCAGCAGGTCACGAACACCTGGGACGAGTTGCAAGACGGGTTTCGAGCCCACCACGACCCGCGCGTTGGTACGACCGCCGATCCAGTCGTCGAGATCGGTGTCGGTTCGGACCGAGTCGATCTTTGCGACGGCGACGACCGCCGGTTGTTCGACGAGATCAGCGAGATCGGGGTCGAGGGCGAAGCGCTCACGGATCTCCGCCGGGCTGAGTACCTCGGTCGACACGTCGAGGACACGTGCCGTGAGCAGCGGTTCCGACCCGCGCTCGTCGAAGAGCTGCACTTCCTGGGAGGTGCTTACTTGGTCGAGGCTGTGTGGTGGCAGGAGTGACAAGATGATCGTCTCGTCCACCGACTCGACGATCAGTCCGGTACCGGTCAGCGTCACCGGAATCTGGGCGCTCCACGCCAGAGCGATCGAAACCGCCAAGGCGCCGAGCAGTGTCCAGTAGACCGGAAAAAGCTTGGGTCGCGCGAGCTTGAGCAGAACGATTTTCTGTTGGTTCTGTACGTAGAGCCGGTGTGCTTTCTCGCGAAAGACGACCTTGGCCGGGGGTGTGTCGGGTGCCTCGTTTTCGCTCACCTCAATTCTCCTGCAGCACGATGGCTGGGTCGACCCGCGTGGCGCGCTGTGCGGGAATGAAGCAGGCCAGTGCGGCAACCGCGAGGAGAAACACGGTCAGGCCGACGAAGCTCAACGGATCCCCCGCGGTGATGCCGTAGAGAAAGGAGGCGAGGAGACGAGACAAGAAGAAGGCACACGCCAGCCCGATGATCACGCCGATCACCACCAAGCGCAGTCCCTGGCGCATGACGTAGCGAATGACCGCTCCACGACGCGCGCCGATCGCCATGCGAATCCCGATCTCCCGCCAGCGTCGGCTGACAATGTAGGACAGCACGCCATAGAGCCCGGTCGCGGCGAGGATGAGCGCCAGGCCGCCAAAGAGCGTGAAGAGCCTCGAGATCACCTCGAATTGCCACATCACGCGTTCGCGCACCTGTTGCATCGTCGTCAGGTCGTAAACGGGAATGCCCGGGTCGAGCCTTCGGACGTGTTCGCGCACGACGGACATGACCGACTCGGGGGTGCCAGCGGCGCGCACCATGATGCCGGTTTCCCGAGGGACCCGATCGCCGATCGGGATGAAAGCCATCGATGGGGCTCGTCGATCGAGCGTCGTGGTTTTGAAGTCCGGCACCACGCCGACGATCGTGCGAGCCTCTTCTTGATTCACAAAGCGAAAGCGTTGGCCGATGGCGCCTTCTTCGCCGAAGAAGCGTTCGGCGAATCGTCGATTGACCACCGCGACCGCGGCGTCTTCCCATGCTTCCGTCGCGGTGAAGACGCGGCCGGTGTCGAGTGTCACGTCGAGGGTGCGAAAGAAATCGTCGCTCACCGCCGCCCACCGC
>JBCDBH010000590.1:0-2172 GCA_039184055.1 Acidobacteriota bacterium
CCGACGCCAGGTCTTCGGGCGTTTCTACAATCGTCAACAAAGACCCAAACAGACCAACTACCAACAGGGCTACGACCTCGCCGCCGACGGTCAGCTCGATCGAGCGCGTGAGCTCTACGAAGCCTCTCTCGCCGCCGTCACCCCACCCGCCGCCGACGCCACGCGGTCGGATCGACGTTCCTTGCGCAAGCGTGACGAGGTCGAAGATTGGCGCACCCATCTCGAGCTCGCGCGTCTGGCGCTCGACACCGATCGTCTCGACGACGCCGAGCAGCACCTAAAGAGCGCCCGCAAGCTTCTACCCGAGACTCTCTACGTCACGTTCCGACACACCCAAGAGCTCGGCGAAGCGCGTCTCGCCTTGCTCCGTGGCGACGTCGACACCGCCTACGACATGCTCAGCGACATCATCGAAGATCGCGGCATACGGTCGAGCATCGAGACCCGTCTCCTCTGGGCCATCGCCAGCTGGCGTCGTGGCAGCGTCGCCGAAGCCGCGAGCATGCTCCTGCTGCTCGACAACGTCGAGGTCGACATCGAGGTGCTCAAAGAGGAGGTTCAAGGAAAGACGGGCTAACGCGAAGGCCTTCCAGCCGTGGATCCCAACGAAGCGCCACGGGCCACACGGAGCGTTCTTCGATGGCTTCTTGCAGCAAACGCAGTGCCTCTTCCTGATCGTTCACCGCGCTGGCGAGCAGGGCGAAATGAAGCGGTGACACATAGCCTCGTCGCGCTCGCTGCCGCAGGGCGTCTTGGACGTCTCTCCACGTTTCGAGATCACCCGCTTTGCCAGCCAAATAGCCCGCCGCGGCCAGGCTTTCCGAGCTGTCGCCGCTTTGCTGACGTGCTTTGTCGAAGTGGATCCGCGCCTGATCGACGTTGCCCAATGCTTCGTGGACGAGGCCGAGATCGATCTGGAGTCGGCTGAAGTCGGGGTCGATCCGCTGGGCGTCTTCGAGAATGGCGAGGGCGCGTTCGAGGTCGCCGGTGAAGTAGCCGTGCATGGCGAGGGCGGTGGTGCGGATGAGTGAGAGGGGATCGAGCTCTCTCGCGCGTTCGAGAGCGGCGCGTGATGCTTCGGGGCGATCCATCGCGAGCAAGAACCAGCCGTAGCGGTGGTGCACGCGGGGCGCGCCGGGGTCGAGCTCGAGGGCGCGTTGAAAATGCGTTTCGGCGGTGGCGAAGTCGTGATCGAGGTTGTAGGCCACCACGCCGAGCGTCGAGTGCGCGGCGCCGAGGCTGGGATCACGCTCGAGCGCCTTCTGTGCGTTTTCCCGCACCCGGAGGTAGTGCTCGCGTGGCGGCACACCCGCGCTGTCGTAGAAGGTCTGGAGATAGTAGGCGTCGGCCAGACCCTGGTAAGGCAGCGCGTAGTCGGGGTCGTGCTCGATGGCGCGGCCGAAGGCTTCGATGGCCTGGTCGAGACTCTCACGGGTACGGCGCGACAGCGCGAGTCGACCTTCGAGATACGCTCGATAAGCGCGCGCGTCGCGGGATGTGGCGGGCGCGGCGGGCAGGGCGCCGAGCTCGACGGCGAGCGCTCGTGCCAGCTCGGCCGAAAGGGTGTCTTGAAGCTCGAAGGGGTCGTCACCCTGCTGATCGAAGGTGCCGGTCCACAGGAGATGCGGCGTGTCGATCTGGGTGAGTTGAGTGGTGACGCGAACCCGCTCGGCGGTGCTCTGGACCGTGCCGGTGAGCACCGCGCCTACCTGGAGCGTGCGGCCGATGGCGACCGGGTCGCTCACGTTGTCTCGCCACCGCAACACCGCCGACGTCGGTCGTACGGTGAGCGCGGGCAGACGACTCAGTCGATTGATCACCGCATCGGCAAGACCGACCCCGAGGATGTCGTTCGAGGTACCGAGAGCCTCGAAGGGCAGCACCGCGAGCACGCGTGGCGCCGGAGTGGTGACCACCGGACGGTCGCGAACGACGATCAGAACCGCCATGACGATGACGAGCAACGCCACCGCTGCGAGCGCCGCGCGTATGGGGATCGCGATCGCCAGCGTCGCCAGGCTCGCGTGATCTTCATCCGTGGTGTCGCTTTCGATCCTCTCTGGCTCGTCCGACATTGGAATCGTCGTCACCGGGGCCACGAAGCGATAGCCCCGCCCGGGAATGGTGACGATAAAGCGATGGTCCTTGGCGCCCTCACCCAGCGTGCGACGC
>JBCDBH010000591.1:0-2166 GCA_039184055.1 Acidobacteriota bacterium
AGCTGGGGATGGCTGTGGGCGACGGTCATTTTCGCGGTGCTCCACACGGGGCCCGGTCGTGTCTTTCGTCTGTGGATGCTCTACGCGGCGATCGCCGGCTTGCTGTTGGCCGGGCTGATGGAGTGGCGGGGCAATCTGCTGGCGCCCGTCGTCGCCCACGTCTTGGTCAACGCCGTCAACCTGGTGCGTCTGGCACGCGCCGGTGAAAAGCTACAGGGTGAGCCATACGCCGCCGCCTGAGTCGTGCGTGTCCGGCGCGATCGGAGCGTCCGAGGTCGGGTGAGCTGGTAAGCTCATGACCTTCAAGGTCAGTTGAACGTCGAAGTTGAACACGATACCCATGGAACGATGCGCCCTTGCCTGATCGGGCAAGGTCGATAGGAGGGGGAGCACGGAAATGGCGAACATGGACGGCATCGATAGCAGTGATGTGATCGGGCGTATCGACCGCGAAGAGGATCAATACCTGGCCGAGCTGAAGGATTACCTGCGCATTCCCTCAGTGTCGACCGATCCGGCCTATCGCGATGATGTCTTGCGTTGCGCCAACTTCCTCAAAGATCGGATGAGCGAAGCCGGGCTCGACACCGAGATGATCGAAGATCCCGGGGGCGGCTATCCGATGGTCTACGGGGAATGGCTGAACGCCCCGGGCAAACCGACGGTTCTCTTCTACGGTCATTACGATGTGCAGCCGCCCGACCCGCTCGAGCTGTGGCGGAACGATCCCTTCGAGCCGGTGGTCGAGGGACGTGATCTGGTGGCGCGTGGCGCCACCGACGACAAGGGCCAGAGCTACGCGCATCTCAAAGCGGTGGCCGCGATGCTCGCCGAACGTGGCTCGTTGCCGCTCAACGTCAAGTTCATCGCCGAGGGTGAGGAAGAGTCGGGCGGTCAGGCGATCGAGCATTTCGTGACCCAGGACGCCGGTGCCAAGCTCGGCGCCGATATCGTCATCATCGCCGATTCGGCGATGTACGGACCGGGGCAACCCTCGGTGATCTACGGTCTCAAAGGCATGGCCTATATGGAGATCAAGGTCACGGGCCCGGTGCGTGATCTGCATTCGGGAAGCTTCGGTGGCGCGGTGACCAACCCGCTCAACGCCCTGGCGCATATCGTCTCCAAGCTCCACGATGCCGATACCGGTCGAGTGCAGATCCCGGGTTTCTACGATCAGGTCCGACCGCTTGCGGCGTGGGAACGAGAAGCCTTCGGTTCCTTGCCCTTCGATGCCGAAGCCTACCGAGCCGAGCTCGAGGTGCCGGTGCTCAACGGTGAGGTCGGCTATACGACCAAAGAACGCGTGTGGGGTCGTCCGACCTGCGACGTCAACGGCATCTTCGGTGGCTACGCCGGGCAGGGCGCGAAGACGGTTCTCCCCTCGTGGGGTGGCGCCAAAGTGTCGATGCGTCTGGTTCCGGATCAGGATCCGGTGGATATCGCGCGTCGCTTCACCGACTATGTGCACGCGGTCGCACCGCGTGGCGTCACGGTCGACGTCACCGATCATCACGGTGGTGAGCCGGTGCTGGTCGAGCTCGACGGTCCGCTGGTGCAGGCGGCTCTCGACGGTCTCGCCGATATCTGGACGACGCCGTACAAGGTTCGTGAAGGTGGATCGATTCCGATCGTCTCGACCTTCTCGCGCGTGCTCGGCGCACCGATTCTGCTCGCCGGCTTCGGTCTTCCCGACGATCGGCTCCATTCACCGAATGAGAAGTTCAACATCGACAACTACTATGGCGGTATTCGGGCGACGGTGCGGATGCTCGAGCGTATGGCCACCGTGACCAGCGAAGCCTGATTCGACGGGTGGCGTTGGACTGAGACGATGCGAATCCGCGCCCTGGTGCTGACCGCTGGCTTCGGCACTCGGTTACGGCCGTTGTCCGCGACCTTGCCGAAGCCGCTCCTGCCCATCGGTGGTGACACGGTCGCGGGCTGGACGCTGCGTCGTTTGGCGGCGGCGGGTTGCGAGGCGGCGCTGCTCAATCTTCACCATCTCGGTGATCAGGTCGTGGCGCATTTCGGCGCCAGTCATTGGGGTCTGCCGCTCGACTACAGCTACGAGAAGCCGGAGATCCTCGGCACCTTTGGCGCCCTCTATCCGACTCGCGAGTTCTTGGCCGACAGCGATGCGGTGGTGTTGATCAACGGCGATGC
>JBCDBH010000592.1:0-2157 GCA_039184055.1 Acidobacteriota bacterium
CAAAATTTTGGATGCAACTCGCGTCCGAAAGGCTTCATTTCCAAAATTTTGGATGCAACTCGCGTCCGAAAGGCTTCGTCTTCGGCCGTTGTCGACGCGAACCGCGTCCGGAAAGCTTCGTTTCGCGATCGGCGCCGAGCGTTTCGTGTCGGTATCAGGCCGCCGAAGGCTCAGCAGGTTCGATTCGCGCCGGGACGTGCTTGTGCCAGGGCGTGCCGACGAACGGATCACGATCCTCGGCGCTGGTCAGCTCGTTGGTCGGCACACCGGCCATGCCACCCGGCTCGAAGTCGAGACCAAAGCCGTTGGGCAAGGAGATGTGCCCGGGTCGCATGGTGTCGGTGACTTCGACAGGAACAGTCACCGCGCCGCGTTTGGTCGACAGCCTCACGACATCACCGGTTTCGACGCCATGGGCCGCGGCATCGCGGGGCGAGATCCGGAGCTCGGCGCCTTTCTTCGCGCGCACGGCGGGATCACGCAGGATGGTGTTGGTGGTTTCGGACCGGCGCTCACCGGCGGAGAGCACCAGGGGGAAGTCACCACGCGAGGTCGGTGGCTCGTAGCGCAGCTTGACGACCGAGGCGAAGAGCTCGGGCAAGGCCAATTGCAGCCGACCACCCGCCGTCCGCACCCGCTCCCAGCTGTCTTCGTACGCCGACGACGCGAAGACCACGCCCTGCTTGCCGTTGACCACGTCATCGAAGAGTCGCTCGGCCGCCAACGGCGCGAGCCCACCGTAACCGGCCTGCGTGGCGGCCTTCTTCTCCGCTCGAACGTAGGCATGGCTCACCGCCCACAACACGGCGGCTTCACGCGCCGTGGCTGGCAGTCGCGGTCCGAGCGCCCGATAAAGCAATACGGGGAGATAGTGGAACCATTTGGGACGACGCGCGAGCAAGGTGAGCAACGCGGCGGCCAGCGCCGGACGACCGAGCCGAGCGGCGATTCTCAGCGGTCGCAGATGCGCGTCTGTGATGCCCACCAGGCGTGTCACCAAACGGCTGTGGATCTCGGCTTCGGACAGGGTTCCGGGCAAGGGCTCGAACAAGGCGTGACGGAGGTGGAACGTGTTCTCGGGGAATTCGATATTGAAGAAAGTGCACTCCGCCTTCTCGAATTGGCTCGCCGCCGGCAACACGTAGTCGGCACAGCGCGCGGTCTCGGTCATCGCGACGTCGATCACCACCGAAAAGTCGAGCGCCGCCATCGCTTCACGCATCTGAGGGCTATCGGCGACCGAGTGCACCGGGTTGCCGCTTTGAATGATCATGGCGCGATAGCGGTTCGGATGATCGGCGAGGATCTCCTCGGCCATGACGTTGCACGGGATCAGACCGATGACGATCTTCGAACCGGTCACCGGACTCACCCGCTTCTTGCGACGCTTCTTGCCCGTCGCGCCTCCCACCTTGCCTTTGCTCGCCGCCGACAGGGAGAGAAACGGCACGAAGGCATTGTTGCCCCCTTGCTTGCCGAAATGACCGGTGAGCATCCACACCAGACGATGCAGATAGCTGCCGAGGGTCGAATGTCGGTTCATCTGCATACCGAGATCTTCGAAGGTCGCGACGCTTCGGGCCGATGCGATCCGGCGCGCGGTCTGGCGCAGCAGCTCTTCCGGCACCTTGCAGATCTCCGCGTAGGCCGCGACGTCGACCTCCTCGAAAAGAGGCGCGACGAGATCGAAACCGTCGGTGTGTTGCTCGAGCCAGTCGCGCGCCACCAGATCTTCTTGCACCAGAATCGCCACCAAAGCGGCCAAACACCAGGCGTCGGTACCAGGCTCGAGCTGGAGATGGATGTCGGCGCGCTGGGCGGTTTCGGTGCGTCGTGGATCGATGACGATCAGCGTCCGTTCGGGATCCTGCTTGAACGCGTTGATGACCGTGCGCGCTCGGGCGAAGCCATGTGATTGCCACGGGTTCTTGCCGATGAACAAGCCGACCTCGGCGTGCTCGAAATCGCCGTGCACGCCAGCACCGAGCATCTTGCCGTTGACCCAGAACTCACCGGTCTTCTCCTGCGCCAGCGCGTTCGAGCGGTACTTCACCCCCAACGCCTTGAGCGTCGCGTCGCAGTACACCCCGCCGAGATGATTGCCCTGACCGCCACCGCCGTAGAACAGAATCTTGTCGCCACCGTGCGTGTCGCGAA
>JBCDBH010000593.1:0-2150 GCA_039184055.1 Acidobacteriota bacterium
CATGGTGCTCGCCGGTGGCACGGCTTTGGCACCGCCATCGTTCGCCGAACCGGATATCGACGACAGTCGCGCCGTCACCGTGCCTTGGAACGGTGAGGCCAACCTCTCCTTGCCGAGCTTTTCGACCCTCGCCGAGGCCGTGTCCCCGGCCGTCGTATCGGTCGATGTGGAGATGATCGAAGAGGCGACGAGTCGCCGCCGCGATCCCTTCGAGTTCTTTTTCGGCCCGCGTGGGCGTCAGCAGCAGGGTGAGGAAGAGCCCCAGCGCCGGCGCCGCGACTCGTCGGGTAGTGGATTCGTGATCAGCGAAGACGGTTTGATCGTCACCAATCACCACGTCATCGAGGACGCCACCGGGGTGACGATTCAGATCGAAGGTCGCGAGTACAACGCCGAGGTGATCGGAGACGATCCGGCCACCGACATCGCGTTGCTCAAGATCGATCCCGAAGAGCCGCTCGACTATTTGGCGCTCGGCAACAGCGACACCGTGCGACCCGGCGACTGGATCATGGTGATCGGCAGTCCTCTCAACCTCGACAACTCGGTCTCGGTCGGTGTGGTCAGTGCCAAAGGGCGGAGCATCAACATCACTCCCGATCGCGCCCTCGAGAACTTCATTCAAACCGACGCGGCGATCAATTTCGGCAACTCGGGAGGCCCGCTGGTCGATCTCAATGGTCAGGTGATCGGAATCGCCACCGCGATCAATTACGGTGCCGAGAACATCGGCTTCGCGGTACCGGTCAACATCCTCAAGTCGATCCTGCCGCAGCTTCGTGAACGTGGCTCGGTCCAGCGTGGTTATCTCGGCATCGAGATCCGCGATGTCGATTACGAAATCGCCGAGGCCTTCGACCTGCCGGACGCCGCCGGTGTGCTGGTCGGCAAGGTGACGCCCGACGGTCCCAGTGAGGCGGCGGGCTTGCAGCACGGCGACATCATTCTCGAGCTCGATGGACGCAAGGTCGACACCACCCGTGGCGTGATCGACTACGTTTCGTCGCGCGCGCCGGGAACCAAGGTCGATGTCGAGCTTTTCCGCTCGGGTGATCGTCTTCGCCGCACCATCGAGCTCGGCGAGCGCCCCGGCAACGGTGCGCCTCAGGTCGTCGACGAGCGTGAACCGAGCTCGGGGATCGAGTGGCTGGGGTTGACCTACACCGACATCGGTGCGCAGGCTCGTCAAAGCCTGGAAATCCCGAGCAATCTCAACGGTGTCCTGGTGCGCGGTGTCGCGCCAGATAGCCCGCTCTACGAAGAGGGCGTGATTCCCAACGACGTCATCACCGAGATCAACGGGCAGAGCATCGGTAGCGTCGCCGACTTCGAGCAAGCCATCAAAGGCGTCGAGTCGGGCAAGGTAGCGCGTCTCTACGTGCTGCGATTCGATCCACGGGCGCCGGACGGTCAGTCGTTCTTCGCGTTCGTCCGCGTTCCCTGATCAGCACAGCGCATCGATCGAGAAGAGCCGGTGGCATGTCATGTCACCGGCTCTTTCTTTTGGCTCGGCTCGTGCCGGGGTCGGATAAGATCGGGTGATGGGCAAAAAGAGTGCAGCCATGGTTCTCGTGGTAGACGATGAGACGGCGATCCGCGAGAGCCTGCGTATGATCCTCGAGTTCGAGGGCTATCAAGTCGACGAGGCGGGTGATGGCGCCGAGGCGCTGGCCAAAGTCGCCGAACGGGCACCCGACGCCGTTCTGCTCGACGTCAAGATGCCCAATCTCGACGGCCTCGAAGTCTTGGCCAATTTCCGCCAGCGCGGATATCGCATGCCGGTCTTGATGATCAGCGGGCATGGTGACGTCGGCACTGCGGTCGAAGCGACCCGTGCCGGAGCCTACGACTTCTTCGAAAAACCGCTGCAGCGCGAGCGGGTTCTCCTCAGTCTCAAGAATGCTCTCGAAACTTCACGTCTCGAGACCGAGAATCGCGTCCTGCGATTCGAGCCCGACGAGCTGGTCGGCACCTCGGCCACCATGGGGCGTCTTCGGGAAACGATCGACAAGGCCGCCCCGACACCGGCGACCGTGCTGATCACCGGCGAGAGCGGTACCGGCAAAGAGCTGGTCGCGCGGGCCATTCACCGCCAAAGCACCCGCAGTGAGCGACCCTACATCCAGGTGAACTGCGCCGCGATTCCCGAG
>JBCDBH010000594.1:0-2148 GCA_039184055.1 Acidobacteriota bacterium
GCGCCTTGGCGATCACCAGACGTCAACCGAGCGATCTCCGCACTGGACAGCATCGGCACGCGCTCGATCGACTGGTGCCAATCGTCGATCAGCGCGTCGAGCAGAGTCGATAGATGACCGATCAACCGATCATGGCCAACCGCTTCCGCGAGCTCGTCATGGAGATCGAGCTCGATCCGCATTGCGCCGGAAACACCAAAGTCATGCACGTGCACACGAAGGGAATGCTCGGCGTCATGATGACCCGGGTGTAGCCACGTCGCGTCGACGGGCGCACCGGCGAAGTCACCAAAATCGGCCCGAATCAGATTGAGAATCGTCACGAAGCTCTGATTCTGCTTCGCCGTGCTCGCGCCGGGAGCGGCGTGACGGAGAAAGCCGTAGGTCGCCTCGCGGACCCGGGCGAGCAGATCGACAAAGGAGTCGTCCGCTTCGATGTCGATCGCCATTGGGAACGCTTCGGTGAGCAATCCCGGCGTCTGACGTAGCGACGGGTGGCTTCGATTGTGCGCCAGAGCTCCCAGAGTCACGGAGGTCTCACCGCTGACCCGGAATTGAAACGCGCAGATCCAGGTCGCAAAGATGTGGAAGAGCCCCAGCTCTTCGGTGAGCGCGCCGGCTTCACGGCTACGCGCCAGGCGGCGCAGTGCCGTCGCACGTTCAGCGTCGACTTCGAGCTCGATACGTCGGCTGGCGGTCGAGCCGGTCGGCTTCCGACCATAGAGCGACACCGGATGCTTGTCGGCGAGCGCCCGCCAATGCTCGACCGCAGCCGCGTCGGGAGCTTCGCGTCGCTCGGCTTCGAGAGTCAGATACTCCCGATAAGCAGGCAGAGGCGGCACGTGAGCGTCGGGATCACGGTAGAGCTCGGCAAGACGACGAAAGAGCACCGCCATCGACCAGGCATCGGTGACGACATGATGCTGGCAAAGATAGAGACACCATCGATCCACGCCTGTTCGAATCGATACGGCATCGAAGAGTCGTGCCGCGAGATCGAAGTCGCGCTGGCTCCGTTCGGTGGTGATCGCCGCGGCGGCCTGGTCCGGATCATCGCTCGCCGAGACATCGAGATGCTCGATCCGGAACGAATCTGGCAGTCCCTCGACGGGCAAGATGTCCTGCCACGGTCGGCCATCGATCTCGACCATCACCGTCCGTAACGCGTCGCTCTGCGCCACCAGCGCCGCGAACGCCCGATCCAGACGCGCGGTGTCGAGCGGTCCGGAAATCGTGAAAACGAACGCTTGGTTGTAGAGCGGGACCGTCGGACGAAGGCGCTGGCCGCTCCACATCAGAAGCTGGGCTCGGCTCAGCGCGATGCGATCGGCCGGGTGCCCGCCGCTCGTTCGAGATTCGGTCGGCTTCACCATGGGGCCGCCGGATAGAACATGGCTCAGCCGCCTAGCGACCGCACATACACGGTGATCGCGCCGACGGTCATGAAATTCTCCAAGGTCACGTCAGCGGGGGGCACGGTGACACCGTGGCGTTCCTCGAGAAAGCGAATCAGCCGCATCACGCCGAGCGAGTCGACCAAACCGCTGCTCAGCAGGTCGTCGTCGACCGAGAGCTCGACATCGTCGCGATGGCTCACCAGCTCCGTGGTGATGAAATCGATCACGCCAGCGGCGATATCGTCCGGCATTGTCACGTTGGGCATCAGTTTCTCTCCCTCAAAGTCCGAAGGCACGCTCGATGAACCACCACAGCGCAAGCAGGCCGATCACCACCGAGCCGCCACCGAGCACGACGGGACGGTAGAAGACGGTCCGGCGTAGCAGATAGAGGATCGGAAACGCGACCAACACGATCGCCACCTGACCGAGCTCGACACCGATGTTGAAGCCCAGAATCACCTTGACCAGGCTCATCATGCGAAACGGCAGATCCCCCATCACCGAAGCGAATCCCATGCCGTGAAAGAGACCGAAGAAGAAGATGATCAGCCAATGACCTTCCCGGAAACGCGGGAAGAGGTTGTTGAGCGCCACGAGAACGATCGAGAAGGCGATGATCGACTCCACCACCTGACTCGGCAAGCTGATGACGTCGAGCGCCGCCAAGCTGAGGGTGATCGAGTGAGCGACCGTGAACACGGTCACGATCTTGACGATGGTCCACAAGGCCGACTTGAAGCTCTCGACC
>JBCDBH010000595.1:0-2145 GCA_039184055.1 Acidobacteriota bacterium
CCTCGCCGAGCTCATCGAGCCAGGGTCCTTCCACTTTGTCGATGGCACGGCCGCCGTCGTCGGGAGTCGAAACCAGCTCTTCGCGGAGCTCAACTACTTCAGCTTCGTGACCCTGCTCACCGTGGGTTATGGCGACATCACCCCGGTAGGTGAGACCGTGCGCAAGCTCGCTCTGCTCGAAGGTCTCTTCGGTCAGCTCTTTCCCGTGGTGGTGATCGGTCGGATGGTGTCGCTCGAGCTCGAAGCCGAGCTCATGAGCAACATCGATCGCAAGCCTTGATCCGGGCGAGTGATCGAATCGTCAGCCGAAACGAGTCGCCATCACCTCGATCAGCAGCTGTACCGCCATGTGCTCGGTCACCGCCGAGGGATCGAGATAGGGGTTGATCTCGACCAGATCGACACCGACGAGCCTGCCACGCTCGGCGAGACCGATGGCGAGGTCTTTAACGTGACGAAAGAGCAGGCCTTCGGCTTCCGGGCTCTCCGTGGCCGGGGCGATCGACGGATCGAGGCCATCGATGTCGATGCTCAGATAGTAGTTGCCGAGATCGGCGGGGCAGCGGTCGAGCAGAGCCTCGATGCCTTGGTCGAAGACGTCGTAATTCGAGAAGACGAGGTTGGCCATTTCGCGGCTCTCGCGTAGCTCCTGGTCGGTCGATTTGATGCCCCGAATCCCGAAGCTGATGATGCGCTCGACAAACGGCAGCTCGATGGCGCGCCGAAACGGGCTGTTGTTGGTGTAGGGCAGCCCCATCACATCGGCTTTGAAGTCGAGGTGAGCGTCGACCAAGATCACGGTTACGGGACCGTAGTCTTCGAAGGCACGCAGCACGGGGTAGCTGATCGAGTGATCGCCACCCAGCACCACGGGTAGCGCGCCTTTGTCGAGAATGCCACGAAGATGCTCGTCGATCAGCGTGTGGTTGCGCTCACGGCTGTAGTAGACCGTGTCGACGTCGCCCGTATCGACGATCCGCGCGCCTTCGAGCAACCGACGATCACGATTGATATCGAAGAAGCCACGGCCCGCTCCGAGAAAGCCGAAGCGGGTCGAAGCGTCGCGGATCGCGCGCGGCGCTTGGCGTGAGCCCGGCCGCATCGCGGTGGCACCATCGTAGGGAATCCCCACGACGGCGACGTCGGCCTCGAGCCGATCGAGATCCGGCTCGAAGGGCGCTTTGCAGAACGTGGCGATGCCGGTGTGCGGCTGGGACGTGGCCTGATAGCTCATTGGCGTTTCAAGTACTCCCGGACTTCGAGCGCCACCGCCGCGCCTTCACCAGCCGCCGAAGCTACCTGCTTGGTGCTGCCGACGCGGACATCGCCCGCGGCGAAGACACCAGGCTGACTGGTTTCCATCATCGCCGGCTCGCGATGATCGAAGACGGGTGGTAGCTCGAGCTGGTTGCGTCGTACGTGAGTGCACAAGGTGTGGCCGGTGAGCACGAATCCCTGCTCGTCGAGCGTCACGTTCGAGTCCGTGAGATAGCTGGTATTCGGATCCAAACCCACGAAGACGAATGCACCGGGTACGTCGAGCGTCTCTGGTTCCGCGCCCTCGGTGCGTACCTTGACCGTCGAGAGCTTCGACTCCGCGCCCTCGAAGCCTTCGACATGGGTGCGGTAGCGCACCGTGATCTTCGGATTCTCGGCCACCTTCTCCTGGATGATCTGGCTCGCCTTGAGCTCTTCACCACGTACGAGGAGGGTCACGTCGTCGACGATATCGGCCAGAAAAAGACTCTCCTCGGCTGCCGAATTGCCACCGCCGACCACCGCCACGCTCTGACCCTTGTAGAAGGGACCGTCACAGGTGGCGCAATAGTGCACGCCGGAGCCGTAATAATCCTCCTCACCCTCGACCTCGAGCGTCCGATATCGGCTACCGCTGGCGATCAAGACTGCTCGGGCGCTGTACTCACTGCCGTCACCCGTCACGACGCATTGGTAATTGGCCTTGGTGCAGAGCTCCTTGACCTCCTGCGTCTGCAGCAGCTCTACCCCGAAACGTTCCGCCTGCTGACGAAACCGGTCGGCGAGCTCGGACCCGGTGATGCTCTCGGGAAACCCCGGCACATTGTCGAGCCGCACCGTCGACGCCGCCTGGCCACCGAACGCCGCGCGCTCGATCACCAGCGTATC
>JBCDBH010000596.1:0-2142 GCA_039184055.1 Acidobacteriota bacterium
CCGCCGAGAGCCTGCTCCAGGCGCTCGCCTCGGCTCCCGAAGCGGCCAGCCCCGAAGCGCTCTCGACGGCCATCGACGAGCTCTACGGCGCGCTCGGCAATATGGCGAGCCGCTTCAGCCGGATCGATCGCAACTGGAACGCCGAGTTCTTCTCGCAGCTCGCCGACGCGGCGCGCGCCGCGAGCGAGATCGAAGCGACCCTTTGGCGTCACCTCCGGCAACGTCACGCCGAAGCCAGGGTCTCACCAGCGGCATCCTCACGTCTCGAGGCGGTGGTCAAAGCCGCGTCACGCCGTCGCTCGCGCCCGGTCGTCATTCTCGACAAGCTCGAACAGCGGTGCCGAAGCCTCGCCTCGGGTCGGAGCGAGCCACGCGTCCCGGCAGCCGAGATCGACGACACCCTGCTCAAGAAAGTCGAAACGCTGATCCGCGCCGACGATCTCGACAACGAAACCGCGCTCACCGACCTCCTGCTCAACCACCGTGACGGCTTCTTGGCCTACATCGTCGGCCGCACCGACAGCGACGAGCGTCATCCCCGGCTGATTCGCAAGCTCTGGGAAACCGCCGATCTCGTCTTGCTCGACGACATTTACTCGATCCGCGAGCACAAACGCGCCACCGACGTGAAGATCTTCGACGCGCTGACCGATCAAGCCGTCCAAGACCGTCGCTTCGGCGTCATTCGCGAGCTCCTGGCGAGCACCGAACGCCCCGACGAAGCCAACCTGCGACGCGCCTTTCAGCGTCACCGTGTCGAAGCTGGCGAGGAAGATCTGCAAATCGCCTGGCGCTGTCTGGTGCTCGGTCATCACAGCTCCGACATCCGCTCGCAAGCGGCGATGAGCCTCACGCCGTTCTCGATGTGGCAGGCCATTTCCCACCCCTCGATCCCGATTCCAAGCATTCACGCCATCGGCGAACGGCTCGAGAAAATGGGCGACGAGGACGCGCAGAAGATCTTCTTCGACTGTATTCGCGCCCGTCTCGAAGCGGCGGTGGAGAAGGCGCACGATCGCGACGAGCTCGAACCGATCGTCAACCTCGTGCTGCTTCTCCTCAACCTGCGCTTCCTGGTCGAAACCGGCTATTTCGAACGCTTCGACGACATCCTCGGTCGTCTGCTCGAAAAGACCCAGGCCGCCGGCATGGAAGTCGCGTTTTTCGAGAATCTACGCCGCACCCTCGACCAGGCGCACCAAGAAGCCGGCGACGAGCCCGCCAAACCACCTCAGGGCGTCAAACGGCTGCCGCTCACCATCCAGCGTCGTCTGGCCGGTGAAATGCAGTACCTCTTCTGGTTTCTCACCCATCCCGATCCGCGTGTCGCGGGCGAGACCACGCGCAACATCGGCCTCGGCAACATCGAACGCGTGCTCCGTCTCAAAGAGACCAACGGCACCGTCTTTCTTCAGCTGCTCCGCAAGCCCGAGCTCTTTACCCGGAGCCAAGCCGTCTTCATGGCCCTCAACCACCCCAAATGCGACCAGCAATTCGCCAGCCGCTACATCACCAGCATGTCCAAGAGTCGGGGTGGCCGACAGGCGCTGGAAAAAGTGGCGCGCAACTCGTCGGCGAATCCGGCGATCCGTGGCATGGCCAAACGGGCGTTGTCGTCGGGCGCGAAAGTCGGCGCGCGACGCTGAATCTCCAACCCATGGAAATCGGTCAGTCCAACCGATCGACGCTCAGGTCGACCCACGCAAAACGGTCATCCCTCCGATGGTCACCGACCGAAGTCGCCAGAGGCTGATCGAATTGTGGGCTGTCATATACAAACGTGTGGAATTCCCCGTTCTCCCCACACGGATCGACGTCGGCCGGGAGATCACGAAGAAAGTCACGGTCGAACGCACGTCCGACGAAATCGGGCGCCAGACACTGACGATCGACCGTGACCACGATCGCCTCGAGACCGCCATCGATCATCTCCACGGCGAGCTCACCCGTATCCCGCCCCCAGAGTGGGAATCGTGGTTCGAGACCGGTGCCGGCTAGCTGGCGTTCGCGATAGGCCCGAATGTCTTCGAGAAAAAGATCGCCGTACGCGATCACTTCGACGCCCTCACGCTGAGCCGCATCCCACAGCCCGCCGAGCCGAGCTTCATAGACTTCATTGCTACACGGCCACGGTAGCTCGAC
>JBCDBH010000597.1:0-2099 GCA_039184055.1 Acidobacteriota bacterium
CCCGCCGACGCCACCGTCGTCGCGGGCTTGCTCGGTCGCTTGCTCGACATCGAAAAATCACGCACCTTGGAGGATCTGCCCCGTGATCAGGCGGGTCTCGAACCGCCGACCCAGAGCATCACGTTCGATGTCGGCTCCGAGAACACCTTGACGTTAGACATCGGCGCTCAGATTCCCGGTAGCGGCGATCGTCTGATCGCCATCGCAGGGCGTGACGCGGTCTACCAGGCTCCTGGGACGATTCTCGCCGAGCTCGATCAACCGATCGACACCTGGCGGGACCGTCAGCTGCTCCGGATCAAGCGCAACGACGTCGAGCGGATCGAGATCCGTCGCCCCGATGCGCCAACCGTGGTGTTGGAGAACCGTGACGATGGCTTCTGGCTCGTCGAGCCGATCGAAGATCGCGCCGATCGTGGCGCGGCCGATCGGTTCCGCACGGCACTGCTCGGTTTGCGGGCCGAGAGCTTTCTCGACGATTCGACAGCGACTGCCGAGCCGGCTCTCGAGGCGATTCTGACCGCCGCTGGCGAGTCGACCATCGTGCGTCTCGGTGCGGCGCTCGACAGCGCGGCACTCGACAGTGCGGCGCTCGACGGTTCGACGCTCGACAGTGCGGCACTCGACGGTTCGACGCTCGACGACGAGCCGATCGATCTCGGTGGGTTCGAGGGGGCGGATCGCGAAGAGCAGCCGAAAACCCGCCATCACGTGCGGGTCGGGACGGTACACGCAACCGTCGAAACCGCGCTTCTCGGCCACGCGAGCCTAGCGCCCGAAGCCTGGCTCGACCGTGCGTGGACCGGGCTCCAGGTCTTCAATCTCGACCGTGCGACCTTTACCGACGATCAGGGCACGGTCACGCTGTACAAGAACGATCTCGACTGGCGTCGCATCATGGGTGACTTTGTGGGTGAGGACGTTGCCGATGACGGCGCGGGTGAGAAAATCGACTTTACGGTCGCCAGCGAGTTGCTCTACGCCCTGGTCGAGCTCGAGGCCGATACGGTACGAGACGGCAAGGGGCTTCAGCTCGATCCAGCTCGGACCACGCTCACCATCGAGCTCGAGGCCGATGACGGTCGCCGGGAGATCTTGCGGGTCTTCGACGTCCCCGCCGAGAATCGCGTCGCACTCACCAGCTCGGAGCGTTCCAGCGTGCTCGTGGTGGCGGCGTCGGCGGTCGAAACGATCTACAATCAGCTCACCGCCGTACGTATAGCCGAGCCGGTGCTCGACGACGTCGGCGAGTAAGACGACGCTCCACAGGATCGACTTTTAGGAAGGACCTCGAGGAAGCATGACTCAAACACCGTCGGCTCCCAGCCCCCGTGAGAACTCAGCCGGTTTGTTGCGCTGGCTTTTGGTTGTCCTTGCCGCCTTGGCAGTGGTCGCGGTCGCGGTCGCCTTCTTGTTGCGGGGTGTGTTGACCCCGAGCGCCGAGCCCGATGCCGCGGCGATCAGCGAATCGGGTTATCCGGCGCCGGATTTCCGGATACCGACGCTCGACTCCGGCCTTCTCGGCCCACCGGATTTCCCCAAGCAGGTCGTGGTGGTCGAGTTCTGGGCCACCTGGTGTGGACCGTGTTTCACCCAGGCGGATTACCTCAAAGAGATCAACGAACGCTGGGCCGATCGAGGCGTGCAAATCCTCGCCGTCAACGTCGGGGAGAGCGAGGGCAAGGTGCGTAACTTTGTCACCGACTCACCCTTTCCCTATCCCGTCCTGCTCGATACCGACGAAACGATCTTCGGTCGTTTCGGGGTCAACGGCTTGCCGACCGTCATGGTGGTCGACACCCAGGGCGCGATCTCCTACCTCCACGTCGGCCTGACAGGTGTCGATCGGCTGGAGGAGGAGATCATCGCCGCTGGCGCCGCGTAGGCGGGAGATCGCACGCCATCTCCGGGCGTGCTCGTTCTTTGCTCGCTCGACGTACCCGAGTACGCCTCCGCTCGCGCATCACTGCGCTACCCGGATCTGACGCACGCTTTCCCGCCTAGCCTGCATGTCTCACCAAACGTCGTAGCGAGGCGTGAAAAGGTGCGTGAGATCTGGGCAGCGCAGGGCTGAGCGACCGTAGGCGTACCCGAGGTAC
>JBCDBH010000598.1:0-2098 GCA_039184055.1 Acidobacteriota bacterium
CGGATCGGTATCGCTCGACTCACCGCTCAGATCGAGATGCACGTCCGAGACGTGAAGGTAGGTGGCGATGGTGGCTGATCCGGTCGAGGCCGTAGGGGCGTCGGAGGTGGGTGAGCTCGCGGCAACGGTGCCCAGGGTCGTCTCGTCAGGCGCGGTATGGCATGCCGTGGTTGAGAGCATCAAGGCGAGGGTGATCGTGAGCAACGTGGCAGGCGTGCGCATGACATCTCCAACGGTTGTTTTCGGAGGGGCTAGTCTACTTGCGCATCGTCCTCTCGCTCAGAGCATGATTTTGTGGATGTCATGGCACAATCCCATGGTGTGATCCGTCGGTGCCACTCGATTCGGAGGCCCCATGACTCGACTTCTACCGTATTGCATCGGTCTTCTTTCGATCCTCTTTCCTGCCTCGATGATCGCTGATGACGTCGTGATCGCTGATGAGGTTGCCATCGCCCCTCAGACTGCCGCAGTCCTAGCGGATGTCTTGGCCGCCGAGATCGATCTCGACGACGCCCGCGCGGTGGAAGGTCTCCGGCTCGACACGGGTTTCGCGCAGCTCCGTTTTCACGACGGCAAGCTCTTTCCGGTGCGCACGCCCGAGGGTCATGTGGTCGAGATGGTCTTCATCGGCCGGGGCTCGCTGGTGGTCGAGCTCGACGACGCGATCGAGTCGTCCCAGCTCGAGCTCTTCACCGGTGGCGAGGTGCTCGAGGAGACGTTTACCGAGGCCGTCTTCGCGGTGGCGCTCGATACCGCTTCCGAGGCTCTGCTCAGTCGACCTCCGGCCGCATCCGGGGTGCTCGACAGCGCGTCACGCTGGGCCAAGCATCGCTCCGCCACCTGGCGTGACAGCCAGATGCGCGACCTGCTGAGCATCGATACCGCCATGACGCTCGATCGCTTGGGTGATCCGTTCTACGGTGGTTATTTTGGCGCCTGGTTCAAGGGTGATCGCGTCGGTGAGATGTTGTTGTCGGTGCAACCCGAAGCCGTTGAACAGCTGACTCTGGGGCAGTTCCGCCCGTTCGATCTACAGGCCAGCGACCAAGGGCGCAAGATCGAAAAAGAGCTCAAGAAAATGCAGCGTAAGGGGCGGTTCGTCGGCCTCGAAATCGACGAGCTCGGTTCGTGGGACACCTGGGTGTCGACCCCGTTGCGACGCGATGGCGAACCGCATCAGGGTTTTGCCGCCTTCGAACCCTTGCACTATCGCTTGGCGGTCGATCTCGATCCCGATGAGCGGACCATCCACGGCACGGCGCGTATCGATCTACGACCGAGCGTCGACGGCGTGCGCTCGGCCGGTCTGAAGCTCCCCGAGACCTTTCAAATCGACGCGGTACGCGACGGTGCGGGCAACCCGCTCGTCTACCACCGCGTCGACGACGACCTGCGGGTGTTCTTTCCATCGCCGGTCGATTCGGATCAGACCGTCGAGATCGCCTACCACGGCATGGGGCTGACCGAATACAAACGCGCCTGGGTGCCGCACTCCAACACCAGCTGGTATCCACGCACCGGCAGCGTCGATCGCGCCACCTACGAGATCGAGCTCAGCTGGCCGAAGAGGTGGACGATGCTCGCCAGCGGTCGGCTCGAAGACGAAGGGATGCGCGGCGACATACGCTGGCAGAAACGACGTCTCGATCGTCCTGGTCTCGCGGTCAGCTTTACCTTCGGCACGTTCCGGGTCGAGGAGCTCGAAGTGGGTCATGTCGACGTTACGGTGGCCTTCGACGACTCCTTGGTGCGCTGGGCGAGCGGCCGTCGTGACGTGGTGACCACTGCCGTCAAAAGCTCGCTGAGCTATTTCGAGACGATCTTCGGGGCCTATCCCGACGACGAGCTGGTGATCGTCACGGTGCCGACTTTCGTCTCGCAGGCTCTACCCGGCTTCATCCATCTGGCGAACGTCGAGCTCACCGACGAGCTGACCTCGGCGGGTGATCGTGGCACCCTGATCGCGCACGAGATTTCGCACCAATGGTGGGGCAACTCGGTCGGCTGGGTCGGCTATCGAGATCAGTGGCTCACCGAGGCGCTGGCCAACTACTCGGCGCTCTTGTGGGCGCGTCACGGCACCGACGACGAGACC
>JBCDBH010000599.1:0-2066 GCA_039184055.1 Acidobacteriota bacterium
CCTCTGGGACCACTCAACAAGATTCCACCGGGCTACGGCTGGCGCACAACCGAACTCGCCCAGTATGAAATTGACCGGGGGACCATCGAGACCATCGAGGTCAAGAAAACCACCAAACGAAAGAAGACCAAACTCAGCCTGACATTCTTCGGACAGAGCCAGGCCTACACGCAGGAGTTCGAGCTCACAGTTCAAGTCGTCGCACCCGACGGGCAATCGCTCACCGACTCCGTCACCCAAAAGCTGTACACCGGCCGAGCGGTGGGCGCGCAGGTAACGGAAGGGGTCTCCAAGACCACGATCGAGTTGGAGACCGACGCCGCTGCCTTCGACGCCGCCTTTGAGGGCGATGAACGACCGGTGCTGAACGTCACGGTGGTGTCTTTGGGCTAAGTTCCGCTCGCTTTCGAGAAGGCGACGGTCAAGGCGCTCTTGCCGACACCGCCCTTACCGGTGACGACGATCAAGCGGCGACGAGCGAGGGCGTCGAGCCAGCTCATGCAATGCCCCCGGCCGAAGCCGCCCTCAGGCCGGCCGCGCCGTCGACGACGAGCGCGATGCCGAGCAAGAAGAGAGCTCCGGCGCAGATCGCCAGCGCGATGCGATGACCACGTCCCCCGAGGCGACGCCGGCCTCCGGCGACCACGGCCGCGAGAACGATCTTGCTACCGACCAAGGTGGCGTAGAAGCCAGCCAAGAAACCACTCGCCGACGTGGTCGCACCGTCTCGGTACCACCCGACCACCTGCGGCCCGCCGATCGACAACCAGAACAGCCACGGGTGGGGGCTGACGATGTTGACCACGACACCTCGCCAAACGTCATGGGATGCGCGGGTCGGTGTCTCGGCGGCCACCGCCAAGCCCTCGGCACGCGATTGCCGATAGGTCTCGAATCCGATCCACAAGACGACGAACCCACCGACGAGCGCCAGCCCATCGAGCACGGCGGTCGGGACGGCACTGGTGACGAAGAGAGCCATGAGAACGATCGGTAAGTCGGTGATCAGGGGGACGGTGGCGAGGCGCAAACCGGCGGCGAAGCCGCGTTGCAAGGTGGTCGAAACCACGAGAGTCAGCAGCGGGCCGGGGCTCAAGCCAGCAGCCAGGCCGAGGGTCAGGCCGACGAGGAGACCTTCCATGAGGTGTGACGGTGAGAAGCGAGGCAGTAAGCGGGCGAGTGATCCGACCCACGCCGCAGCGCGGCGAAGAGGGCCGATGGTAGCACACGGTGCCGCTCTGCGGCGATGGCCCCATGCCGTCCTGCGACGTACGCCTGTCCACCCAGCACGCCGCCTATCCACTCAGCACAGCGGATGCCGTGTCCTCGACGCCAGAAGCCGACGGCTCGATCGAGTCCGGAAAACGGTCGACGCGGCGTTCGCGTCCCGCCCGGTCCGAATAGAAGCGCGGCACCGGTCGTAGAATGGTCGGACAGCGACCACGCCCCACCGGACCGGAGGACCCCATGGACGTCTTGCTCAGTGTCAGCGTCGGCATCGGACTGGCCGCCGCTTGCGGCTTCCGTATTTTCGTACCCCTTTTCTTGATCTCCATCGCCCACCACACGGGCCACCTGGAGTTGGCGAGCAATTTCCAGTGGATGGGATCTCCCGTCGCCATGGTGTCGTTCGGCGCCGCCACGCTCTTCGAGATCCTGGCGTATTACGTCCCGTTCTTCGACAATCTGCTCGATACCTTGGCGGCGCCGAGCGCGGTCGTCGCCGGCACGATGGCGACCGCTTCGCAGGTCGCCGATATGGATCCGTGGCTCGCCTGGTCGGTCGCGATCATCGGTGGTGGTGGCTCGGCTGGTGTCGTTCAGGGCTTGACCACGATCACCCGGCAGATCTCGTCGCTGGCGACTGCCGGTTTCGGCAATCCTCTGGTCTCGACGGTCGAAGCGGGCGCTTCGCTGGCGATGACCGCATTGGCCGTGGTGGCGCCCGGCATCGCCGTCATCCTCTTGCTCCTGCTGGTCTACTTCGGCGCCAAGAAGCTCATGGGCATGCGGCGAACGGTCGAGAACGAGACCGACGGCACCATCGAGCCCGAGCCTCCCGCCTC
>JBCDBH010000600.1:0-2061 GCA_039184055.1 Acidobacteriota bacterium
CGAAGCACTCGGGAGCCTTGATGTCTTCGAGATTGATGCCGCCAAAGGTCGGCTCGAGCAGCTCGACCGCGGCGCAGAAAGCGTCGACGTCCTCGGTGTCGAGCTCGAGATCGAAGACGTCGATATCGGCGAAGCGCTTGAAGAGCACCGCCTTGCCTTCCATCACCGGCTTACCGGCCAGCGCGCCGATATTGCCGAGACCGAGCACGGCGGTACCGTTCGAGATCACCGCGACCAGATTGCCCCGAGCGGTATAGTCGTAGGCTAGGAGCGGGTCGTCGGCGATCGCCAAACACGGGTGGGCGACACCCGGGCTATAGGCGAGCGATAGGTCGACCTGAGTCGCCGTCGGCTTGGTGGGAACAACCTCGATTTTCCCCTTGCGACCGTCGGCATGGTAAGCGAGCGCGGCGCGCTCGGAAATCGATCCTTTGGTGTCTGACATGGTGACGGCAGTATATAAGCGAGGCTTGGCATGATCGTCGCGGACCTGGGGGATCGCCTGCGCTTCACCACCCAGAACGATCACGCGCATCTGGCCGCCGAGCTCCTGAGCCTGTGGCGTGACGACGACATGCCGACCCACCCACGACGCGACGAGCTGCTCTTCGCCGCCCGTGAGCACGACAACGGCTGGCGCGAAGAAGACGCCGCGCCGTCGATGCATCCCGACACCGGCGTGGCCTACAACTTCATCACCCTGCCGACCCCGCGTCGTCAGGCGCTGTGGCAGCGCGGGCTCGAACGCTACGCCGACGAGCAACCCTACGCCACGTTGTTGATCGTCGAGCACGCCCGCAACCTCCACCGTCGCCGCCGCGACGATCCGGATTGGCGTGACATCTTGACGCGCTGGGACAACCTGGGTGAGGAGCTCCGTACCCGGCTCGCGGAAGCCATGGAAGGCCCGCTCGACGAGACGATCATTGCCGCGGACTACCGTCTGGTCGACGTGACCGACACCCTGTCGCTGGCGATCGCCGCGGGCTGGAGCAAGCCCTTCACCTATCGCGAATTCGAATCCGTATACGAACCGGCGACCGAGACCCTGCGCATCACACCGTTCCCCTTCGCCGGTGAGACCACCCTCCATCTATCTTGTCGGGAAGTCGAAAACCGAAACTGGGAAAGCGATCGTGATCTCGCCACCTCGCTGGCGCTCGCCACCTGGCGTCGTCAACCGGTGCGGATCGCACCGCTCGAACCAGCATAGAATCTGACGTTGACGGAAGTTCGGGACGTGGATCGCGGAAGGAGACACCGATGAACATGGACGAGAAGCGGCAAAAACGGCTCGAGGAGTATCGCCAGAAGCGCCACAAGGCCAAAGGCGCCGACTTCAAGCCACCGCCACCGCCACGTGAAGCCAATTTCCTCTTGATCGCGATCT
Source organism: Acidobacteriota bacterium (assembly GCA_039184055.1). GTDB lineage: Bacteria > Acidobacteriota > Thermoanaerobaculia > Multivoradales > J023 > JBCDBH01. Next base: position 1,391 of record JBCDBH010000600.1, read on the forward strand.
CGCTGATCCTGATCATCGGCTTGGGGCTGTATCTCTTCAGTGCCTTTCAGGCGCAACAGGCCGATCGGCAAGCCGAGTTCGACGTCTTGTCGGGGAGTGATGCTCCGGTGCCGGTGGCGCGGGATACGAATCTGCTCTCACCCGGTCCCTACCGTGCGGAAATCGAAGCGATCGAGAACGCTTTGTACCCGCCAGCGGCCGAGGATCTCGAAAACGTCGATCAGCGCTTGACCGTTGCCGTGAACGAGCTGGCGCGGCGCTTGCCGAGCACCGCCGAGGCCACCACCGAGGTGCGCGAGCTCGGGACGCGGATCTCGGTGCTCGAGCTCAATCGCGGCAGTCTCGCCGACGTGCGCGCCGAATGGCTGGCGCTCCGCGACCAGTATTTTCGCAGTGCCGAGTGGATGACCCGGCACCGGCTGCGTCAAAACACCGTGTCGCTCGATCGAGCGCGTGAGAGCGCCGCCGAGCTGGTGAGCCTGCTGCAGGATGTCGAATCCGAGGTGGGTTTTGGCGAGGCCACCGACTGGGTCGACCGGGCGGCGGCGTTTCGGGCGCAGCTCGATGAGGTGAAGAATCTGCGACCCAAGCCAGCGGGTCGGGGAGAAGCGGCGCGACTCGGCGACAATCTTCTCGATGAAGCGATGCGGCTCGCCTACCGGGTGACCGAC
>JBCDBH010000601.1:0-2036 GCA_039184055.1 Acidobacteriota bacterium
CCATGTGCAACGTGAAGACGGTCTACCGATTCCCGAGCTGTCGAGTCGGGCTGGCTACTGAAGTGGCCGCTCGATCCTCTGCCTCGAGGGATCGAGGGTGGCGGGTCAGGTTGCTAGCAGGTTCGCCGCTTCCTCGCCGCTTCGGAAGGCTTCGTCGGTCCAGTGGTATCCCCACTTCCCATAGCGGCCACAGGTCGCGATGCCGATCTCGTCGAGATAGCCGAAGACCGTCTCCAATGCCGCCGGTCGATCGTGGTCGAAGATGATGTTGGCGTAGGGGATGACCTGGGTGCTCCGATGCACGATGGCGTCGTCGTCACGCAGGATACCGACGCGGGTCAGGTCGCGGATGGTGGGCTCGATGAAGGTGTGGGGATCGCGGTCGAGCGGCCGGTACTTCGCCGAGTAGTAGATCTCGGCCTGCAGGCTCGAGGTGCCCGGGGGCACGGTGTTGGGTGACATCACCGGTGGCGCGCTGAGCCGGGTGAAGACGATGTCTTCGTCGTAGAAGTAGGTCCAATGTGATTGCCAGACGTCTGGGCGATCGATGCCGAGGTTGACGAGCACACAGGTGGTGCAGGCGAGTTTGCCGGCCGCGTCGCGGACCTCGGCCGGGGCGCCCGTGATCCGCGCAATGAGCTCGGGAAGGGGCAGCGACGAGATGAGGTGCCGGTAGCCCATCTCGCGACCGTCGGTGAAGCGTAGACGTCGCGATCGAGGATCGATCGCGCGTACTTCGGCGTCGAGCTCGATCGGGGTGGCGTCGATGAGCTTGCGAAGAAAAGCGAGAAAGCCACCGTCGGTGGGGTAGCGGAAGTGGTCGACGTAGTGAACGTCGGGTGTGGTCGGTTGCAGCGCGCCACGGAGCACTTCTTCGAGACTCGGGCGGTAGAGCCGGGGCCCGAGCCAGTCGGTGGTCATGTCACGGGCGTGACAGGTGTGGTACTTGCGACCGTAGACCATCGGAAAGGTCTCGGCGAAGGTACGACCGTAGGTGGCGATCAACCACTCTTGATAGTTCGATGCATGACTCGCATCCTCGGCCTGGGCGTCGACAAAGTCGCGAATCACGTCGACGATGAGATCGCTCGGCAGGCCGTGGAGGTTGCATTGCGCGGGGTGCTTGATCCAATGCCCCCGCCAATGGTTGTCGACCTGGGTCTGCAGAATCTCGTAGCGCCCGTCGACCGCATCGGCGAAGAGTTCTTGGATACGCTGGTCGTGCGTGAAGGACACGTGTGGACCTTCGTCGAAGAGGAAGGTGCCGCCGTTGTCACCGGGGTGAGCGTAGGACATGGTGTGGCCACCGGCGTGCGGCCGTTTGTCGACCACGATGTAGTCATGACCGGTCTCACGAAGCCGAGACGCCGCGCCGAGACCCGCCATGCCGGCACCCAGTACGACCACTTGTTTTGAGTCCGGCCCGTGTGATGAGTCCGACAACTGTGATGAATTCGGCCCGTGTGATGAGTCCGACATGATCATCGCTCGCTTTCGTTACGCCACCAGGCGATGGTTTGATCGAGCGCGTCTTCGAGCGTCCAGGTCGGCCGCCAACCGAGCTCGTCGCGCGCGCGTCGGGTATCGGCGACCACCACCGGCGACGGATGAGCCTCGTCGTCACGGGGTCGGCCACCGAGCCGCAGGTGCTCGTCGGCCCCGATTCGTCGTGCCGCTGCGCTTACCAGCTCTCCGAGCCCGATCGCCTGCCCGGCGGCGAGATTGATCGCACCGGAACAATCGCTTTCGAGCAGGTCGACCAGCCCTCGGGCGGCGTCGAGAATAAAGAGATAGTCGCGTTCGAGACGATCGAAACCCACTTCCATCGGCTCGCCACGTAAGAGCTTCGCGATCGCCGAGGCGAGCAGACGGTAATCGTCCTCTCGGGGGCCGTAGAGAAAGAAAAGCCGCCCCCAGGCGCCGTCGAGCTCGGGGGTTTGCTCGACAAAGCGGGTGAAGAGCTCGAAGCAGGTCTTCTTGCACAAACCGTAGGTCGAGGCAGGCACGAGCGGTGTATCGGCTTCGTGACAAACGCC
>JBCDBH010000602.1:0-2034 GCA_039184055.1 Acidobacteriota bacterium
ATGTATTCTTCATACTATCAATGCATATGACGAGGGCGACAAGGTTGTTCTTCATGCCGTTGTGATACGTAACTTTTCGCTGGAAATGGAATAGGTATACCCGACCGAGTTGGTCACCATGACGGGGCAGCCGCTGGGGCCTGGGTACCAGGTCGCGGTGATGCCCTGATCACCGATCGTCGTCCACGAACCGGTCGGCGTGTTGAGGTTCCAGTACACCTGATCGCCTGATTCGACCCACCCCGTATGCGTGTAGGGGCCACCGGTGCAGTTGATGCAGGTCAACGTCCACTGGCCGGAGCAGGTGATCGACGACGAGCGGGTGGCGACCCGAGGCCCCGACCGTTCGAGCCTACGGCCGTCGGCGCGAAGTAATTCGACGTCGAAGTGATCGGTCGACGTTGCGCTCAGCCGATCGAAGATCACCGAACCATCGATGACCAGAATGGTGTGCCCACCGGCTTCGAGCTCGAGACGATAGGTCCTCTCAGCGGGCTCCGTGGAGCTCGATAGCGCGACCTCGACCCCGATCGTTCGATCGAGATGGGGATTGAGCACGGTGAGGAGGGCGTCGTCGAGCGAGCCGGGAATGGCTTCGAATTCGACCAGGCCGGCGCGACGGCTGTCGGCGCTGGCGGTGGTGGCCAGCAGCAAGGTCAGGATCACGAGGGCGAGATGCAGTCGCTTTGTCATCAGGTCTCCTTGGATGTTTGGTCCACGACGTGAGGTCGGGATCGCCAAGGAACGCGCAAGGTCGCCGGTGCATCTGCCACGGTGGGACGAGACGCGTTGCCATGAGGGCGAGCGACGGCGGCCAGGGGTGAGCTGGAGCTGGACGGAGATGAACCGGTCGGCGATGTCGAAACTCACCTTGTCGCGGGACGTAAGCCAGCGGCGAGGGAGGTGGACATGGTTGCGACGACTGGTGAGATCACACGCTTGCTCGATCGATGGAGCTCGGGGGACGTCGCGGCGCTCGATGCCCTGATGCCTCTCGTGTTCGAGCCGTTGCGTCGGCTGGCGCGGGCACAATTCGCCCGTGAGTCGACGACCCACACGCTGCAGCCCACCGCGTTGGTCCACGAGGCGTATCTCTATCTGATCGGCCGGCGCTCGGTGAGCTGGCGCAGCCGCGCGCATTTCCTCAACGCCATGGTGACGGTGATGCGCCGGCTGTTGGTCGATCACGCGCGTGCGCGGCGCGCGGCGAAACGGGGTGGCGATATGCCGACCGTGGTGTTCGACGAGACGCTCGACGGTATCGAGGCGCGGACCGATCTGGTGGCGCTCGACGATGCTCTCGACGCCCTCGCCCGGGTCGATCCACGACGCGCCCGGGTGGTCGAGCTGCGTTTTTTCGCCGGGCTCGACGAGACCGAGATCGCGTCGGTACTCGGGATTTCGACACGTACCGTCGCCCGGGATTGGCACATCGCTCGGCTTTGGCTTCTTCACGAGCTCGATCGGGCCGTGACGCGATCATGACCACGCGGTCGTGGCGGGATGTCGACCGGGTGCTGTGCGCCGTGTTCGATGCTCCTGTCACGGAACGGTCTCGACGGCTCGACGAGCTGTGTGCGGGGCGACCGACCTTACGTCAGCAGGTGGATCGGTTTTTAGCCTACGAACCGCGCATAGCGGGTTTTCTCGAGCCGCCTCGTGACGACGATCGAATCGGTCAGCGTATCGGGATGTACCGGCTCGAGGCGGTGATCGGCGCTGGTGGCATGGGTACCGTTTATCGCGCCGTACGCAGCGATGACTTCCACAAGGTCGTTGCGGTCAAGGTGCTGCGTCCCGGGCTGGCGGCGGCGTCGACGGTGCGTTGGTTCGAGCGTGAGCGACAGATTCTCGCTGAGCTCGATCACCCGGCGATCGTTCGCTTGATCGATGGCGGTGCGACCCCAGACGGCTTGCCGTATCTGGTCATGGACCATGTCGACGGGGTTCCGATCGATCGATTTGTCGTCGGTACGAGCCGTGCGACACGACTGCGCCTGCTCGAGGAGATTTGCGCGGCGGTGAGCTTTGCGC
>JBCDBH010000603.1:0-2021 GCA_039184055.1 Acidobacteriota bacterium
GCCCTTCACGTCGACGGGCACGTACGTCGTCGTCCTGGACGATCACGATGTCGTCGCCGAGCACCGTACGTAAGGCTTGGTAGGCGGGCTCAGCGAGTGCTTCGAGACCGGTGGCGGTGATCTGACTCACCACGACTTCGCCGAATCGATCGACGCTCCAGCCCGGCAAGCCATCGCCCTCGGCATTGATCAGCCGCACGCCGGTGGTCAATGCCGGCACGACGGCAGCGCGCAGGTCGAGAGCAGCGCGTAGCCGGGTTTCGAAGAAGGCCTGGTCGATGGTGGCCGCGCCCTGGGCCAGGATCCGCACGCGGATTTCCGAGCGACGGTTGTAGAGCCCGGTGGCCAGACGCTCGCCGTTCGCCGCGTGAATCGCCGCGAGCGGGGCGTCGAGATCGCCGGTTTCACGCTCGATCGAGCCCGAAAACAACCACGGATGGCCCTGACGGACCGAGCGGTCTCGGCCTGGGCGAAGGTGAACGTCGACGATCGCGTCAGTCATGGCCGCGCACTGTATCGCGTCGTTTCTCTTCGACGATGGTGGTACCCTGAAAAGGTGAGACGAGCTGTGCACGCCGTCATGGGTCTCGACGACTAGGGGTTTCGACGGTTACGAGTTTCGACGATTACGAGGGATGTAAAGCACGATGAGCCGAACCGCCTTGATCACCGGAGCCACCGGTGGCATTGGCCGCGCCATTTGCCAGCGCCTGGCCGGTGACGGATACCGCATCGCGGTGCACTATCGCAGCCGAGCCGACGTTGCGCGTCAGCTGGTCGGCGAGCTTCCGGGTGGACCCCACGTGGCGCTCGCCGCCGAGCTCGGTGATCCGGACGCCGTGGCGAGCCTGGTCGACGAGGCGGTCTCGACCTTCGGCCGACTCGATCTCTTGGTCAACAACGCTGGTGTTTTTGATCGCCATCCTCTTGCCGAGGTCGACTACGACACCTGGCTTGCAGCCTGGCGACGCACCCTCGACAGCAACCTGTTCGGCGCCGCGAACGCCTGTTGGTGCGCCGGCAAGCACATGATCGAGCAGGGCGGTGGTCGCATCGTCAATATTTCCTCACGCGGTGCATTTCGCGGTGAGCCGGAAAGCCCGGCTTATGGCGCCAGCAAGGCCGGGCTCAACGCCCTCAGCCAATCCTTGGCGCAGGCCCTCGCGCCTCACGGAATCTATGTCTACGCGATCGCTCCAGGGTTTGTCGAAACCGCCATGGCGCGACCGTGGCTCACCGGTGAAAAGGCCGAGGCGATCCGCCAACAAAGCCCGCTCGGTCGGGTGGCGCGCGCCGACGACGTCGCCTATTGGGTGGCCGCCATGGCGCACGAAGACGCCAACTTCGCCACCGGAACCATCATCGATGTCAACGGAGCGTCCTATCTGCGCTCGTGAGCCGTGGCGATGAAGTTGTTCAACCGCAAAACGAGCGGTGAGGCCGCCGCCGATCCGGCCGAGCACCACTCACCGGGGCTCGCCACGCTGGTGACCCACCTGGAAAAACGCGAGCAGTCGGGCTTGCTCGACCTCGGACCGTCGACCACCGACAGTCTTCATTTGCTCGGCCCGTTCGCGGGCTCGGTCGAGGTGGTCGATCTTTTTCGCTCCGTCGGAGGTCGCCAAGGCGAACGCGCCGAGCGCTTTGTCCTGCCTTCCGTCGACCGTCTGCCCTTGCCCGATTCCGGCGCCTACGACGCGATGTTGTTGTGGGATCTCCCGCTTTATCTACCGCGTGGTGAGCTCGTCGGTCTGGTGGAGAAGATTCGGCCGCTGTGTCGACCGGGGGCGATCCTCTTTTTGGTCGTCACCACCGTGTTGCCTCTCGCGCCCAATCCGCTGCATTTCCGGATCGTTTCCCGCGATCGGCTCGCCTACGTGCCACCCGAACAGGGCTACGACCCGACCCCACGGCTGATGCCACGCGACTTCGAAAAGAACCTTCGTGGATTTCGTCCGCTGCACTACTACCAGCTCCGCAACGGATTGAAAGAGCTGTTGTTCATTCGCGAAGCGGTGGAA
>JBCDBH010000604.1:0-1978 GCA_039184055.1 Acidobacteriota bacterium
GATGTCGAGGATGCGCGTGGAGATGCACACCGCGCGTCCGATGGCGATGCCATCCGAGACACCCAATCCGGTGAGCTCTTCCATGCCGAGACTCACGGTCATGAGTCGGTTTCCTCGCCAAAGCCATCGACGATCAGTTTCACCACCGCCTCGAGCGCACGCTCTTCTTCTTCACCGTCGCACCGCACGACCAACTTGGTGCCCTGGGCCGCGGCGAGCAAAAGAATGCCCAAGATGCTCTGCGCGTCCGCTTCCTCGCCGCCCTTGTCGAGCACGATCGAACAGCGGAAACCACTCGCGACCTGCACGAGCTTCGCGGCGGCGCGAGCATGCAGTCCGAGTCGATTGACGATTTCGACTTCGCGCTCGATCATGACTTCGGTTCCCTATCTCCGGAACGTGGCGCCGAGCGGATACTTCTCCGCCCTTTGGCACGGGTCCATTCGGCCAGATCGGATAGACCGAGCTCGCGGTTGCGTTGACAGCCGAGCAATACGAGCATCGGAAGGTTGACACCCGCCACGACCTCGATCTGATATTGATCTTGGAGGCTCAGAGCAACATTGGACGGTGTGCCACCGAAGATATCGGTGAGCACCAACACTCCATCACCTTGATCCAGATCATCGAGCGCGCGACTCACCTTGACCCGTGCTTGGTCGGGGTCATCTCCCCAGTCCAGCGGCAAGGCTAGAAAGCTAGGCAGCTCACCTGCGATGACACGGGCCGAGGCGAGCAGCTCGCTCGCCAGGCCTCCGTGCGTCAAGATCAGAATTCCGACCATTTCGATTTGCCGAGGCGCTCGACCATGAAAGCTGGCCAAGCTGTGGAATCGTAACGCCGCGTGACGTCGAAACGCAAACGCGGCGGTCGCTCAACGGTCGAGATCGCGATGACTGGTCCGAATCGCCCAGCCTTGCGTCTCGAGACGGGCGGCCAGCCTCTCGGTCACCGCGACCGAGCGATGCCGTCCCCCGGTACAGCCAATACCGATCGACAGATAGCTTCGATTCTCGTCGCGATATCGAGGCAGGAGAAAAAGCAGGAGACTCTCGAGCCGAGACAACAGCTCGTCGAAATCGTCCTGCGCCTCGAGAAACGCGAGGACATCGGCATCTTGACCGGTCTGCTCACGGAGACCGGGCTGGAAGTGAGGGTTGCTGAGAAAACGAACGTCGAAGAGCAGATCGGTACCGTATGGGATTCCGTGCTTGAACCCGAAGCTCGCCAACGAGATCGCCAGCGATTGATCGTCGCCCTCGGCGCCCCCCGACAGCTCACGGATGATCTCTCGTCGCACATCGTGGACCGACCAATCGGTCGTGTCGAAGACCAGATCCGCCCGTGCCCGCAGATCCGCGAGCAGCTCGCGTTCGCGGCGAATCCCTTCGATCAACGGTCGCTCCCCCTCCCCGAGCGGATGCGGTCGCCGGGTCTCGGAAAATCTCCGCACCAACGACTCCTCGCGCGCTTCCATGAAGAGGATGATGAGCTCGTACTCGACGTCACGCAGATCTTCCACCAGGCTGGGCATGATCTCGGCGAAGCCCGGTGCCCGGACGTCGGTGACCACGGCGATCCGGCGTCGATCGCCGACATGAAGGAGAGGCTCGGCGAGAAAGGCACGCAGCAAAGGCAAGGGAAGGTTGTCGACGCAAAAGTAACCGATGTCCTCAAAAGCCTTGGCGGCGGTGCTCTTACCCGATCCGGACAGACCGGTGATCAGCACCAGCCGTAACGTGGCATCACGACCGGTATCCGACGTTGTTGTTTCACGGCTTGGCATTGCGACGTCGCTCCAGCTCCAGCTCGAGGTGATTGACAAACGCCCGCGCGGAATCGTGCCCTTGTAGTTTGAGCAGGTGATTGCGAGCGGCGATCTCCACCAGATTGGCGAGGTTCCGTCCACTCGCCACCGGCATGCGGATATACGGCACGCGGGTCTCGAGAATGGTGAAGACACTCTCGTCGAGACCGA
>JBCDBH010000605.1:0-1964 GCA_039184055.1 Acidobacteriota bacterium
AGGCAGAGCACCGCGGCGAAAAGAGCGGCGAGGTCGCGACGGGCGCGGAACGTAGCGTGAATGATGGTGGGTAAGCTCATGTCTGTTTCCTTCCTTTTGCTGACAACTGAGTTGGTTTTGGGGTTTGGTTCACTGCTTTTGGTTTACACAGTCCCGTGATGTGAATCGGGTTGGGCTTCGCGTCCGGCCTCCTTTCCGTGACGTTGGTTCGCCCATCCCTTAGTTCAAACCCGTTGCCAGCTTTGCCACACGAGTGCAAGGCCAAACTTTTCAATGCTTTACATGATTTTCGACTGATAACCGCCCGATGCGATCCGACAAGGGATCCTGCGTCGCAATCCGATTTGTGCATGGTTTTTCGGCTGAAAAGCCGATGAATCGGAGCTTCTCGGCCGCGTCAAAAGATTCAGACGAGATCCAGTTCCCTGGCGGCCCATTAATGAATCTCCAGGCCCTCTCTTACCGCCCGATTGCCGCTCTAGAGTTTCGTCATGGTCTCGAACGCCCTGCTCGCCGACTTGCCCGCCAACCTGATCGGCAAAGTGCGCACGGCCCGCGAGCTGACGCGGGACCGTGACCCGATCCTCGATGACGGTCACATCGTCACGGGCATTGCGGGGTTCGACACCGTGCTCGATGGCGGTCTACGTCGTGGCTCGATGGTCGAGCTGATCGGCGGGCGTTCCACCGGTCGTTTTTCTTTGGTGATGGCCACCCTCGCCACGCTCACCGGTCGAGGCGAGCCGGCCGCGTTGATCGACCTCGGCGACGGTCTCGACCCGGCCCACGCTCGAGACTGTGGAATCGACCTCGAACGTCTGCTGTGGGTGCGCCCTCGTACCGTCCGCGAGGCGGTGGCCTGCACCGAGCCGATCCTCGGCACCGGGATCTCGCTGGTCGTCATCGATCTCGGCTTGGCGCCGCTTCCCGGTGGTCGTGGCAACGAAGCGGCCTGGCTACGGCTGGCTCGTGCCGCCCGTGACCAACACGTGGCTTTGCTCGTCTCCAGTCCGTATCGAGTCGCCGGTACCGCCACCGAGCAGGTGGTGCGTGCCCAAGCGCGGCGTCCTCGTTGGCATGGTGGCGGTGAGACGCCCTGCTTGCTCGACGGTCTCGCCAATCAGCTCGAAAGCCTCAAACGACGCGGCCACGCCGGTCACGCTCGGGCGCATACCCATTGGGTCAGCCCGACCGCCATCCCGACGACCGACGACGCCCAGGTCATCCCCTTTCCACTCGCCAGCTGAGCCATGCCACGGATCGCCTGCGCCGAGGTGCCTCTCTTCCCACTCGCCGCGCGGTTGCGTGCCGAGCCCGAGCTCACCCAAGAAGCCACCGTCGTGCTCCACGGTCGTGGTCAAGCCGCGCGTATCGTCGCCGCCACCCGGAGCGCGCGACGCGCCGGTATTCGCCGCGGTCAATCCCTCACGCAGGCGCGGGCTCGTCTCCCCAAGCTCATCGCCCGCGGTCGGGATCCGGTATGCGAACAGGCGGCACGCGAAGCCTTGCTCGACGCCGCCGCCACCTTCTCGCCACGTATCGAAGACGGTGACGACGGCATCGTTTATCTCGACCTCGACGGGCTCGAGCGTCATCACCCCGACGAGCTCGATCTCGCCCACGACATCGCGCACGAGGTCGAACGTCTCACCGGCTTGCCTCTCCGCATCGGCATCGCCGGCTCCAAGCTCACCGCCCGGCTCGCCGCCGGTCAACCCGAGCCGCCCACCGTCGTGCCCGCCGGTGACGAAGCCGCTTTTCTCGCCCCTTTGCCACTCGAACGGCTGAGCGCCGAAGCCAAGGTTCTCAACACGCTCAAACGTTGGGGTCTGCGGTCGGTCGGTGAGCTGGCGCGGATCCCCGCCGCCCAGATCGTCAGTCGACTCGGCGAAACCGGTCGTCATATTCACGCCATCGCTCGGGGTTCGGATCCACGCCCTCTCGTCCCGCATCCTCTGCCACCG
>JBCDBH010000606.1:0-1873 GCA_039184055.1 Acidobacteriota bacterium
CAGATCACCGTACCCAAGGAGCTTCGTGACGCGCTCGGCTGGAAGGCGGGGGATCGCGTCGCATTCCGCGGTGAGGCCGATGGGATCAAAATTGTCTTCGATCACGCCAAACCAACAGGAAAAGAGATCGTCGATCGACTCAAGAAAGCCAAATGGCGCAAGGGTCTCTCCACCAAGGCCCTCATGGACATGACGCGTGGCGAAACCTGATGATTCTGATCGACACCAATATCTTCGTCGATATTTGGACCGACGATCCACAGTGGTCCGACTGGTCGAGTACTGCGCTTGCAAAGGTCGCCACCAGCTCACGGCTCGCGATCAACCCGATCATCTATGCTGAGCTCAGTATTGGCTTCGAGCTCGAACAAGACCTGGACGACACACTTCGCGACGCTGACGTGAGATGCCTCGCGCTTCCATGCCGGGCCGCGTGGCCAGCCGCACGCGCGTTCACCGAATACCGAGCTCGTGGCGGTTCACGACAAACACCCCTGCCCGATTTCTTCATCGGCGCACACGCCGAAGCCGAGGGGCTCAACCTCCTCACACGCGACGTGAGTCGCTATCGCACCTACTTCCCATCGGTCGAACTGGTCGCCCCGAGCCATTGAGTCAGCCTTCGTTGAGGCTCGCCTTCCACACCCCCTACGATCCCGTCCGCCTCGACGAAGTCACCCGGCTCGGTATCGATGCGATCCAGCTACGGCTCGGACCGGGCTTTGCGCTCGACCTCGACGACGCGTCGGATGCAGCCTTCGATGCTGCGGCGCGCGACCTGACGCAACGTGGATTGGAGGTCGTGACGCTGGGCTTTTATCGCAACATGCTCGAGCCGGATCGGAACGCACGTGAGCTAGAGATGGCACGTCTCAGGCGAGTGATGAGATTGGCGGGGCGGTTCGGAACGCGAATCGTCGGAGTGTTTGCGGGGCGGGATCCGGATCGGACGATCGTGGAGTCGGTGGAGGATTTTGTCGAGGCCTGGACGCCCGCGATCCGCGAAGCGGAGGATCTCGATCTGGTGTTGGCGATCGAAAACTGCACGATGTTTCGTGGCCATCGGCTGTGGAGCATCAACTTCGCTCACACCCCCTCGGCCTTCGACCAGCTCTTCACCGCACTCCCCTCCCCCGCGCTCGGTATCGAGCTCGATCCGAGCCATCTCCACAAACAAGGGCTCGATCCGGTGGCGTTTGTCGAACGCTTTGGCGAGCGGATCGTGCACGTCCACGCGAAAGATCACGAGCATCTTCCCGACTTGCTCGCCGAACACGGTCGGTTTTCGCTCGAAACATCACGGGATCGCTTTCCCGGCAAGGGCGAGATCGACTTTGCGGTAATGATCGCGGCGTTGCTTGGCGTCGGCTACGACGGCGCGATCACCATCGAGGCGGAGCGAGATCCCGAGGCGACCGACGAGGCGTCGCGTTTCAGGCTTCTACAAGACGCTGTCGACGTCCTCGCGCCCCTCGTCTGAGTATCAGCCAAGCTTCTCTTTGAGTTCCGCCACCAAATTGAGCGCTTCGAGCGGGGTGAGCTGGTTGGTGTCGGTTTCCCGTAGCGTTTGCGCGACGATTTCGGCGGTGGGGGTGAAGAGACCCATTTGACCAACGGCTTTGTCGGCGCCGTCTTCGCTCGCCTTGGCACGGGCGATTCTAGGCTGGCCGACGAGGTCGTATTCCTGAGCTTCGAGGTTGTCGAGCACTTCACTGGCGCGTTCGACAACCGAGTCGGGCAGACCGGCGAGTCGGGCGACGTGTAGGCCGTAGCTCTTGTCGGCGCTGCCGGGAACGACGCGACGCAGGAAGACGATGCGGTCTTGCCACTCTTTGACCGCGAGATGACGGTCGTCTGCCTCGGGTCGTCAACC
>JBCDBH010000607.1:0-1858 GCA_039184055.1 Acidobacteriota bacterium
CACGAAAGAAGATCCTCACAAGTCTAAAGTTGATCGCCGCTCACCCACTTGGGGAGCTCGGGAAGATGCGCGGATGCGAGAACGCCCAACAGCGCTTCCGGGTCGGCGGCATCGAGCACCAACTCACGGTTGGAATGGCGGAAAAAACCCTCTTCCGCCGCTCGATCGAGCATCGCCAATAGGGGGTCGTAGTAGCCGGCGACATTGAGAACACCACACGGCTTGGCATGCATCCCGAGCTGAATCCAGGTCACGGTCTCGAAGAGCTCTTCGAGCGTACCGTAGCCACCGGGCAACGCCATGAAGGCGTCGGCGAGCTCGTACATGCGGCGTTTGCGAGTGTGCATCGAATCGACGACCTCGAGCGTCACCCCGTGGTGTGCCACTTCACGTTCGCGAAGAACGTCGGGGATGATGCCGATCACCTCGCCTCCAGCCGCCAAAGCGGCGTCGGCGAGCTCACCCATCATGCCGATGTTGCCACCGCCGTACACAACCGTCAGCCCGCGTTCGGCGAGCAAGCGGCCGGTTTGGCGCGCGGCGTCGAGATAAGCTGGATTCTGGCCCGGGCTGGCGCCACAGAAAACACAGATCCGTTCAAATGTCCGTACCATCACGCGCTGAGCTTATAGCAACCGCCGGGTTGATAGGGTCCGCGTATGAGGCTCCCGAGCTTTCTCGCCGCGTTGGTTACGAGCGTCGTCACGATCCTCGCGAGCTTTCCGATCGTCGCATGCGCGGCTCCTCGACCCGACACGGCTCCCTCACCCGAGGCAGGCGCTGAGACGAGCGCGACTTCGACGACATCGAATCGGCTCGCCAACGCCTCGAGCCCTTATCTGCTCCTGCACCGCGACAATCCGGTCGACTGGTACCCGTGGGGTGACGAAGCCCTGACGCGAGCACGCGAGGAGAACAAACCCATCTTTCTTTCGGTGGGTTATAGCAGCTGTCATTGGTGTCACGTCATGGCGCGCGAGTCGTTCTCCGATCCGGACATCGCGGCGTTCATGAATCGCAATTTCATCGCGATCAAGGTCGACCGCGAAGAACGACCGGATATCGACTCGATCTACATGACCGCGACACAGCTGATCGCCGGTCGCGGCGGCTGGCCCAACTCGGTTTTTCTCACCCCGACCCTCGAGCCTTTTTTCGCCGGCACGTATTTCCCACCGCGTCCGAGCCGTGGTCTTCCCGGGTTTCGCGACGTGCTGATGGGCATGCACGACGCTTGGGCGAATCGACGTGACGAGGTCGAAGCAACCGCCGGGCAAGTGACGACGGCACTCGAAGAGGTGCTCGATCGGCGTTGGCAAATCGCCGAGGAGGTGCCCGACCGATCGGTGCTCCCGCTTGCCTACGAAGCGCTCGACATTCGTTTCGATCGTGAATTCGGTGGCTTTGGGCGCGGACCCAAATTCCCCAACCCGGCCGACCTGCTCCTGCTTTTCGACCTCGTCGAAGCCGAAGATCTCGATATCGATCAAGCCGCCATCCGCCGCATGCTCGATCAGACGCTCGACGCCATGGCGCGAGGCGGCATCTTCGATCACTTGGGTGGAGGCTTTCACCGCTACACCGTCGATCGAGCGTGGCTCGTGCCGCACTTCGAGAAGATGCTCTACGACCAGGGTTTGCTTCTCGAAACGTATGCGCGCTGGCACGAGCTCGGTGACGCGCGAGCCGAGCCCGTGCTCCGTGGGACGGCGCGTTTTCTCGATCGCGACATGCGTCATGCCGATGGGGCTTATCTCAGTGCGATCGACGCCGAGAGCGAAGGCCGAGAAGGTGCCCACTACGTTTGGACTCGAGATGAGCTGGACCTTGTTCTGGGGAAACCGAATGCCGGTCTCGC
>JBCDBH010000608.1:0-1831 GCA_039184055.1 Acidobacteriota bacterium
CGTGTTCTGCTCTCTGAGATGAGCAAGAGACGTACCAGGTTACCGACGTGTTGTCACTTCTTTTCGTCGTGCTCTTTGGATTGGATGCAAGACGCTGAAAAAGAACACCTTGGGTCGAATCGGAAGACCGTCTGGCTGGTCGGTATCCTGAACGGCCGTTCGGTCAATTTGGCGCGGAAACGACACGGACGCTGTGCCACGTGCAGAATCGGCACATCGCCGCAGCGCTTGCGCCACCTTCGAGACCGTGTCGAATGACGTCAGCGACTCGATGCGGCGACGAAATCGGCGAGGAACTCCTCGTCGAGATCGACCTCCCGTGACATCACGATCAAGTTGTGCGTTCGGCCGTTGCGGTCGATGACCCAATCGTGGAGCATCGCCTCGGGAATGAAGCCGAGGTGATGGAAGAGGCTTTGGGCATTGCGCTGCGTGCTGGTCATCTGGGCGACCAATTTGTGGAGATCGTGGTTCTTCGCCAGCTCGAGGATCTGACGCGCCATATGACCTCCCAGGCCCAAGCCGCGGTACTCGTGGTCGACGAGCAGCAGAATCTCCCCGAGATGCCGGGTCCACAAGCTCTCGCTGTGGTGCAAGCTGCAATAGCCGGCGACATGACCGCCGACCTCGGCGAGGATCGTGGTCGTCTGCCCCGAGTCGATCTCCAGCAACCATTGGTCGATGACATCGTCACGCGTGATGTCTGTCCGCAAGAAGAGGAGATCGACCTCGTCGAGCGCGCGAGCGAACGCCAGGATGGTCGTCCGATCACCGGGCACCATTGGACGAAAGGTCACCTCCACGTTGCCGAACGAGGTGGTGCGTGGGAAATCGTCGAGCGTCAGGGGAATCTCGGGCAACTGTCTGAGCTCCTGGACGGCGGATGAATGGGAGAGTCGACCGAGCATACCGCCTGTCGCGAGGCCTCGCAATCTCGCAGAGCGATTCGGAAGGTTTGCGAGTCGAGAGAGATCGATGAAGCCGAAACGGTCGGTATGGCGTGAGAGAATCGGTGGCAGAACGCGCCGCGACTCTCGGGACCATGACGAACACTGACGACCATCTCACCGACCGCGGCGATGTCACCCGCTTGCTGAAACGCTGGAAAGCTGGCGAGGAACGAGCTTTCGAAGATCTCCTACCGTTGGTCTACGAAGAGCTGCGTGTGGTGGCGTCGGCCTATCTGCGTCGTGAACGTGCCGGGCATACGATGCAGACCACCGACCTCGTCCACGAGGCGTACATGCGGTTGTCCAACGCCGCTTCGATCGATGCCAAGGATCGCTCACACTTTTTCGCCGTCGCGGCACGCGCCATGCGTCGAATCTTGGTCGACCATGCTCGCAGCCAGAAGGCCGACAAGCGGGTGGGCGCCCACCGCCGATTCGCTCTCGACGACGCGCTCGGAGTCGGTGTGCCCTTCGACGAGCAGGTGATCTTGGTCCACGAAGCGCTCGAACGGTTGGCCGCGAGCCATCCGAGGCCGGCGCGCCTCGTCGAGCTGCGGTTCTTCGGCGGCCTGACGGAACGGGAGGCGATCGAGGTGCTCGGCGCCTCGAAGTCGACCTTGGAGCGGGATTGGCGCTTCGCCAAGTTGTGGCTCTATCGCCAGCTGCAGCAGGGCGCCGATGTCACCGAGACCTGATCTTCGTGAACCAGCGTGCTCACGGGCCGGAGCTGGCCGCCACGCGCGCGAAGATCGACTGCAAGGTCTCCAGCCGCACTGGCTTGGAGAGGAAATCGTCCATGCCGACCGCCTGGCAGCGGGCGCGATCTTCGGGCAGGACACTGGCGGTGAGTGCCACGATCGGCAGCGAATAGCCGGCGCTGC
>JBCDBH010000609.1:0-1825 GCA_039184055.1 Acidobacteriota bacterium
CCTCCGTCGCGCCTTTCGCGCCGTCGACCTCGTCTGGCCCAAACCCAAAATCCTCGACACCGCCGACCTGCTCGGCCGTCTCGATCGCCAGCGTCGACTCGTCGAAACCCAGCCCACCACCACCCCTACCCAGCTCGGCCAAGCCCGCGCCTTTCTCGGCCTCCCACCCCACGACGAACACCACGCCCTCCACGACGCCCTCGCCACCGCCGAGCTCTGGCTCGCCCTCCGCGCGCGTCTCGGTATGTCTTGACTCTTGATCGGCGAACTAGTCGCCTCGATACACCGGCAGCGTGACGCGAAAATACGAGCGAGCATGATCGAAATCGAAGCGTGGCGGTGGTGAGCCATTGTCGTGCATGGCGCGCCGAATCTTGGGAACGCCGGTGCCTCGACTTTCGGCGAGTCGCAGCTCTTTGAGCAGCTCACCGATACGTCGATTACGCGCCGGTACGGGTGGCACCGCCGCGTCCGAAGCAAAATGCTCGGCTTCGAGACCATCGACCGGACCCGGATAGCTGATCACTTCGATGCGATCCGGATAGACATAGACCTTGGTCGGTTCCACCGAGTCTTCGTAGCTGCGGTGATATACAGCGTTCACCAGAGCTTCGCGAAGCGCGAGAGCTGGATAGCTCACCCAGGCACGTGCCTCGGGCCGTGTGGCTTGCTTCTCGATCCGACGCACCGATCGACCTTCCAACCAGGTCAAAGCCTGCCTGAGCTGGAACGGCAACGGTCCGGTGAAGCGCTGCTCCTCGATCGTCTCGCCTCCGGCCCCATCGGCGAACACCGCCGCTTCGATGACGGCGCCTCGAAACCATCTCGAAGGTTCTTCCGCGAAGAAGAGCAACGCGACATTACGCGGCGCATGATGACCATTGTCCCTACGCACCAGCCGCATCGCCGAGTAGATACGCTCGGCAACGGGATCGTCGAACAGATCGCTCCGCACCTCGCGTAGAAACTGCCGTGCCAACATGATTTGGAGATCCGCCAGCTCGGCTCCAAGAGCACGTCGATCGTCGAACGGCGAAAGTCCGATCGGCAGAATGGACTTCATGCTGGAAGCCTAACAGCCCGCCACGCACACCCGGCACTTCACACCCAACCTCACGAAGACCTCATCCAAGCCTCGCCTCGTCATCGAGCTTTCCGAGCTCGCCCTCTTTAGGTTTTCAAGCACTGGCTACCGGCTCGTGACGTGTGACTACGAGCGCCGCGTGGCCGATGGACATTTGAAGAGGAGCGACTTGATGACCCGAGGACAATGGACACGATGGGTACTGATGCTGGTGGTCGGCATCATGCTCTCGACAGCGCCAGGTCAGGCGCAGACTTGTTCGACCCATGAACAATGTGATGACGGGATCGCCTGTACGGACGATCGCTGCGGCGTGTTGGGAACCTGTCAGAACGTCCCGATCGATTCGATCTGTGATGATGGTTCGTGGTGCAACGGTACCGAGACCTGCTCGGCCACCACCGGCTGCCAGGCCGCCGAGAACACGCCCTGTCTGGGTGAGGCATGCTCGGACGAAACCCGTCTCTGCACCACCAAGGGTGCCAACGAAGCCCTATGGCAGCAAGCCTGGGGACAGATTCCCAACCGGCCCAAAGACGGCATGATCCTCCTTCAGGCGATCGACACGCTGGCAACCGGCACGTGGCAGGTCGAAGCTCACCTCGACCAGGCCGGTCTGGTCGGTGGCGGCAGCTTTGTCGAATCGGACGGCATGCGGGTGCCCTTGTTCAACGAGGTCGGCACGACCGGTAGCGGCACACCGTATACCCTCGACGCCGCCTGGGTCGCCGGCGTGCTGAC
>JBCDBH010000610.1:0-1816 GCA_039184055.1 Acidobacteriota bacterium
GGGGTGGGGGTGGCCGGGTGGCCCACCGCGAACTCCGATTTGTCTTCCCGCGCCACCTCGACGCCGGTTCGCAACTTCCCACTCTACGTGCCCAAAGGCGGCGGACAGACCCTGATCGCCGAGCTTTCGGCGAGCACCACGGACACGGTAGACAGTACCGAGCTGCCGCGTGTCGCCGAACAACCACCCGAGGTCGAGATCGCTCCGACCACCGATCAGCTTCGTCCAGCCGGCCGGCAGATCGAGGTGATCGCGCGCGCTGGCGACACCCTACGAGGCATCGCCGCGACCCACGGTGTATCGGTGGAGGATCTGAAGCGGTGGAATCCCGTGTTGCGCAACCGCGTGCTCTATCGTGGCGATCGGCTGACGGTCTACTCCGAAAGCACCGCGACGACGGTCTATCGTGTGCAACCCGGCGACACACTGAGCACCATCGCCGAGCGTTACGACGTTCGCGTGCGGGAGCTGATGGCCTGGAACGGTCTGCGCTCCGCCAACCGTATCCGTGTCGGTCAAGAGCTCGAGATCCGGGGCGACGGTGGCGTGGCCGAGATCGTTTATACCGTCCAGCGTGGCAACAACCTCCAGGCGATCGCCGAGATCTTCTCGGTGCGCTATCGCGACATCATGGCCTGGAACAACTTGAGCTCGAGTCGTCTACGCGCCGGTCAGCGGCTCACCATCCGACCCTCCAGCTCGGTCGAGGTGGTGCGGCACAGAGTCTTGCGTGGGGAGAACGTGGGTCGGATCGCACGCAAATACGGCGTTTCGGTGTCGTCGATCGTCATCGCCAACGGTCTCGGTCGACGGGGTCTCATTCAGCCTGGTCAGACGTTGACGGTGTACATCGTGAGCTAAGAGCCTTTCGCTGCGCTCCGCCAGCCACCTACAGGCGCGACAGACTCCTAGCCAAAGAGAACAACGCGCCCCGAGAGGGGCGCGTCGTGATCTCGATCAGTTGCAGTCGGTTGCGCTGTCGGAGATGGAGATGAGAGTGCTGGTCGATGGAATCCAGATCTCCGCGTAGGCGTCCGCCTCACAGGGAGCTCCGAAAGGAGAGAAACCGGCTGAGCTGGAGTTACACTCGACGTCGAGGCCACTGTCACTGCAGGAGGTGAAACCGCCCGAGTTGCTTGGGTCGGAGAATGCCTCGGTGTAGATGTCAGCGGATACCGAAGGGTTCTCGTAGTCGGCGATGGCATAGGCGGACAACAGCGAACGTGCCCGGAACGCATAAGCGAAGACGAACTCGGTGGAACGGGTGAACGGCGCGTGGGTCGACACCGGACCACCTGTTTTTTCGAGCTCGGCGGCTTGACGTGCCTTGGCGACGCCGAGGGTGATGGCCTGCCAGAGCTCGTTGGACGGGTTCTCGAGATAGCGAGCGGTGAGCTCGGTGACCCGGCTCTCGAAGTGAGCGCGAATCCAGGGCAGAGCCTGGGCGCCATCGGCGAGAGTCAGGGTCTTGCTGCCTTCTTCGATTTGATGGACGCCGGGCTGGACTTCGGTCCAGGCGTCACGTTCTTGGGCCAGGCTGGCGCTACCCATGAGGACGAAGGCGAAGGCGAGCACGGCAACGGCTTTGACAGTACGCATGGTTCATCTCTCCCTTTTCAGGTTCACGGCTTCAGGGGCACACGACCTCGTCGGAATCGGTGATCAGGGTGCTGGTCGAAGGAATCCAGATCTCGGCGTAGGCTTCGACGGTACAGTCGACGAGAAAGAGGTTGCCGACGGACTCGGCGAAGCTGAAACACGTGACGTCGGTTCCACTGTCGCTACACGTATCGGTGCCGCCGTACGGAGCGCCGAC
>JBCDBH010000611.1:0-1803 GCA_039184055.1 Acidobacteriota bacterium
AAGTCGAGCCCGCGATTACGAAACGCCCGTTGCGCCACCATCAAGCCGTTGACCGTCTCGACCGTCGAGCCCGACTTCGAGACCACCATCACCAGCGTGGTCGCCAGACGATCGCCGAGCGTCGCGAGCACGCGATCGAAGCCATCCGGATCGGTATTGTCGAAGAAGTGCAAAGCCATCGCGTCACGGTCTGGATGCCCGAGCGCGTCGGCCGCCAGCTGGGGCCCGAGCGCCGAGCCGCCGATCCCGATCGCCAAGACATCGGTAAAGCGGCCACCACCCGGGGGCGAAACCTCACCGGCATGGACAGCGGCGGCAAAGCTCGTCACCCGTTCGACGGTCTGCTCGATCGCCTGACGCATCTCCACCTCGGGGGCGAGATGCGACGCCCGCAGCCAATAATGACCCACACGGCGATCTTCATCCGGATTGGCGATGGCGCCGCCTTCCAAGGCAGCCATGGCGTCATAGGCGCGTTCTAGCCGTGGCGCAAAGCTCGTAAAGAAATCGTCGTCAAACGCCATCCGACTGATATCCAGCCGCAGCCCGAGCTCCTCCGACGCGTAGACATACCTCTGATAACGGTCCCAAGAGCTCATCGCGTCTCCTTGTTCGTGGTCGCCAAGCTGCTGAACGGATCGTTGAGAACGATTGTCGGCCAGGTTATTTCGCGCGAATGGGTAGGCGTGGGAACGACGTCGACAGCCACGGCTGCAACTCCTCCCAGCGATCGTGCGCCGCCGCTTCGGTAATCACACCGTCGCCTTTTTTCGCTAGTCGACGAACTCGCCGCACGGTATCGCGCCCGGTCTCCTCCTCGGCCAGCACCTGTCGCGCCCCTTCGTGGAGCTGACCCTGGACGTGCAGCCATTGCAGAAGATCAAAATCACGCCGACCGACCTCGTCGACACCGATCGATCCTTGAGCGTGTCGCGACCCCAGACGCGCCCACAGACTCGCCAAATCGGTCAGCCGACGCTCCTCGAAGCGTTGCGAAAAGCCGATCGACACCAAATGCGGTAAAAGCTCGTCGAGCCACTCCGGCTGGCCGACCACACGCGCCTGCTCGAGCGCGATCTCACAGGCGAAATGCTGTACCAGAACATCCGCCAGTACCATCGACGCCAGCTCACGCGGCGAACCCAAAATCGGCAAACCCTGGATTGCGGGCAACGCACCATCGAGCAGCCACGACCACAAATTCACCGTATCCGCGTCACCGTGCGCCGGCACCAAAATCGTATTCGCCCCGGCGCGTACCGGTAAACCATAGCGAATCGGAATCTCCGAACGGTCCCACACCTCCCGCGAGATCACCACCACATTCAGCTTCGTCTCGACATCCAGCCAGCGATCGAGCGTATGCATCAACAGCTCGAGACGAGCCTGAAGATTCGCGCTGCGGTCGAGCGAACCGGCGCTATACCGAACCTGCGCGTAATCGCCGGGCATCTGAAAAAGCAAATAGAGATCAGCGGGACTCACCGAAGCGGTCGGCTCAGCGAGCGGATACGGCGCGTGCAAACGCTCCGGCTCGTCGGACGTTTCGGCACCGGCGATGGTGCCGAAACCGAGGAAAACGGCGAACACGAGCGCCAGCCACACGCTCGGTGATCGGGTACGAAGCGCAGTCGGCGAGAGTGCTTGTCTCGGAGGTGCTTGCATTGCCGTGAGTGTACCAGTCGCTTGGCCCGCGTTCTCGCGAGTTGCGAGGCGTGATTGTCAACGTGTCACCATGAGGGGGGACACCCCTTGGATCACCCCCAAAGACAATTTCCAAGCATCAAGATGCAACGTGCTCGG
>JBCDBH010000612.1:0-1788 GCA_039184055.1 Acidobacteriota bacterium
CGGCATGATCCTGTTCGGTGCCAGCACGGCCTTTTTGATGCAGGCCATGCAACACCTCTTCGCCAGCGACATGCCCGGGCCGCACAGGCGGATCGAACCCACGCTGCCGGGCAACGCGCCCCCTATGACGACCGCAATCCATCGGAGAGATCGATCATGAAGCGTGCCGTTTGCGTGGCCCTCGTATGTCTGGTCTTGGCACCGCTCGGTCTCGGTGCCCAGCCGAACGAGCCTGCCGATCGACCCAAGATCGGGATCGCATTCTCTGGCGGCGGTGCGCTCGGTTGCGCGCACCTCGGCGTGCTCGAGGTGCTCGAGGAGATGCGTGTCCCGATCGACTACATCGCCGGAACCAGTATGGGCTCGATCGTCGGTGGTCTCTACGCCGCGGGTTTGAGCACGGACGAGATGCGCGACGCCCTCGTATCGACGGACTGGTCTGACGCCTTTCGCGATAAACCGGCGCGTGAGGATCTGTCTTTTCGGCGCAAGCAAGAAGATCAGCGGTATCTGCTCAACCTCGAGCTCGGCATCGGTCGTGGCGGTCTACGGGTGCCCAGTGGCTTGATCTCTGGTCAGAAGCTGTTCTTCTTGCTCAGGAAATTCGCGCTTCCGGTGTCGGGTATCGACGATTTCGACGACTTGCCGATTCCTTTTCGCGCTGTGGCGACCGATATCGAGACCGGTGAGGTCGTGGTGCTCGAGGACGGCGACCTAGCGCGCGCCATGCGCGCCAGCATGGCCATTCCAGGTGCCTTTGCCGCTGTCGATCTCGACGGTCGTCGCCTGGTCGACGGTGGGGTGGTCAACAACCTGCCGATCGACATCGTGCGTGCCATGGGGGCCGATATCGTCATTGCCATCGACCTCGGCACACCCATTTCCGAGCGCGGCGAGATCCAGAGCTTCGTCCAAATTCTCGGTCAGACCACCAGCATGATCACGCGTAGCAACGTGCGGCGTCAGCTTCCCGACGCCGATTTGGTGCTCAATCCCTATGTACGCGATTTTGGCATCCTCGAGTTCGAATCGGCGACCGCGATCATTGAGAAAGGCGTCGAAGAGGCGCGTGCCCATGTCGTGGACCTCGAGCCCTACGCGCTCGACGAAGCGAGCTACGCGGCGCATCGCGCGGCTCGTCCCACGCCACCACCGCTGCCCACGACCGTCGACTTCATCGAATACCGAGGCAATGAGCGGGTCGATAGTCGCATTATCGACGCTCAACTCGACGTCCGCCCGGGTGATCCGCTCGATCTCGACACGGTTGCCGAAGATCTCGGCCGAGTGTACGGTCTCGGTGATTTCGAGGCGGTGGAAGTGTCACTCGCGACCCGGGCCACCGCCGAAGGCGAGGTCGAATACGGATTGATCATCGACATTCGAGAAAAGGACTGGGGGCCGACCTATCTCCATGGTGGCCTCTCGTTGACATCCGACTTCGAGGGCGAAGGTTTCGATTTCGGGCTGTTGGTCAACGTCAACAGGACCCGACTCAATGCGCGGGGTGGCGAGTGGCGTAACGATCTGCTCGTCGGGCAACGTCGTCGCTTGGTGAGCGAGCTCTATCAACCGCTCGACTTCAATGGTCGCTTCTTCGTTGCTCCGTCGATCGACATTCTGCGTGATCGTGTCGGTTTGTTCGAGGGCGGTGAAGAAATCTCCAAGCTCGATCTCGAGAGCAATATTCTGCGTCTCGATGTGGGTTATCAAGCTGGTCGATTCGGTGAGTTTCGCTTGGGTCTCTACCGGGGCACCGCCGAGGCGGCGGTCGATATCGGTCGTGAG
>JBCDBH010000613.1:0-1773 GCA_039184055.1 Acidobacteriota bacterium
CTCACCGGCCTGCCGATGGGTGGCGCCAAAGGTGGCTCGGACTTCAATCCGAAAGGCAAGAGCGATCGCGAGGTCATGCGCTTTTGCCACTCGATGATGATCGAGCTGCACCGTCACATCGGTGAAGATGTCGATGTTCCCGCCGGCGATATCGGTGTCGGCAACCGCGAGATCTCCTACCTCTTCGGCCAGTATCGCCGGATCGAAAACCGTTTCGCCGGCATTCTCACCGGCAAGGGTCTCGCGTTCGGTGGAAGCCTGGTACGCAAGGAAGCGACCGGCTACGGCTGTGTCTACTTCATGAAGAACATGCTCGAACGCCACGACGACAGCCTCGAGGGTAAAACCGCCGCCGTGTCCGGAGCCGGCAACGTCGCCCTCTACACGGTCGAGAAATTGCTCGACGAAGGCGCCAAGGTCGTCACGCTCTCGGATTCGGGAGGGGCCCTGCACGACCCGGACGGCATCGATCGCGACAAGCTCGAATTCGTCAAGGATCTCAAGGAAACGCGTCGTGGACGTCTGAAGGAATACATCGACCGTTATCCGAACGCCACCTTCAAAGACGGGGCGCGACCGTGGCACGTACCGGTCGACCTCGCGTTTCCGTCGGCGACTCAGAACGAGCTCGACGAAGCCGACGCCAAAACGCTGGTCAAGAACGGGGTCAAGGCGGTCGCCGAGGGCGCCAACATGCCCTCGACCCGTGACGCGGTCCGGATCTTCCAGGAGAACGGCGTGCTCTTCGGCCCCGCCAAAGCCGCCAACGCGGGCGGCGTGGCGGTTTCGGGTCTGGAGCAGAGCCAGAACGCGCTACGCATCTCATGGAGTCGTTTCGAGGTCGACAACCGACTTCGCGACATCATGAAAGACATCCACGACAAATGCGCCACGCATGGTGAAAACGGCAAGCAGATCGACTACGTTCGCGGCGCCAACGTCGCCGGCTTCGTCAAAGTCGCCGACGCCATGCTCGGCTACGGCGCGGTCTGACGCTCGCCGATCGAAAGATCACGGCATGACCCGCGCCGGCGCGGGTCATGCGCTCCCCACCCGCCCGAGCACCCGTCTCGCGCCCGCCGTCAATCGCTTCCCTTCGAGCACCACGAAGAGAGCCGCCAGAATCACGCTGCGAAGGATATAGAGCGCGGGCCGATCGGGATCGGCCAACGCCAACCACGCGGTTACCGCTTCAGCGACAAAGAGTGCGCCGAGATGCATCGGTGAACGACGCACCAAGGGCACCAAGAGCACCAACAGCACCCAGTAATAGGCGCCGACCGTCAGGCTGGCGAAGATCAAGATCACGCCGAAGCTGATCATGCGGAGCGGACGCACCGGTCCCGCCGCGAGCACGGCCAGCAACCAAAGCGGCACCGCCAGCCACCGCGTCCAGCCGTGCAAGGTGGCACGCCGATCACGCATGGCGCGAAACGTATCGAGATCGACCGGCGCGCGTTCGATCGTAAAGCTCGCGCGCTCCGCTGAAACGATCCTCCCGAGCCCCACCACATTCGGCGTCACGGTCGACACGTAGACCTCGGTGTTGTCGCGAAAATCGGCCCACGCACCCACACCGCCCTGCGCCCATGCGGCGATCGTGCTCAGGCTCACCACCGTGGCCACGCATGCGGCCACCACCGTGGCGTAGTTCCAGCCCGTTTCTCGATCAGCCCGCTCCGTGCGACGCAGCAGCCACATCGCCGCCAGAGCGACCGCGAAACCGAGCACCAGAGCACCGGGAAAGACCCGCAGGCCGGTGGCGATCCCCAC
>JBCDBH010000614.1:0-1752 GCA_039184055.1 Acidobacteriota bacterium
CTCGCCCGTCTCGGGATCGACCCCTTTGAGCTCCTGACGGGTCTGCACCAGGATCTGCTCACGACCGGCGATGGTCGCCTTCACCGGCGAGGAGAACGTGCCCTCGGACATCATGTCGCCGCTCGAGAATCTCTCGGTACGCCAGACGACCTCGCCGGTAGCGGACTGCAATTTGAAGAAGGAACCGGCGGCTTCGACGTAGACGAATTCACCGTCGACCATCGGCGAGCACACGAAGCCGAACGGTGGCATCTCGGTGCCGTATTGCGCCGGAAAGTCGATGCGCCATACTTCTTCACCGGTGTCGCCGTCGAGCGCCACCAGCACTTCACGAATGCCACCGACGATTAGACGCTCGCCGTCGAATGCCGGGGTCGAGCGGATCCAGCTACCGTTGCGCGCGGCGAAGAACGGCACCTTCATCGCGCCCTCCCATTCACGGGTCCACAGCACTTTGCCGGTCGCCCGATCGATCGCGGTGACGATCTCGGATTTCTTGTCATGCGTCTCGGTGGTGAAGACACGGTCGGCGGTGACGATCGGTCCCGAGTAGCTCTCGCCGAGCTCGATCCGCCAATTCTGGGTCAAGCCTTCGAGCGACGACGGCCATTCACCATCCGCGACGGTGCCGTCGCGTTCGGGGCCACGCCACTGGGGCCAATCGCTCGCCATGGCGACGGGCGTGAGAAGAAGAGCGACGACAATGCTGATGAGCAAAGAACGATAGGTCATGATGGTTCTCCGTTTGGGTTCCTCTCCGTGGAACCCTCATCGTCGACGGTTCCATGACATATCAAGTGATTTCGTGATCACCGGGTCACCGGATGCGGAGCTGCTGGTGTGGGGCGGACGAGAGAGATAAAGTCCTCCGGGATGTCCGCTTCCTCTCCGACCAGCATCGCAGCCTTCCTGATGCTCGAACGCCCACGGATCATCGCCCATCGTGGTGTTTCGGGCGACGCACCGGAAAACACGCTGGTGGCGTTTGAAAAAGCCATCCAGATGCGTGCCGACATGATCGAGCTCGACGTCACCTTCACCCGTGACGGGCAGGTGGTGTGTTTGCACGACGAGACGCTCGATCGCACCACGAGTGGCAGCGGCGATCCACGCACCCAAACTCTCGAAGAGCTTCGAGAGCTCGACGCCGGAAGCTGGTTCGACGCGCAATACGCCGGTGAGCGCATGCCGACGCTCGACGAGGCGTTGCGGCTGATGAAAGACGAGATCTTGGTCAACATCGAGATCAAATCGGAAGCGGTTGACGAGGGCGAGGAACCTGGAATCGTCGAAGCGATCGCCGCGCTGGTAAAGCGTCTCGACATGGTCGACCAGGTGGTGATCTCGTCGTTTTCACGTCGCGGGCTCGAGCGGAGTCGTCGCGTGGCGCCCGAGATCGCGCGCGCCGTGCTCTATACCGACGATCAGTATCCTGATTTGGCCCCTGGCGCGGCGCTGCTCGCTCTCGAAGCGGTGGCGGTCAACGTACATCATCGCCAGGCCACGCTGAGCACGGTGAAGGATGTTCACGGTGCCGGGGGCATCGTCATGGTGTATACGGTCAACGATCCAGCCCTAGCGGAAACTCTTTTCGTCAACGGCGTCGATGCCATTTTCAGCGACCAGCCTGGACAGATGATCGCGTTGTTTACACGAGGTAAGACATGAGCGAGGAACACGCAGCGGCGAGCCCGGAACCCGAAACTCCGACCACCACCACGTCGCCCGCTCCCGGGAGCGTCAGCCGTCGGC
>JBCDBH010000615.1:0-1740 GCA_039184055.1 Acidobacteriota bacterium
AATCTCACCGTTCCAATTGACGGTGCGACCGGCGGCTTGAATCCGGCCACCGCTCGCTTTGCTGTCATGACTCAAGAACCGCACCCGATCCGAGCCTTGGAGAAAGAGCTCGTCGCCGGGATTGTCACGTTGGGTATGCGCGCCCTTGTTCTCGATCGAGATGTCGTAGGTCACCGTGGCGCTGGTCAGGTCGACCATGGAACGCATGGTGGCGGTGACCGTTCCGGGCCCGGTCGATGTGACCTGAGACGAACCGCTTCCCGTCGCGACGCCATCCGTGTTCGAGTCAGGTAGCTGGACATCCGCACGGATCCATGCGCGGTTGCTTCGTGGCAACACGGAGAAGTCATCGGCGAGCAAGGTCAGAGCGACGTCTCGTGTACCGTGCGTCTCGTATCGCAGCACGACGTCGACATCGATCGAGCCGCCCGGTGCAAGCGGCCCGAGCGTGCAGTCGACGGCGATCTTCGGGTTGATGTCTTGGTTCTTGATGGTGTTGAAACCATCCGAGCTTTCGGTGATCTCGCAGGTGCCGTTTGGAATCGACACGGTGGGAATGACGTCACCATCCATCCGCAAGGCGAGCAAAAAGTTGGCGACAGGAGCCGCCGAATCGGCGACCGGATCCGCCAGCGAGTTGATCGTGACGCGATGGCGGGTTTCGCCGTTACGAGGACTCTCGACCTCGGGATCCGTTACCGACCACTCGACGCTAGGAAGCCATGCGCGATCGAAGAGCTCGCTACGACAGCCGTGACATACCCGAAGCAGATAGCTGTTGGCACTCGCACCGCCACAAAGCTGATCGAGATCGGCGCCGAATTGGAGCAGACGATTCTCCGCATTCACCAAAACCTCGAGGATCTCGAAACTGGCTCGCTCGTAACAGCCACCCTGGCGTGTATTGAGATTGCTGAACGGATCATCATCGCCCTCACGCCACGACGAGCCTCGTACGCCATGAAAAATGCCGGTTTGCGCTCCGGGTGTCGCATAGCTCCACGTGAAGCCACCGAGCTCGAGAGCAAATCCTTCCACCCCACGTTTGCCCACCTCCGGCCTCACCTTGGCGACCCGCTCGCCGAGTCGCAGACTCGCCTCCGGGTCGTCGGAGTAATCCTCGGGAAAACAGAAAACAAAGGGACGATCGAACGGGCAGGTGAGATCGAGAAGCTCGATATCGAGAGTTTGAGCCGGTAGAGGATGAGGACCGAGAACGCCGATCAAGGCAACCCAGATACCGACCGCGATGAAACTCGACACGTGCTGATTCATGACGCGAAATGCTAGCATCGACGTGTTTATCCCGACAGCTTGTCAGCCTGTTTCTGTCAGTCTGTTTTGAAGATGAGAAACCGACAGCCGAGCATTTCATGAGCCTACGCGTTTTCGATCTCGCCAAAGCCACCCCGGTCGCACAACCGAGCCGCCCAGCCAACCCGCGCGGGCTGCTCCGCACCCAGAACGGCCTCCGCTGTCGTGACACCGCCCTCGGCGCCTTCGCATATGAACAGATCCAGGTGCTGTCGGTCTTCACCCGGACCCCCGATGAGGGCAGCGCGACCTACTTGCTGTTGCACGTCGACGGGCTCGCGCAACCGCTCGCGGTGGCGATGCAACACCTCGATTTCGAGGCCATCGGCGTGCCGAAAGACGACGACATCTTTGCTCGCCTGCGTCTCTTTGTCCGGTACCTCATCCAACAAGTCGGCGAGGTCGTGCTCGATCAAGGCACCTATG
>JBCDBH010000616.1:0-1736 GCA_039184055.1 Acidobacteriota bacterium
CAAACCGTGACGAGCAAGGGCGATCGCGTGCTCCTGCTCTACGCTCCTGGACTCGATTTCGTGGTCGGTTTTCTCGCCTGTCTCTACGCCGGAGTCATCGCGGTAACGGCATACCCACCGGCGTCGCGACGTCATTTGCCTCGCTTGCGGTCCTTGGCCGCCGATGCCGAACCGAGCGTTGCCCTGTCAACGGCGGATCTCCTGCCCAAGCTTCGTGCCGCGCGGCTGCCCGAGCTCGAATCGGTTACCTGGCTCGCCGGCGACACGGTCGACGATGACGAAGCAGCAGCCTGGCGACCTCATACACCAAGCCCCGACGATCTCGCCTTCTTGCAATACACCTCCGGATCCACCGCCGCGCCCAAGGGCGTCATGGTGAGCCACGGCAATCTGATGCACAACGAGGAGGTCATCCGTCGTGGTTTCGGAACCCAGTCGGACGACATCATCGTGGGCTGGCTGCCGCTCTACCACGACATGGGCTTGATCGGGAACGTGCTCCATCCCCTCTATTTGGGCGCACGCTGTGTATTGATGGCACCGGTAGCCTTTCTTCAACAGCCACGTCGTTGGCTGGATGCGATCCACACATGGCGTGGAACCGTGAGTGGCGGCCCGAATTTCTCCTTCGACCTCTGTGTCGCCAAAGTCGGTGTCGACGAACGGCCGGCGGTCGATCTATCGAGTTGGCGTTTGGCGTTCAGTGGCGCCGAGCCGGTGCGTGCCTCGAGTCTCGACGGTTTTGCCCGTGCCTTCGCTCCCGCCGGCTTTCGCAAAACCGCCTTTTTCCCGTGCTACGGCATGGCCGAAACCACTCTGATGGCAACCGGTGGACCTGCCGAGGACGATCCCGTCACGACGTCTTTCGATGAGATCGCACTCGCCGACGATCGCGCTGTGCCGGCGACGGGCGAGAACAGCCGGACGCTGATCGGCTGCGGAGTCCATGGCTGGGAGCTCGACGTTACGGTCGTCGATCCGGTGACGCTCGAGCGGGTAGACGATGGCAACGTCGGCGAAGTTTGGGTACGTGGTGACAGTGTCGCACGTGGCTATTGGCGTAACCCAGAACGAACCGCGAGCGATTTCGCGGCCCGCCTCGCCGATCAGCCCGATAGTTCGGGAACCTGGCTGCGTACCGGTGATTTGGGCTTTGTCCACGGTGCTCAGCTCTTCCCCACCGGCCGGCTCAAAGACCTGATCATCGTCCGCGGTCGTAACCACTATCCGCAGGACATCGAGCTCACCGCCGAAGACAGCCATGGATCGATCCGTCGAGGTTGTAGCGCCGCGTTCGGGATCGACGATGACGGAGAGGAACGTCTCGTGATCGTCGCGGAGCTTCTCCGACATCCGAGCGACGAGCCCGATGTGATCGCTGACGCCGTGCGACGTGCGGTCGCCGCGACGCATCAGCTCCAAGTGCACGACGTCACCCTCATTCGGACGGGGAGCATTCTCAAAACCTCGAGTGGAAAGATCCGGCGTTCGGCCTGTCGCGATGCCTGGCGCGCTGGTGAGTTTCCGGTGCTCACCGCTTCGGTGACGAGCTCGGAAACGGAAACCGACGTGATCGGTAGTGAGCTACGCCTCGATCGCGCCGCCCTCGATCAAGTCGCCCCCGCCGAGGCACGTACGCTCCTCGTTCGATGGCTCGTCGACCGCTTCGCGCGGTTGGCCCGCGTGGCGGTTCGCGATGTCGATCCCACCATCCCCCTGACCGCCCAGGGTCTCGA
>JBCDBH010000617.1:0-1719 GCA_039184055.1 Acidobacteriota bacterium
TCCGCCTCCGACGCTCGAGTCGTTTCTCCAGGCGAACGGCGCGACCCGGTTCGCGCTCTTCCTAGCCACCTTTCAGCTCGTGCTCGCGCGGCTCTCGGGAGCCCATGACTTCGCGGTTGGAATCCCGACCGCGAATCGCCGTCATCCCGATCTCGAGCCGCTGATCGGCTTCTTCGTCAATACGTTGGTGATTCGGACCGATTTCACCGCCAAGCCGACCTTCGCCGAGCTCGTCACCCGGACGCAGGATGCGGTGTTGGCAGCCCAGGACCATCAGGATCTGCCGTTCGAGACGCTCGTCGAGACGCTGGCGCCCGAACGTGATCTGGCTGGCTCGCCGCTCGTCCAGGTGATGTTCAGCATCGCGACGACGCCCAAAGCCGACGTGCTTCCCGGCTTGGTGATCGAGCCGCTCGACACCGCGCCGCCCGAGGTCAAGCTCGAGCTCGGTCTGACCGTGGTCGAGGAGATCGACCGCAGCCTGACGCTTGTGGCTCGCTACGCGGTCGATCTCTTCGATCGAAGCCGGATCGAACGTCTGCTTGCGCATGTGCAGACCGCTTTGGTCGCCGGTCTCGAGACCCCGAGCCGACCGGCGTTCGACGTGCCGTTGCTCGACGCCGCCACCGAGCGGTTGATTCGCAGAGAGATGGGGCTGGCGCCACCGGCCGAATCGTTCGCTCCGACCCTGCACGGTTTGGTGCGACGACAGATCGACTTACGGGGTGACGCCATCGCCGTGGTCAGCGAAGACGAGACGCTGAGCTATCGTCAGCTCGGTGCGCGCGCCGCGTCCTTGGCGCATCATCTGCGCAGGCACGGCGCCGGTCCCGAGACCCTGGTGGCGGTGGCGGTCGAACGCTCGGTCGACCTGGCCGTCGCGCTGCTCGGCACGCTCGAGAGTGGGGCCGCCTATGTGCCGCTCGACGTCGCCCAGCCCATCGAGCGCTTGGCGGCGATCGTCGCCGATGCCGAACGACACCTCGGCATCGCCGTGGTGCTCACTCAAAGCCATTTGCGGGCGTCGCTGCCGGCGTGTGACGCACCGGTGCTGGAGATCGATACGCTCGAGGCAAAAGTCACTACGCCTCCTGACCTCATGCTCGATCCGGCGATGCCCGCCTACGTGCTCTACACCTCGGGTTCGACCGGCACACCCAAGGGCGTGGTGATGTCACACGCCGCGGTGGCCAGCCGTTTGTCGTGGGTGGTGGCCAACGAGCACACGTCCCGAGGCGCGGTCTTGGCCAAAACCTCGATCGGTTTCGACGTCTCGGTGGGGGAGGTGTTCTCACCGCTGGTGTGTGGGGGCCGGTTGATCTTCGCCCGTCCAGACGGTCATACCGACGTGCTGTATCTGCTCGACCTGATGACGCGTCACGACGTTACGCAGGTGGCGTTCTTACCGTCGCAGCTCGCGGTGGTTGCCGAGATGGCGGAGCTCGATGCGTGTCGATCGCTCTGCGCGGTGATCACCGGTGGCGAAACCGTGCCACCCGACCTGCCGGCGCGGGTGATGGAGCGGGTCGACGTCGAGGTGCACAATCGCTACGGCCCCACCGAAACCTGTATTTCGGTGATCATGCACGTCTGCTCGGCTGCTGAACGCGATACTGCGGCCCTAATTGTTTTTGCGCGTACATGGCGGCGTTTTTGGGCGGTTATCTTCGCCGCATCGACTCCCATATTGCGCCCATCGAAGAGAAGCTTTCCGTCAAA
>JBCDBH010000618.1:0-1666 GCA_039184055.1 Acidobacteriota bacterium
GCCATGAACATCGTTCACTCTACCTCAGCCGGGATGGGTCACCACGTCTTGGTCGGGTGTATGGCGAACGGCGCTCGAGTGAAGACGGGTTTGGACCCGTCGTGAAGAGTCGTATCGAATCCGTAGGTGAAAACGACCAGATTTTTTGTTTCTTATCGGCTCGGGCCATCGGGTTTGTCCTTGACCGCTTCAGGGGGGCGGGCAAGAATGACCATGGTCGATAGCTTGCAAGCCGCCGAGCAACGAGACAAAATGGATTCCTCCGCCCGATAGATCGAGGTTCGGCAAGCGAGCTTGGGATGCTCATTCGGCGAGCATCCCTTTTTCTTTGGGTGGCTTTATGGCGAGATGTGTATGATTCGTCTGGTCTCTCTCTCCGCGATCGCTCTTGCCGCCTTGGCCGTGCTTCTCGCCGCCTTCATTCCACAAGCTGAGCTCGCCTTCGTCGCTGGGGCGGTGGTCATGCCGGTTGCCCTGTGCGCGCTCGGTTGTCGTAACCGCTGGCTTCTCGTCGGATTGTTGCTTTTGCTCGGGGTGGGTTTCGCCTTGCTGCTCGGATTGCGTGGTGAGCCTCTCGAGGGTCCGTGGATATTCGGACTGCCCGCCGCGTTGGCGATTCAGATCTACGTCCTGACGCTCGTTCCGTTCCTGCTCACCGTCGTCGTTCACGCGCTCGACTGGCGATTGAGCGACGAGGATTTGGAGCGGATCAGACGCGTCAAAACCACGTCCTGAAAGCTCAGCCCTTCGACGCGACCACTCCAGGTGCCGGGATGGATGTCGATCTCGAGCCCGGCGTCGGCACAGGCGTCGCGCAGCCATTCGGGCTCGTAGGCCACCGCGCCTTCGGGTCGTGCCGTGTCGTGCACGAACGCATCGCCGCGTCGATGCGCAAAGGTGAGACCACATTCACCGTTCGAAATTCGCTCTTTGGCTTCGTCGTCGAGGACGAAGAAGGTGAGCAGCGCGTGGCCGTCGTCATCGAGCACCCGCGCCAGCTCGTGCAAGTAATGACGCGTGTCGTCGACGAGGAGATGGGTGAAGAGCGATGCCGCGAGGGCGACGTCGAAGCTCGAGTCGGCGAAAGGGAAGCGATAGTCGTCGGCACGCGTGTCCCGTCCCGAGGCGTACATACCGTTGTGGACATCGGCATGATGAAAACGCGCGTGTGGGTAGCGTGGCGTGACGTGACGCTGGCACCAGCGGATGTCGCGACGCGAGACGTCGATACCGTCGTACCGACCGCCTTCGGCACGTCGTAGAAACCGCGCCAGCGGGATCCCCATGCGGCCGATGCCGCAGCCGAGGTCGAGCACACGGTGCCGGGGCTCGAGACCGCAATGGGTGCGGAGCAGGGTGACGAAGCTCTCACCGACCGAACGGAAATCCCCCGCGCCGATGTCGCGCAGGCGTGCCGGTGGGAGGAGCTCGTCGCCGTTCTGTCTGCCGCGAAGCCAGCCGAGAAGATCGAGTGGCGCGTAGAGAAGCCAGCGTAACGGGCGGCGAAACCGGGCCGGGGCGCGACGGTAGAGCGCGGTCTCGACGCGCTGCCAAAGGTGGGACATTTGCCTATTGTCGCGCGAACGCCCACCGTCTCGCGAGGCTTCTGGTAACTTCTCGATCCGCATGGAGATCTTGTCGCGCCCGTGGATCGTCGCCGTCGCCC
>JBCDBH010000619.1:0-1663 GCA_039184055.1 Acidobacteriota bacterium
GGGCAAGGTGAGCTCGTGCTCGTCGGGAAGCTCGGCGAGCAATTGCCCCATCGCCGGGGTGAGATGCGCCACGCTCACCCGCTTCTCCGCCATCCACTGGGCCAAATACCCGGGCTGGACGATCTGTGTCGGATCGGGCACGACGATCGTCCCACCCAAACCGAGCGCGGTGAAGAGATCGCGCTGCAGCGGATCGTGCGCCAAGCCGGAGAGCATACTGACCCGGTCGTCGGCGTCCATGGCGAAGCGCTCGGCCTGGAAGGGCAAGAAATGGGTCAGCGGCCCATGACGTCCTTCGATGCCCTTGGGCTCACCGGTCGAGCCGGAGGTGAAGGCGAGCAAGGCGCGATCCTCGGGACCGACCTCAATGCTCGGTGGCGCCGGGGCCTCACCCGCGGTGAGCACGCCGTCTTCGTGCCACGGTGCGATCTCGATCGTCGTGGCGTCGAGCTCGGCGAGTACCTGACGAACCAGCTCAGGAATCGGCCCGGCGGCCCGTAGAGCGAGCAAGCCCGCGGGTCGAGCGCGACGGACGATCTCGACGATGCGATCCGCTGGGTAGGTCGGATCGAGCATCAAGAACGCGCCACCGGCCTCGAGCACGCCGAGCACCGCCGGCACCAAGGCGGCACTTCGATGTGCCCAGATCACCACCGCCTGCTCTTTATCGAGGCCGCCGTCAACGAGACGACTGGCGAGACGTGCCGAGGCGTCGCCGAGCGCCCGGTAGCTCCATGTACCGTGCGTATCCTCGACCGCCGGAGCATCGGGCGTGGCGTCGACATGGGCACGGAAGCGATGGTGAATCGCGCCGTGCCAGGCGGAGTCGAGAGCCTGGGTCGGATCCGGCAAGAGCGGGAGCGCTCGTTCGGTAAGCAGCGACAGACGCGAGATGGGGGTGTCGGGCGCCCGCATCGCCTGCTCGAGCACGTGCCGGTAGCTCGCCACCAGGTGCTCGATCCGGTCACGATCGAAGAGCTGGGCGTTGTAGAGGAAGTGGAAACCGAGGTGGTTACCACGCTGCTTGACGTAGACGGTCAGATCGAATTTCGCCGGTGGATCCGTCGAACGCAGCCCTTCGAGGCTCACCCCAGGGAGATCGAGCTCGGACGGCGGCAGGTTGAGCATGTTGAAAAAGACCTGGAAGAGCGGCGTCCGGGTCAGATCACGCTCGATCCCGAGGCGGTCGATCAGCATCTCGAACGGCACGTCTTGATGACCGTAGGCGTCGAGCGTGGTGACGCGAACCCGGTCCACCAGCTCGGCGAAGCTCGGCTCGTCGCTGAGGTCGGCACGCAACACCAGGTTGTTGAGGAACATGCCGATCACCGGCTCGAAGGCCTCGCGATGACGGCCAGCGATCGGCGCACCGACCGCGAAGTCATCTTGCCCGGCGAGACGACCGAGCACCAGCTCGAAGCCGGCGAGCAGAGTCATGAAGAGCGTGCCGCCACGCTCGCGGCTCCAGCGATCGAGCTCGGCGGCGAGCTCAGTCGGGAAGTCGACAAAGACGTTGCCACCCCGGAAGTCGCGGACCGCCGGACGGGGACGATCGGTCGGCAGCTCGAGACCGGCGGGCAGGCCGGCGAGGGTGCGCTGCCAATAGCCGAGCTGACGCTCGAGCTCGGCGCCCTGGAGAAAGTTCCGCTGCCAGCTGGCGATA
>JBCDBH010000620.1:0-1659 GCA_039184055.1 Acidobacteriota bacterium
CAAAGGTGTAGGGAGTGTTGGTGGCAATGTCCATGTAGTCGCCGAAATTCGAGCCGAAGACGTCGATCGTGCCGTCACAGTCGAGATCGCCGAAACCCAGCCCCATCCACGAGCTCGACGGAAAGGGGCCGTCGAGCATCGGTAGATCGGTGAATTGGCCGCTGCCGTCGTTGATCATGAAGTGCAGAAAGCCTCGGTCGACCGCGCCACCGTAGTAGGTCTCGAGCATGGCGCATTGGTCATCCCCGAAGATGAGATCGAGATCGCCGTCGAGGTCGACATCGACCATTGACACCGCCCAGGTGATCCCGGCTTCGCCGTCGGCCGGCGGGTTGTAGCCGGTGAGATCGCGAATGCCCGACGTGTCGCTGATGTCGACGAAGACATGGCCACCCTGGTTGTGAAAGAGCTGATTGTGCTCGGTGAGCGCGTAGGGCTCGACCATACAGGCGAGCAGATCGCCGTGGTCGTAGGCGTTACCGATCAGGAGATCGAGCAGACCGTCGTTGTCGATGTCGCCGAAGGTACACGAGGGCGAGCTCGTTTCGCCACCGGCCAAGGCGCTGTCGGTGATCTCGGAGAACGTGCCGTCGCCATTGTTGACGAAGAAGCGATTCGGCTCGTCGCGGCCGAGCACCAGCAGATCGTCGTCGCCGTCGTTGTCGGTATCGCCGTAGCACACGCCCATGCCGTCTTGCGCCGTCGCCGCCACACCGGCCGCCGCACCGACATCGACAAAGCTCAGCGCGCCCGTTTGCTCGAGCTGGCTCTGAAACAGACTGTTGTCAGCGCCCGGACCGTTGGTGACATAGATATCCAGATCGCCGTCGCCGTCATAGTCGAAGACCGCGATGCCCGGCTGCCCATTGGTGTTGTAGGGCATCGACGCCAGCGCCATCGGGGGAAGCGGTTCGACCAGCGACTGCTGACGCAGCGCATCCATCACCTCAGCGGTCGCCGAGCGCGCGCGTTCATAGCTCAGACCCGAAGCCGGGTCGTTGGCGATATCAGTGAAGGTGACCCCGCCGTCGGCCAAGACGACCGAGGCGAGCAGGAGTGAGCCGGACAGACAACGGACGAGCAACGAAGTATGAGGCATCTCGGTCTCCCTGAGCAGTGAGGCGCGGTGAATATGCGCAATGTGTTCCTGCTCAAGCAACGAAGGGAGGCCGTCGAGTCCCTCACAAAAAACCGGATCCCGCGTCGCGAGATCCGGTTTGTGATCTGAGGTGGTGGTTCACACCCAAACGTCGTTCGCCGCGGTGAGCTCGCCACCGGCTTCGCCGGTGTTGACGACGCCACGAGGCTCGATGAGCATGATGTGGCATTCCTTTTCGGCGATGGGTTTGTGCTCGACGCCTTTGGGTACGACGAACATCTCGCCTTCTGCTAGGTCGACGTGACCGTCGCGAAACTCGATCCTCATGTGGCCTTTAATGACCAGGAAGACTTCATCGGTGTCGTCGTGCTGGTGCCAGACGAACTCGCCTTCGATCTTGGCGAGCTTGAGCTGGTAGTCGTTCATCTCGGCGACGACACGGGGTGACCAGTGGTCGGAGAAGGCGGTGAGCTTGGCGGCGAGGTTGATGGCTTGGTGGGTCATGGGATGATCGGTCCTCGGTTGTGAAGGCTGAAGGCTACCAAGTTGGTGTGTCGATG
>JBCDBH010000621.1:0-1559 GCA_039184055.1 Acidobacteriota bacterium
CAGCGCTATGGCTATCGCACCGAGCTTTCGACCGGTGTCATCACGGCCGCCGGCACGCTCGGTCAGATCATTCCTCCGAGTGTGGTCCTGGTCGTGCTCGCCGACCAGCTCGGGATCTCGGTCGGTGACCTGTTCGTCGGCGCGCTGGTTCCCGGACTCATGTTGGCGGGGTTCTACGCGCTCTACGTGGCGGGCGTGGCGGTCGCTTCACCCGAAGCCGCGCCAGCTTTGCCGATCGAGGAGCGTGACCACTCGCTGCCTCAATTGCTGCGTCAGGCGACGCTCGTCATGGTGCCACCCCTGGCGTTGATCCTCGTGGTTCTGGGGAGTATTTTCGCCGGCCTGGCGACGCCGACCGAGGCCGGTGCTTTGGGCGCGGTCGGGGCGATGCTCTTGGCGCTCTTTCATGGTCGACTGACGCTGCCGGCACTTCGCGCCACCATGGACGAGACCGCCAAGCTGACCTCGATGGTGGTTTTCTTGCTCATCGGTTCGACGGCGTTTTCGCTGGTCTTCATCGGTGTGGGTGGTGATCTTTGGATCGAAGATCTGCTCACCAACCTGCCGGGTGGCAAGATCGGCTTGCTCGTGGTGGCCAATCTGACCATCTTCGTGCTCGGCTTCTTTATCGACTTCTTCGAGATCGCTTTCATCGTCATTCCGCTCATCGCTCCCGCGGCGTCGATTTTGGGAATCGACATGGTGTGGTTCGGAGTGATGATCGGTATGAATCTGCAGACCTCGTTCTTGACGCCACCCTTTGGATTTGCCCTCTTCTACCTGCGCGGGGTGGCGCCCGAGAATGTCCGCACCACACAGATCTATCGTGGTGTCTTGCCGTTCATCGCGATCCAGCTGCTCGGTCTTTTGCTGATCATCCTTTTCCCCGAGCTGGTCACCGGTTTGCTCGATCGTTGAACACGAAAAACGCCCCGCTCTGAGCGGGGCGTGAATAAGAACTCGGGGAGGTCGGAGACGCTTGGTGCGAGCGTGGCTCAGCGGTCGTCGGCCGTGGCGTGCGAGTGCTCCTCGTCTTCGAGGTAGGCATCGTCATCGTCGTCGAAACCGTGCTCGTCGTCGTAGCGGTGGCTATCGCCACTCTGGTAGCGATGATCGTCCCCGCTGCGCGCGGCGCTCGGCGGACGGAAGCTACGCGAGCTACCCGCGACGGTGATGTCGACCGCCTGGAGGCCCTCACCCTTCTCGGACGGCGAAAGCTCGAACTCGAAGACCACGTTGCGGCTCGGCAGCGTGTGGCTGCGCACCTCGGGTGGCAGATGAGCGATCCGGAAGAACGCGGTGTCGTACGGTGAGTCGGGATGACGCGCGTCGGTCAGCCACAGACCCGGGCCGATCGAGGTCAGGAAGCGCATGTAGCCGAAGCCACGCTCGAGCTCGTACCAGTAGCACGTGCCGCGGACCCGCGAGCCGATCTCACCCCAGCCCTGGCGGCGCGGAATCCGATCGTCGATCGGGACGAGGTTGGGTACGAGATAGCCCGACATGTAGAGGTCGGCTTCTTGACGCAACTGATACGACGCGTTGTCGAGCGCCACGAC
>JBCDBH010000622.1:0-1551 GCA_039184055.1 Acidobacteriota bacterium
CCGAAGCGCTGGGAACCAAATCGGTTGATCAACCCTTTTTCACGGATCGACGTCAGTCGTTGCTCGGCATGCTCGGCCACCGTGGCGTCGACATCGCGCACCACCAGCTCGAATCGATTGCCCGACAGCTGACCGACACGAAGTTTCTCGGCGTGTCGCGTCGCATCGAGCACCGTGACGCCCGTGCCGAGCTCGAGAGCAAGCGCTTGATCGGGGTCGATACGCGGCACGGAAAACCACTGACGGGTTACCGCGTTGCGGTCTTTCCGTCCAGCGAAGCCGATCTCGACCGGTGGGATCGTGGTCGCGGCGGAAAGCGCCTTGACGATGTCGTGGGTGTTGACGAGACGTTTCTCGATCCACAGCATCGTATGCGGACCGTCACCACTCCATGTGGTGTGCGGGATCTCTTCGACAAAAAACTCTTCAGGTATCGAGCGTATACGTGGCATCAAGACACTGATTGGCCGATTCGCCGGGAGAGGTTCAATAGATCGTCTGGCCGAGGACCGACAGAATGAGCTCGACCGCGAGATCGGCCGTTCGATTGCGATGGTCGAGAATCGGATTGACTTCGACGACATCGAGCGAGCCCACCTCGGCTCCTTCAGCGATCATTTCCATCAAAAGATGAGCTTCGCGATAGCTCAACCCGCCGCGCACCGGGGTGCCGACGCCTGGAGCTTCGCTCGGGTCGATGACGTCGAGATCGAGACTGACGTGTACGCGGTCGAGGTGCGAGAGACGACTCAAGGCTTCACGCGCCACCTCGCCGATGCCACGCTCGTCGATCTCGCGCATCGAATAGACGCCGGCTCCACTTTCGCGCAACAGCACGCGTTCACCTGGGTCGAGATCGCGTACGCCGATCAACATGACGTCTTGGGCGTTGAGCTTGGGGCCTGGGTGACCGAGGTTCACCAGCTCGGGTAGACCGCGACCGGTGAGCGCGGCGAGCGGCATACCGTGGAGGTTGCCGCTCGGCGACGTGTCGTGGGTGTTGAAATCACCGTGCGCGTCGATCCACAAGACGCCGACGCGTGTTTCGTGCGCGGCCGCCGCGACCGTGCCGAGAGCGATCGAATGATCGCCACCGAGAAAGAGCGGCACGGTGTTTTCCTTGATCGCGTCGACGCCGACTCGATACACCGTCTCGCAGGCCGTCGCGACCGGGGTGACAAAGGCCAAGCCACCGTCACCATCGAGCGTGTCGCGCTCGGGAATCTCCAGATTTCCGGAATCGTGGACGGTACATCCCAAACGCGAGAGACGGTCACGAAGACCCGCGTAGCGGATGGCGCTCGGGCCCATATCGACACCACGCCGCGCCTGGCCGAGGTCCATCGGAATACCGACAATACGAATCGACTTGCTCACGGATCCTCCTCGTTGATTGCGAGCGCGATGGTATCGCTAGCCCGCATGTCTCACCAAACATCGAAGGGTGGGGCGTAAACGTGGGTGCGATCGGGGCCGCGCTGGGTTGCGCGCCCGGAGGCGTACCCGTAGGTACGTCGAGGGAGCGAAGAGCGGGCACGCTCAGAGATCGCG
>JBCDBH010000623.1:0-1551 GCA_039184055.1 Acidobacteriota bacterium
AACGACGGCGACCAGGACGTGATCTACCACGGTGGGCTCGACTTCGGCGTCATGGTGCCGGCCGACAACCCGGGCGTTCTGCTGCAGAACCAGAGCTGCACCGGTGAGTTCACCTACGACGCCGACGCCATCGAGCTCGACCACCGACGTCGCGCCGTCACCGGCGTCGCCCTGGGCGATCTCGACCGCAACGGCTTTGTCGACGTCGTCACCGCGTCGTCGTTCGATCTCCCGGAAGAAGCCCTCATGGTGCCGAGCCCGGCGATGTGGGACGCCCCCTTCGACGGCATCGCCACCCTCGGCATCACCTGGGACCTCACGCCCGATGGCTTCGTGTGGATGGGGATCGATCGTCTACCGGGTAGCCTCACCGTCGAGCTGGCGAACGGCGACAACGGCCATCGCTCGGTCACCGTGCAAACCGTCGGTAGCGTCGGTCTGACCCCGCATGGTGCGGTCAACCGCAACGGCATCGGCGCAGTCATCGCCTTCACCCCAAAAAACGGCGACACCGTGCTGTCACCCGTCACCGGCGGTTCGAGCTTCGCCTCCCAACACAGCCTCGAACGCACCTTTGGTCTCGGTGACGCGCTCTACGGCGAAGTCGACGTGCTGTGGCCGGGTGGCGTGCGCAATCGTCTCGAGCGTGTGCGTGCCGGTAGCCACGTCGTGCTCCCCGAGATTCCCTGTAGCTACGACGCCGCCTGGCCGAGCCGCGCCGCCTTTCTCGGTTGCGTCGCCCGTAGCCTGACCGACCTCTTCAACGCCGACGTCCTGTCACGAGGCGAAGCGATCCGCCACTTTCGGAGCATGCGTCGCGCCTACGATGAAGCGAACTGAATACTTCGACCGTTCTCCCACGGCCAGGATGCCTCCTCCATGGCCGAGCCGCTCCTTCGGGAGCGGCCTTTTTCAGGGCGACACCTCGCTAGCTTGTCGGTGAGTGTCGAGCCTGCATTGCGGCTCGTATCGAGGCGGCCCGGTCTTACTCCGCGCTCGCTTCCGACTCGAGTCGAGCCTGGATCGCCTGCAGATCCGCCCACGCCGTCTCGTAATCGGCGTGATCGAGATGATGCAGCACCTTGCCGTCGTCGATCCTGAGCACCGTCGACACCTCGATCACGCTCGAGATCTCTTCGTCGGGAAAGCCGATCATCACCGCCGT
Organism: Acidobacteriota bacterium; assembly: GCA_039184055.1. Classification (GTDB taxonomy): domain Bacteria; phylum Acidobacteriota; class Thermoanaerobaculia; order Multivoradales; family J023; genus JBCDBH01. The sequence goes on from JBCDBH010000623.1 coordinate 1,166, forward strand.
CAGCCGCACCGTCGACGCGAAGTCGATCACCACGTACGGTCCCGAAACAAAGAGCCGCTGGATGTCGTGCTTCACCTCGATCGTCCCCGAGCTTTCGGTCGACGAGCGCCAAAACTCGACGATCGCTTCAGGACCGACAAAATGCCACGGTTCACCGAACATCACCGAGGTCGGATCTTCGAAGACCGACTCCTCGGTGTAAAACGTCGCCTGCTTGTCCCAATCGAGACTCTCGAGCGCCTTGAAATAGTCGCGCGCCAGCGCCTCGCGATCGGCGGCGGTCATCTCACCGGCGGCCAGGATCGGCCCCACGCTGACAAGCGCGCCGACAACGAATAACAGCACGAATCGAGCTGATTTGAGTCGTTTGGTCATATCTCGATCAT
>JBCDBH010000624.1:0-1516 GCA_039184055.1 Acidobacteriota bacterium
CCAGCGGGAAGATTCGACTTTTCGAGGACGGCTTTGCCATGACGACTGAATCCACGGCCATCGACATCGCGCCGATGCGCGGCTTTCTTCTCGATCTGCAGGACGAGATCACCACCACGTTGGCCACCGAGGACGGTACGACGTCCTTTCGGGAGGACATCTTCGAGCGTCCCGGTGGTGGCTTATCACGTCCCCGGGTGCTCGATGGCGGTGAGCTGATCGAGCGCGCGGCGGTCAACTTCTCACATACCGTCGGCGCCTCGTTGCCCAAGGCGGGCACCTCGCGCAAACCCGAGCTCGCCGGCGCCGCCTTCGAGGCCGTCTCGGTGTCGCTGATCGTCCACCCGCGCAATCCCTACATTCCCACCAGCCACGCCAATATCCGCTGCTTTGTCGCCTCGCGCGATGGCGTGCCGGTGGCCTGGTGGTTCGGGGGTGGTTTCGATCTGACGCCGTATTACGGTTTCGAAGAAGACTGTGTGCACTGGCATCGCACCGCCCACGCCGCGGTGGCGCCCTACATGCCGGCCTTTGGTGACGATCTCTACGACCGACTCAAGACCTGGTGCGACGATTACTTTTTGCTGCACCACCGGGGGGAGCCACGTGGCATCGGCGGGCTCTTCTACGACGATTTCGACGGCCCCGACTTCGCGTCCTGTCTCGGTCTCACTCAGAGCGTCGGCAGCCACTTCCTACCGGCCTATCTACCGCTCATCCAACGACGCAAAGACCACCCCTACGGCGAGCGTGAACGCGACTTCCAACGCTACCGTCGTGGACGCTACGTCGAATTCAATCTGGTCTGGGATCGGGGCACGCGTTTCGGTCTGGAGCTCGGCGGACGCGTCGAATCCATCCTCGCGTCGATGCCACCCGACGCCTCCTGGCGCTACGACTGGCGGCCCGAGCCCGGAACGCCCGAGGCACGGCTCTACGACGACTTCCTACGGCCGCGTGACTGGCTGAACGGCGGCTAGGCTCCTAGTGTCATACTTCTTGTAGAGGAGGACTCCGATGACGATGAATCTGGATCCCGAAATCGAACATCGCCTCGAGCGCCTCGGAGCAACCTCGCCCGAGAGCAAAGCCGCTTTGGTGCGCCATGCGCTCCTGCGAGCGCTCGAAGACCTCGAGGATCTGCAGCTCGCCGAGTCGGCGTTAGCCGAACCGGGCAGGCGTTATACCTTGGACGAAGTGGAGCGCGAGCTTGGCCTGGACGGTTGAGCTCGCTGGCAAAGCCAGGAAACAGCTGCACAGTCTCGACCCGAACACGCAAAAGCGCGTCCTTCGGTTTCTCCGTGAGCGGATTTCTACGGACGAAGACCCTAGGCGGGTCGGCCACGCACTACGTGGGGAGTTGAGCGACTTGTGGCGGTATCGGGTAGGTGACTATCGGATCATCTGTCGTATCGAAGATCAGCGTCTTGTCGTTCTCGTACTGGCTTTTGGGCACCATAGCGATGTCTATGGTTGACGAGAGTCGCTGCTCTTCGAGCCCGCTGAAGGAGCTTCG